>CAZIHY010000006.1:0-40755 GCA_964539115.1 uncultured Oscillospiraceae bacterium
GGTGTCGAGTTTTTCAAAGCTCAGCATCTCAAAGCCCGGGTACTCTATCGTCAGCGTAAACTCATCCTCGGGCAAATCGCGGAACCAGAAATCGCCATAACTGTCGGTCTCCGTTTTGTACTCCTTCCCCGCTCCGCGCAGGGTACAGACAGCTCCGATCACGACTTCCTTCTCAATAGGGTCATAAACGGTAGCCCCTATAAACCGGCCCGGAATGTTGATATAGTAGAGCCTTCCGCCCAGCGCGCCGTCAACGGCGGGCACCGCGTTTTCCGGCAGCTCGCTATCATCAATGAGGCGCATGGCGTCAGTCGGACAAGCCTCTACACATCGGGGCAGCCTGTGCCCATTGTCCAGCAGATGGGCGCACCCTGTACATTTCTGGGCAATGCTTTCCTTCTCGTTGAAGTAGATCGCCCCCAGTGGGCAGGCATCGACACATTTACCGCAGCCTGTACACTTATCGGGGGATATCAGCACAAGTCCGTCCTCCCGGCGCTCTATCGCGCCTGCCGCACAAGCGTCCATACACGGGGCGTCGGCGCAGTGGGCACACATGCGGGATATATAATGTATCTTTACCTTCGGAATAGTTCCGCGCACATTCTCCTGGACCTTGCACCAGAACTGACCGGTCATCGGCTGCGCGGCGGCATAGGGCCGCCAGTCGTTGCCGCAATGCTCATCCTTGCAGGAGATCTGACAGTTCATGCAGCCTGAACAATGGGAAATATCTATCAAAATCACATTCATGCTTCTGCCTCCTCAAGCATCCATCCGGCAAGACACACTCCCGCATCGGGATCGACGTGGCGTGCAAACGCCTCCGGATAATCGCGCATCCAGCCCGCCATCTCCTCATCCGTCACCTTTTCGACCTCGACAAGGAAACCGGAAACGGCCATGCCGGTCGCGTTCTTGCTGGTGGGCTCTGTCGGCGTTATCGTGTTTATCGCGCCGCCGCGGTCAAGCCAGCCCGGTATTATCGGGTCAAGTCGGCTGCCGTGGTCAACATAACAGGTTTTCTCTATCAGACGCTCGGTCACATAGGCACCGCACAGGACGATGCCGCGTTCGTTATAGACCTTGACTATGTCGCCGTGCTTTATTCCGCGCTTTTTCGCCTCGGCGGGGTTCATCCAGCAGGGCTCATACTGATAGCCATCCTTGGCGCGGACCTTCATCGTCTCAAACTCGCGGTTCCAGATTATGTCGTCGCACTGGGCATGCATACGCCAGCGGCCGTGATTTGACATGCACAGGAGAGGATATTTCTTTGCGCGTTCGGAGCTCAGGCGCTCGTCGTGGCTCTCCCCTTTCTCTATCCAGTGCGGCACCGGCGGGCGCTCCGGGTCGTTGGGCGTATACTCCGCAATCTGCGTTGAATAGTACTCGAGCTTTCCTGTTGGAGTAGAGAGAGGGTTATTCTCCGGATCCTGCCAGAAATTGTACAGGCCAGCGGGCAGCTTTTTTACCTCTTCCGGGTCTTTGCAGGGCACGACGAAGATCTTCTTTTCCTTGAACTCCTCCCACGTCATGTAATCCTCACAGCCGGTCGCCTTGTAGAAGAAGCGCACGCGCTCCTTCTCACTGAGGTTTCCGGTATACGCCGCGTAATACTCGGGGCCGAGCTTTTCCGCAACTCTGGCGCATACGTCAAAGTCGCTGACGCTCTCGCCGACAGGCGGGCAGCAGGGCTCCTCGAGATAAATAGATGTATAGACGCCCGAGGACAGGTCGTTTCCAAGGTCGTTCATCTCGTGCTTTGTAACAACGGGAAAGATTATATCCGCAAAGTAGCAGTCGTTCTCAAGCCACGGATGCTGCGCGACGATCGTTTCGATCGACGGATCCTGAAACGCCCTGATGGACATGTTGCCGTCGTTCCAGCAGGTCGTCTGGCACGGAGCGTCCGTCCAGATCATATGTACGCGGCTCAGTCCCGGGCGCGGATACTGCATCTGCTTAAACTGATACTGCTGAGTCGGATAGCGGTAGTTGTCTCCGACCGGCTGCTGGCTCGAGGAAAAGCACTGAAGTCCGCGCCATTCCGCGTGCCCCTCGAGTATTGCCTTGTGGATATGGCAGCGCGGGATAAACTGCAGCGGCGCTGGCAGCTGTTTGAACAGATCTATAAGCTCAGGCGCGCGCTGCTTCTGCGCGTCGTTGAGCTGGAAGCGTCCTGCAATATTTATATGCGGCTCGACGTCGCCGTCGACAGGCCGAAGCGCATCGGCTATAGCGGTTATTTTCGGCACGAACTGCCCCTGATACGGAACGGGATAGTCCTTGTTCCAGAGGTTCCACTCTATCATCTTTGCCTGGTGCACGCCCGGCCTTCCCAGGCCCTGCATACCAAGCAGCATGACCTCCAACCGCGCAGGCTCCGAGGAATAAGGGCCGCGGATGTAGCAGCCGCCGTTGCCGTGGATGATGCTCGTTGCCTTTTTCGCCCAGTCGCGCGCCAGCGCTTTTATCGTCCATTCCTTAACGCCGCATTTCTCGCTGGCCCATTCCGGGGTCTTCGGAACTCCGTCCTCTTCCCCCATGACATACTCAACGAACTTGTCAAAACCATAGGCATGCTTATCTATGTATTCCTTATCATAGGTACCCTCGGTCAGCCAGATATAGGCTATCGCCAGCTGCAGCGCAACGTCTGTATTCGGCAATATGGGTATCCACTTGTCCGCGTGGACGGCGGCGCCGTAATTTAGATCAGGGCAGACGTAAACGCTTTTGAGGCCCAGTTCTGTCAGCCAATAGCACAGGCGGCTGGGCATGTGGCTGACGACGCCTAGCGGCGTAGTCTCCGGATCGCAGCCCCAGAAAAGCAGCAGCTCAGAATTCTGCGCAATATCGGGGTAAAGGTTCGTCTGCGGCGCCATCTCACCGACAGGCTCGCAGCCCCAGACGTATTTCGCGCCCCAGAACCAGCCCTCCCAGGAGTCCATGTTTCTCATCTGGAGGGTATATCCTCCCATAAGAGACAACAAACGGTTGGGACAGCCGTGGCTCGGCGCGACATTTTTTCCCTCGCCGTGCATATCCGCTTCACAAAGAACGGCCTCGGGCCCATATGTCGCCTTCATGCGCCTCAACTCGTCGGCAACGATCTGCGTCGCCTCATCCCACGAGATGCGGACATATTTGCTCTTGCCGCGGTTCTGGGGATTTCGCTCACCATTGGGGTCCCAGTCCACACGCTTGAGAGGATACATGACCCGGTTCGGGGAATAAACGCGGCTCTTGTAGCCGAGGCCGAAGGGAGTTATCGTTACCCGGTTCGGCGGTGAAAAGGTCTTGCCCCTCGCCTCTATCTTCCAAGGGTTATGAGTTTCCTTCAGCGATTCGTCATATGTATACGGGCGGATTCGGATCATCCTGTCGTCCTTACTGTCAACAAGGCAGGGTCCGCCGCTCTCCGGCCCCATAAGGCTGAAGCTTATTATATTCTGCTTGTCAGGGGTAAACTTGCTGCTCATATTTTCCTCCAAAAAAAGCTGGACATAAATTATATACACTGATAGAATAATTTTATCTTTTGATAACGTCATCATATAACATATACATAAAAAAAGCAACTGTTTTTACTTAATTGACAGAATGTTCAAAAATACATAGGGTGATAAAAAAATCTTGACATTGGAATTGTTCCAAGGTGTAGGCTTATTGTAAGTATGATGGGATTTTTCCGGAAAGGAGGCCGCATGTGAATTCTAAGGAAAGACAGCGTGAGGAAAAGGTCCGGCTCGAACCGGCGAAAAAAGACGGCGAGGAGCTCCTCAAGATCATTGAGGGCGGCGACATGGCCGCGATACTTTCAAAAGCTGAAGTGATGTATGTATATTTCAACAGAGATTATCGCTGTTACATCCATCCGCTGGGTGCCGAGGAGGGCAGATGCCACGCGTTCGAAAAGAACACTCAGAACAGGGCGATCATCAAAAATCTTGCAGAACTTTCCGACCAGATATTCCGTGTGGTCTACCAAAAGAGCATGGACCCTATTGGAGTCATGGTCGCTGCAGAGAACGGAATTATCGCCTATCTCGACGCCACAGGCCAGCTCCCTGCCGAGGATGTGGATTTCATGAGTTGGCAGGATGTTCCCGACGACAGTGAAAATGGAGGAGGATAAAGTTTTGAAAACCTATAAGTTCGTTTGCAGAAGCACCAGGCGCGGCTTTACCGAGTGGGCCAGCGTCTGCGAGGACGGCACTGAAGTACGGCGTATAGACAGGAACGTGCAGTTGGAAACCGTCCGCGAGTTTCGTGAGCGTGTGGGCGCACAGCTCGAGGCTGAAGGATATCAGCCTGAGGAGCACCAGTACACGCTTTGATCCAAGATGAAAAGAGGTGTACATACAAAATGATTTATATTTCCGTTTTGATCCAGCACCACGCGGGTCCAACGGGCGACGTCCTCATTTGCAAAAACAGTGACGGCGTATGGGAATTCCCCAACGGAATAGCCCGTACAAACGAAACTGACGAGGATGCGGCATCCCGAATCTCATGGGAGCAGCTGGGTATGAAGATCACTGTCGGCAAGCTCGCGATGATCGGGCACAAGCGGCCGCAGGACGGCACGACTGAGCACATCTACTGCGGAAACATCACGCACAATACCAACACAAAATGCGACTACCACAGCTACTATGAAGCTGTCAACACCTGGCAGACCGAGCCCTCCGCAGGCAAATATACAGAGTATAAGTGGGTCCACCCCTCTGAGCTGGGACAGTACGTTTTCGCCGGAGACGACGAAAACTTTATGGCGAAATATGATCCCTGGATAAACGCAAGGGAGATCCCCGACCGCAGAATGTATTAAGGAGTCAGCCGGAATGAAAAAATTTTTTTATGAAGCCGCTAAAACACAATGGGAAAAGCCAACCGAACCTAAATATCTCTTCTGTACAACGGCAAAAACGATAGTTTACGCCGAAAGTGAGGAGGAAGCCAGAGTCATGGCCGAGGAAAAACTCAGAGAAGAGTATTACGGAACGGGAATACTCCTGGGCAATGTCAAGCTTATGGACATTGAGAGTATGCCGGTCGACTGGAGCTACGGTTACGGCGACGAACGCAGATCCGGCAATACCGGAGACATCGGCGATCTGGTCGGCAATAACGTTATTCGATAAGGAGGAAGAAACGTGGATTTGGTAAAGAAATATTCGCTGCATCTTCCCGACGGCTATGTCACCATGACAAAGGAAGAGTTGTTTGACCGTGTCAAGGGATTTTTGAAGGATCACCCCAGCGAGCATATCAACGCTTTTCGAATCTGGTACGAGAATTTTGAGGGCTGCGGCATGCCCGGTACCGACGTTTATGAGTGCATTGTTGAGGCTATACGTTCCATGCCCGAGGACTGGAAGGATATCGGCCCGATGCGTTGGGAGAGATATGGAGTTGTTGATCCCAGCTTCCTGAACCTCCACTATGCGGACGCCCGCAAAACCTTTGACGCCCCCGGTGGCCAGCAGGAACTGCTTTTGCACCAGTTTCATCTGGGCAAGCACTATCAGGGTCCGGATGGCCGTGTTTTCTGGATCCCTGTTATTGAAGACTTTGATATGCGCTGTTTTGAGCGTAAGGACGGCAAATATGTCGGCACTATGGTGGAGATAGATCCCCGTTCCGACTATGCCCGTCAAATGATAGAAGTACAGTAAGGAGAGTAACGCGATATGGAAAAAGCAGCAATGCGTTCCGACAGCAAAAGAGAACGTATCACACACAGCGTGTGTGTCGGCGGTCCAATGACCCTGCATACCATCGACGGCGTTATTCGCCGTGTCCGCCCCATCGTTCTGACCGACGACGACCCCGCCGGCTGGGTCATTAAGGCCCGCGGCAAGGAGTACACGCCCCAGCGTAAAACCACAATGTCCCTGCTGGGATACTGCGAGCGTGACAAGACTTATTCTTATGACCGTCTGAAATACCCGATGATCCGCGAGGACTTCGTTGAAACCCCCGACGGCAAAAACCGCAACACAGAAAACCGCGGCAAATCCGGCTACCGCCGCGCATCCTGGGACGAGGCACTCAGCCTTGTCGCCCGCGAGATCAAGCGTCTGCAGAAGACCTATGGCAAGGAGACCATCACGGCCTGCACCTCTTCCCATCATTCCTGGGGACTTGTTGGCTATAAAATCTCCCTGTTCAAGCGGTTCTTCTCCATGCTGGGCTACACCAGAGTCGCCGACAACCCGGACTCCTGGGAGGGCTTCCACTGGGGCACCCCCCACTCCTACGGCTACTATTGGCGTCTTGGCGGCCCTGAGCCCTATGATATGCTGGAGATGGCCATGCAGAACACCGAGACCATCGTCTGCTGGTCGACCGACCCGGACACCAGCCGCGGCGGCTACTCCGCTCAGGAATCCGCACTCTGGCGCTGGTGGATGAAGGAGATGGGCATCCAGTTCATCTACATAGACCCGTTCAATAACTATACCTCCGTCAAGCACGCTGACAAGTGGATCGGTCCGCGAATGGGCACCGACTCCGCCATTCTTGAGGCCATAGCTTATGTCTGGATCACCGAGGATCTCTATGACAAGGAATACGTCCGTCAGCATGGCCACCGTTTCGAGGAATTCAAGAATCATATTCTCGGCCTCGGACCCGACGGCACCGCCAAGACTCCAAAGTGGGCCGAGGAACTTTCTCTCGTTCCCGCCATGGATATCAAGGCGATAGCCCGACGCTGGGCAACTTCCGTAACGACCGGCGGCTCTGGCATGCGCGGCGGCTTCGGCGGCGCCTGCCGACACTCCAACGGCACCGAGTATGCCCGCCTTATGACGCTGCTGTTTGCCATGCAGGGCATGGGCAAACCCGGTCGCGCCTTCTGGTCCCCAGCCTGCGGCGGCCCCATGAACTACAATTTCTGGTTCGGCGGCTACTCCGACCCCCTGTCCTCCATAGCGGGCGCGCCCATCTGCGACAATGTCCCTGTAAACACCGTTGAGCAGGTGCTTTACCGCCCGAATCTCCCTGATGCGATCCTGGACGGCCACTACGAGTGGTACGGCGAGGGCTTCTGCGGCGGCGGCGTCGACTTTGAATTCACCCGCCATGTGTATCCCATGCCCGGATACAACAAGGTGCATTGTTTCTGGCGCTATGGCGGCTCCTTCTTCGGCACCATGCTGGACACCAACAAATGGGCCAAGATGTACAAGAGTCCGGAGCTGGAATTCGTCATCAATCAGGACATATACATGACGCCTGAGACCCGTCATGCCGACGTCATCCTGCCCGCCTGCTCCAACCTCGAGCGCATCGACATCGGCGAGGTCGGCAACTCCGGCAACGGCGGTTACTGCTCACATTCTCAGACCGGCAACTCCTGGCAGGTAATTGTCTATCAGGACAAGGCCATCGAACCCATGTGGGACTCCCGCTCCGACTTCTGGATCTTCTCCCAGGTCGCGGCTCGTCTCGGCTGGGGCGAAGAGTTCACTGAGGGCCGTACTGAGGAAGAATGGGCCAAACGCTTCTGGCAATTCAGTGACCTTCCCAAGCATATCAGCTGGGAGGACTTCAAGAAAAAGGGCTATTACATCCCGCCTGTCTCCTATCATGAGGAAGACAAGGATCCAAAGACCGGCCTTTATGAGAACTGGGACCGCTATCCGGGCTTCCAGTGGTTTGCTGAGAACCGTCCCTGCGACACCATGAATCACAAGATCTTCCAGGAGGAGGGTCTGCTCGGCACCTTCTCCGGCAAATTTGAATTTGTCTCAGAGTCCCTCGCATATTGGGCGCCCGACGATGAGGCCCGCCGGCCGATCCCGCACTATCAGGATTCCTGGGAGGGCTTCAAGTCGCTGTCTGCGGATAAATATCCTTTCGGCCTTATCTCTCCGCATCCGCGCTTCGACTACCACACTCACTACCAGCAGCACGCCAAATGGCTGTGGGAGATCCCCAAAAACCGCGTTATCATCAACGGCAACCCGTATCTGGTCTGCCATATCAACCACAAGCTGGCCGAGGAGAGGGGGATCAAGGACGGCGACGTCGTCCGCATCTTCAATGACCGCGGCAGCTGCCTGATGGTCGCCCGCGTGACCTACCGTATCAACTATGAGACCATCCACGCTTATACCTCATCCGGTATATACAACCCGATCGAATACGGCGTATACAAGAGCTGGGACAAGGGCGGCAGCATCAACGTGCTGACGCCGGGCCGCCTGATTGGTGACTATGTGCCCGCCATGGCGCCTTACAGCTGCAACATCGACATTGAGAAGTCTTATGCCGACCCGAACTATGGTCAGGGATTTGAGCATATTCTCGACGCCGTCGACAAACAGCAGTATGAGACCGAGCGCCCCGTACGCACATCAATAGAAGCCGATATGCTCTTCGGTGAAAAAGAGCAGTGGCTATTCGAGCAGCTTAGGAAGAAGGAGGCCATCTGATAATGCTGAAGACCCCTATGAAAAAGCCCGGCATCGCTGTCAACTCTGCGCGGTGCATGGCCTGCTACGCCTGCTTTATGGCTTGCAAAGACGAGCATTGCGGCTGGGATACCGCTCTCACCAAATCCCAGCCCGAGCTGGGCCAGTATTGGATGAACATAGTCGAGTGGGAGCGCGGCGACAATGAACGCCATATCAAAACCGCTACTGTCCCCACCCCTTGCTCACACTGCGAGAACCCCGCATGTATGGCGGCCGCCAAGGATGGAGCAGTATACAAACGCGAGGACGGCATCGTCATAATCGACCCCGAGAAGTCCAAAGGACAGAAACAGATCGTGGACGCCTGTCCTGTCGGCGCCGTCTACTGGAACGAAGAGGAGCAAATACCTCAGAAGTGTACCATGTGCGCCGAGCTTCTGGATGACCCCGATTATCCCGGCTTTGAGCCGCGCTGTGTCGAAGCCTGCCCCAACCAGGCCCTGGTTTTCGGAGACCTTGCAGACCCCGAGAGCGAGATCAGCAAACTCATTGCTGCCAATAAGGTGACCCAGCTTGAGTGCCTCGGCGACATGAAATCCAGCGTCGTCCACCTCAACATCCCCTCCGCATTCCTTGCTGGCACCGTCGCTTATCCCAAGGAGCTTGAGGAGGTCTGTATCGGCGCCCATGTCAAGATCACCTGTGAAGAATGCGGCACCAGCTATGAAACGGACACCAACTGGGCCGGCGACTATGAGTTCGAGGATCTGCCCAAAGGCAAGAGCTGGACCGTCGAAATCAGCTTCCCCGGCTTCAAAACCGCGACTTATACCGGCGAACGTACGGATAGCGACCACTATGTGGGCATCACCTATCTGGAGCCTGAGGAATAAGTCTGTATTTTACAGCCCTGTCCTTTGGGACAGGGCTGTAAGAGCGCGAAAAAATTTTTGCAAACAGTCAGGAGCAATTAAAAATGGAAATGAAAAACGCAGTTATCATCGACGGCTGCCGTACCGCCGTCGGTTCTTTCGGCGGCTCCCTCCGCCCGCTGAGCGCCTATGACCTCGCCTGCGCCGTTATGCAGGGCGAGCTTGATCGCACCGGCATCGATCCCAAGGAGATCGACGAGGTCATCATGGGCCAGTGCCGCCAGACTTCCGACGAACCCAACATCGCCCGCGTCGCGGCCCTCAAGGTCGGAATTCCAGAATCCGCCTCCGCACATACCGTCATGCGCCAGTGCGCCTCCGGCATGACCGCCGTTCAGAACGGCGCTATGCAGATCATGACCGGCGTTTCCGACGTCGTCCTCGCCGGCGGCACGGAGAGCATGTCCAACGCTGTCTTTTATCTTCGCAACGCACGCTGGGGCGTCGGCACAGGCAACACCCAGCTTGTGGACGCTGTGACCGAGGGGCAGTTCAAGAGCCAGCCCGAGGAGATATACGGCCGCTACAACATGGGCGCGACCGCAGAAAAGGTCGCCGAACAGCTTGGCATCACCCGCGAGGAGCAGGACGCTTTCTCTCTGGAATCCCAGCGCAAGGCGATCGCCGCCATCGATGCCGGCCGCTTTGCCGACGAGATCGTTCCCGTGACCGTTCCGCAGGGCCGCAAAAAGCCCCCCATCGTCTTTGACACAGACGAGTTTCCCAAACGCGATACAAACGAAGAAAAAATGGGCAAATTGAAGCCCTGCTTCAACATAGACACTGCTGAGGACGGCCGGCTCTTTAACTCCAGCGAGCTGACCGGCACCGTCACCGCCGCTTCCTCTTCCGGCCGCAACGACGGTGCGTCCGCCATGCTGCTCATGAGCGAGGAAAAAGCCGCTGAGCTTGGACTCAAGCCCATGGCAAAAATCATCGGTATGGGCACCGCCGGCTGCGACCCGCGCACTATGGGCCTCGGCCCCGTATACGCCGTTCCCAAGGCGCTCAAGATGGCCGGCCTCACCATTGACGACATTCAGCTCATCGAGCTCAACGAGGCCTTTGCCGCACAGTCCCTCGGCTGCATTAAGCTGCTTGGCTGGGAGGATAAAATGGACATTATAAATGTAAACGGCGGCGCTATCGCGCTCGGACACCCTGTCGGCTCCTCCGGCTGCCGTATCATCGTCACGCTCATGCACGAGATGAAACGCCGCGGCCTCAAATACGGCCTTGCAACTCTGTGCATTGCCGGCGGCATGGGTCAGGCTACCGTTATTGAAATGTGCGAGTAATATAAGACAACTTATAATTAATATATAGGAGTGTTCAATCATGTCCAAAACAAATAAAATCATTATCCAGTGCTGCATGTGCGGTGCCGGTACCAAGAAAAGCCAGGCCCCCACTGTCCCCTACACCCCTGAGGAGATCGCCCGTCAGGTCGTGGACGTCGCAAAGGCCGGCGCCTCCATCGTTCACATCCATGTCCGCGAGGATAAGGAAGTCGACGGCGTCATGCAGATCGGCTACAAGTCCATGAGCCTTGAGAAGTTTACCGAGACCGTCCAGCTCTGCCGCAAGTACTGCGCTGAAGCCGACGTCGATGTTATCATCAACCTCACCACCTCCGGCGGCGAGTACGAGGACTATAAGCGCCTTCAGCATCTCGGCGCGCTCAAGCCCGAGATGTGCTCCTTCGATCCCAATACTATCAACTGGTCCAACAGCTATATCTTTGAAAACAGCCCGCGTTTCCTCAATCTGCTGTCCGAGGAGGTAGTCAAACAGGACGTCAAGCCCGAGTTCGAGGTCTTTGACACCGGCCACATCGACTCCGTCATGTACTACGTCAACAAGCACAACATCCCCAAGCCCCCGCACATCCAGTTCATAATGGGCGTAGGCGGCTCTATGCCCGGCACCGCCGAGAACCTCGGCTTCCTCGTCGATAGACTCCCCGAGGGTTCAACATGGTCCGTCTCCGGCATCGGAAAGGCCCATATGCCCATGATGCTCGCCGGTCTGGCTCTCGGCTGCGACGGTCTGCGCGTCGGCCTCGAGGACAACGTCATGTACGGCAAGGATGAAAACGGAAACAAGATAATCGCCACCAACGTTATGCTCGTCGAGCGCGCCGTCGCTATGGCAAAACTCGCTGGGCGTGAGATCGCAACTGCGAAGGAGGCCCGTGAGATACTCGGAATAACCCGTAACTGCCTGCGCGACGAGGGCTGAAATGATCGTTGAATCCAAAATCGACGTAAGATACCCCGATTGCGACGCCATGAGCATTGTACACCACGCGATTTATCCATACTGGTACGAAATCGCACGCATGGATTTCTTTGCTGCCTGCGGGTATCCCTACACCTACACACACGCTTATGGCGTTGACCCCGCGATGGTGAGCCTCGATTTGAAATATCATGCGCCCGTCCGCTATCCCGGAACTGTCACAGTCCGCACCAAAGCGACCTTTTGTGCACCGAAGAAGCTGAAACTGCACTATACAGTTCAAATTTCCGGGGATGAAAAAATTGTCGCCGAGGCCGACAGTTTTCACATCTGGACGGGACCGGACATGCGCTCATATGACCTCGAAAAAAACCTGCCTGAGGTTTACAGGGCTCTTTCAGGCGCTGTTGAAGAATAACTTTGCGACACTTTACAGAAAATCTCCGATAATGATCGGAGATTTTCTTTTTCGTGTCTATTGTCAAAATTTAACTCACTTTACTTAACTAAATAAAATTTGGACGTATATTGACACGGCGGCCATTTAATGCTATTCTTATATAGAAGATGAATGATATATTATATTATATCTATATCAGAGTCACCAATGGGTATAAAATAACACCAACTTACCGGTTGGAGTTTTTTTATGCGCTTTTACAGGAGGAACAAAAAATGAAAAAAAGCAATAGTAAAGCAGTGGCGTCAATTATTGGATGCCTGGTCGTGCAGTTGTGCGTCGGCATTCTCTATCTTTGGAGCGCACTGCGCGCCGACATCGTAACGTCCTATAACTGGAGCGCCAGCGCAGCAGGAATGGTCTCGTCGTATATGATCTTCGCCTTCGTTTTCGGCAACCTGATCGGCGGCATTATAAATGATAAAAAGGGTCCTAAACTCACCTGTGTACTTGGCGTCATTCTCTTCTCAGTAGGTATCGCGCTCAGCGCCCTACTGACCAGCTCCACTATTTGGATGCTTAATATTACTTACGCTATCATGGCAGGTCTTGGCTCCGGCTTTGCATACGGCGCCTGCATTTCCTGCATACAGAAATGGCTTCCTCACAAACGCGGTCTGGCCTCCGGTCTGGCCTGCAGCGCATTCGGTCTCTCGACCGTTATCTTTACGCCTGTTTCAACGGCTCTCATGAATCTCTTCCGCAATGCTGACGGGGTCGTTAACTTCGCACCCGTTTTCCTCATCCTCGCCGGGGTTTTTGCAGTTCTGGGCCTCATTGCCTGCATCTTCATCTCCCTGCCTGACGAAAGCTATATTGCCGGTCTGAATCTGCCGAAGGCTGCTGTCTCCGGAACTGTCAACTATACTCTGCCCCAGGCAATGAAAAAACCCGTGTTCTGGGCGTTGTTCCTCTCCATTTTCTTCATAAACGGCACCTGGAACCTCTGTGTCCCCCTCATCAAGGATCTTGGTATTGTCCGGGGATTGACCACCTCTGTTGCCGTCGCCTGCGTCTCCTTCACCGGAATCACCAATGCCGCCGGCCGCCTTATCATGGCTTCCCTGTCCGACAAGGTCGGCAGAAGCAACACCATGTATATCCTCTGTGGAATAACGCTGGTCGGCGCTGTTCTCATGACATTTATCGGCGGATACGGATATTTTGTTACCATCGCTCTGATCGCCTTCGCTTATGGCGGACCCTCCGCGCTTAACGCCGCGCTCTGCACCGACCTGTTCGGCCCCAAAAACTCCGGCGCTAACTACGGCGTTGCCATGCTGGCCCTTGGCTTCAGCTCCATCTTCTTCAACTTCATTGCAAACAGCATCATTAAGGCTTCTGTCGACGTCACCGCCGGCACCGCCGTCGGCATTGCCGCAACCTTTATCATGGGAGCTGTCACCGCGATCATACCCGTTTTCCTCATGATCTACATAGACCGCTATCTCAAAAAGCGCAACACCGAAAAGGTCTGATAATGGCTTTTACCGGTATTTTTATCACCGGCCGCTATTGACACTTATCACCCTTTTGTTTATGATATAATAAATTATTTATTACAGTAATGAACAAAAGGTGTACTACCGTGGATATTAATCAGCTAAAATATTTCATATCCGTCGCACAAACTCTGAACTTCTCGGAGGCCGCGAGGCGCAACGGTATAACCCAGCCCTCTATCAGCCACCACATTGTTGAGCTTGAGCGTCAGCTCGGCTGCCAGCTTTTTATACGCAGCCGCCGCAACGTCGTCATAACGGAGCAGGGGCGCGCGTTCCTCCCCTACGCTGTTGAGATCGTCGACACCGCAGAAAAGGCTGCGTTCCAGCTTCAGAAGTTTGAGAGCGGCTCAATGGGGCATGTATCTATAGCCTCGCTGACCACCTCGAGCCAGATACTTTCTCACTGTCTCGAGGTGTTTTCAGCTCGTTATCCAAATATCACAATTGACATCACGTTTACTTCCGGACGCAGTCAGGTCATGGCGATGAACGAGTCAAAATACGATTTTCATTTCGCAGCCGAAGAAATGATCCCTGCCGGTGACTGCTTTGAAAAGCTCAACACCATGACAGACCACCTCTGTGTTGCCTTCCACGACTCAAATCCTCTGGCGAATGAAAGTCTGGACTTTGCAAAGCTCGGGAACCAGCGTTTTATCGCCGTATCCGAAAATGACGGTCCCGCGCTCTATAAAGAGATCATAAAGGTATGTCACTCCCGCGGATATAAACCACACACGTTTTACCAGTTTGACCGCGCGGAAGCCGTTCTGCTCTCCGTCAGCGCCGGACTCGGAATATCCATCATCCCGGAGGCGCTGACCAAGGTCTTTTATTCTGACCATTGCGTTTTTAAGCGCATTGAGGGAGATGACGCGCTGCGCCAGTATGTCGTTGTATGGAGGCGCGACATCTCAACCCCAGCGGCAAAGCTGTTTCTCGAGGTCGTCAAGGAGCTGTATCCTCAGTCATGATCTCACGCAGGGTCGAAACAGCCTTGCGCTCCAGCCGTGAAATCTGGACCTGAGAAACACCTAAAACGCGTGCGGCGGAGTCCTGCGTCATCCCATGGAAAAAGCGCAGGGCTATCACCTTTTGTTCACGTTCAGGCAGCTTTGCTATCGATTCAAACAGGGCGACGCGCTCAATAACGCGATCCTCCTGTCCATAGTCGCCGAGCACATGCTCCAGCGTGAACCCCTCTTCGCCCGATTCCTTTTGCAGGGACTCCGCTGGCCCGGTCGCGGTTTCCGCAGTCGCTATATCCTCAATGCTTATGCCTGTATCAGCGGACAGCTCTGAAAGCGTCGGTTCCCTTCCCAGGCTCTGTTCAAGTCTCAAACGCGCGTTCCTAATAAGGAACGCGCGTTCTTTTATGCTCCGGCTGACCTTGATGCTGCCGTCATCGCGCAAAAAACGGCGTATCTCCCCGGATATTTTCGGAACAGCGTAAGTTGAAAACTGCGTTCCAAAGTTCTCATCAAATCCGCTTACGGCCTTCAGAAAGCCAACGCATCCGAGCTGGTAAAGGTCGTCAGGATCCACTCCCCTGCCGAAATATCTCCTAGCCACGCTCCAGATCAGTCCGGAATTTTCAACGACAAGGCGCTGGGCGGCGTCCCTGTCTCCGTCCTTGGCCGCCCTTAAAAGTTCAAGCCGCTCATCCATCAGCGCACATTTGCTCTCGGCACAATATGCCGCGTCATAACAACGGTAGTTCCCTTCCCTACGGTCGATCGCACCCGCAGGGAATCCATGAAGCTCTCCATGATCGTAAAGCCCATCCCGCTGCGGTCATCCCCGCCTGTAGTGAACATCGGCTCACGCGCCTTGTCGATATTTTCAATGCCGCGGCCCCAATCGCGCACGGTTATTTCGATTATATTCCCCGCAAGCAGCCGCGATTTGATAAGCACCTTGCCCACCGTTTCAGGATAGGCATGTACAATACAGTTCGTGACAGCTTCACTGACAGCCGTCTTTATATCACCCAGCTCCTCCATATTGGGGTCAAGCTGTGCCGCAAAACAGGCAACTGCCGCCCTTGCAAACCCCTCATTGGCACTTTTTGAGGGGAATTCAAGCTTTATGTAGTTATTTACCTCCACTATTTGACACCTCCGCCAACTGTAATGCGCACAATACGGTCTATTCCTGAAGCGTCTATTACCCGCAGCGGCTGAACTGACGGATTTTCAAACCACGCCCTGCCGCCCATCTGATTGAGCCGCTTTGCTATTTTCAGAATGACCGCAATACCTGACGAGTCCATAAATGTCAGCCCGGACATATCTACAGCGCAGTCGCGCGGCAGATATTCGTCTATCATCTGCTCGATGCGCACCATTGCCGAGCGGGCCTCATGATGGTCCAGCTCCCCCTGAAGATATAGATTCAGCCTGCCGTCGCGGTACGATGAGAGCACTTTCATCGAGAAACGCCTCCCTCTGTCTTTAAAATTGGAAACAGCATGTACGAAAACTCGTACATGCTGTTATTGTATATTGTATTAAGCGCGTTGTTTGTCGCAATCCGGCGTCGGTTGAGGATTTCAGAGATTTGCAAGACTCTCTTTGAGATTTTCGATCAGCGCCTCGAGCTTTGCCTTTTTCTCGCGTTCATTATTGACGATATTTTCTGGAGCGCGGCTGACAAAATTCTCGTTTGCGAGCTTTACATTCTGCCCTGCCAGATCCTTTTCCGCCTTGGCAAGCTCTTTTTGTATGCGGGCACGTTCCTTTTCCAAATCGACAAGCTCAGCCATCGGCATATACATCTTTGCCTCATCCGTTACGACGCACACCATGCCGTCGATGTTTTCGGGTGCGTCCGTTTGTACCTCGACCTCGCCCGCATAAGCGAGTTTAGACATATATGCTCTGCCACTGTCAAAAATCTCTGGCTTTCCGGTAGCGATTATAAGATGCGGCCGCTTGTTTGCGGGGACGTTCATCTCCGCACGGCGGGAACGTACAGCCTTTATTGCCTCCATGACGATCTCAAAGGCGGCCTCGTCCTCAGGGAAGGACAGGCTCTCCTCAAACTTCGGGTAGCTCTGGATCATGAGCGCCTCACCGTCGTGCGGCAACGCCTGCCAAATTTCCTCCGTGATAAACGGCATGAAGGGATGCAGGATCTTCAGTATCTCTGTCAGGACATAGAGCAAAACCTTCTGAGCGCTGGTTTTCGCGTTTTCATCGTCTCCGTTGAGACGGGGCTTCGTAAGCTCAATGTACCAGTCGCAGAAGCTGTCCCAGATGAAGTCATATATCTTACCCGCGGCGATACCAAGCTCGAACTTGTCGATATTCTCGCAGACCTCGCCGGCGAGGCTGTTGAACTTGGACAAAATCCACCTGTCCTCAAGCTCCAGCTTTTCGGGCAGCTCATTCTTGTCTATGGTCAGGTTCATCATCACAAAGCGTGAAGCATTCCATATCTTGTTCGCGAAATTGCGCATCGCCTCACAGCGCTCGGGGAAATACCGCATGTCATTTCCCGGACTGTTGCCGGTTATGATATTAAAGCGCAACGCATCCGCGCCGTAGGTGTTGATCACCTCGATGGGGTCGACGCCGTTGCCGAGCGATTTGGACATCTTTCGTCCCTGCGCGTCGCGGATGAGGCCGTGGAACAGTACCGTGGAAAACGGCTCCTTGTCCATATGCTCCATGCCGGAGAAGATCATTCGGGCGACCCAGAAGAAGATGATGTCATAGCCGGTGACAAGCACGCTCGTCGGGTAGAAATACTCAAGGTCCTCGGTCTTTTCCGGCCAGCCAAGGGTGGAAAACGGCCATAGCGCGGAGGAAAACCAGGTATCCAAAACGTCGGGATCGCGCTCGATATTCCTGCTGTGGCAGTGCTCGCACTCTACCGCGTCCTCGCGCGACACGGTCACATGCCCGCAGTCCGCGCAGTACCATGCAGGGATCTGATGACCCCACCAGAGCTGGCGGGAGATGCACCAGTCGTGGGCGTTCTCCATCCAGTTGAAATAGGTTTTGGAAAAGCGCTCGGGCACAAACTTTATGCGGCCGTCACGCACAACATCCATTGCCTTACCGGCCAAAGGCGGCATTTTGACGAACCACTGCGCGGAGATGATCGGTTCAACGTCCGTGCCGCAGCGGTAGCATGTGCCGACATTGTGTTGGTGCTCCTCGATCTTTTCAAGCAGGCCCAGTGCCTCCAGATCGGCGATGATAGCCTTACGGGCCTCATAGCGGTCGAGTCCCTCGTACTTACCGCCAAGCTCGTTGACTCTTCCGTTATCGTCAAGGACGCGGATGCACTCGAGATTGTGGCGCAGACCGACCTCGAAGTCGTTCGGGTCATGGGCGGGCGTCATCTTGACGCAGCCGGTGCCGAACTCCATATCGACATACTCGTCCGCAACGATGGGTATCTCGCGGTTGACCAGCGGGAGAATGCACTTCTTTCCGACGAGGTCTTTGTAGCGCTCATCATTAGGATTGACGGCAACGCCGGAGTCGCCGAGCATCGTCTCAGGACGTGTCGTGGCAACGATAACATAGCGGCCTTCCTCGCCGACAATGGGATATTTAAGGTGCCAAAGATGGCCCGGTTTGTCCTTGTACTCGACCTCCGCATCGGACAGAGCGGTCGTGCAATGGGGGCACCAGTTTATTATCCTGCTGCCCTTATAGATAAGTCCCTTTTCATAGAGGCTGACAAATACCTCGCGAACGGCCTTAGAGCAGCCCTCATCCATTGTGAAGCGCTCTCTGTTCCAATCGCAGGAGCAGCCAAGAGTTTTGAGCTGCTCAACGATGCGGTTGCCGTATTTGTTCTTCCACTCCCAGACGCGATCAAGGAACTTTTCGCGGCCGAGGTCATAGCGTGTCAGCCCTTCCTTGCGGAGTTCCTCCTCGACCTTGATCTGGGTCGCGATACCCGCGTGGTCGGTACCAGGTATCCACAGCGCGGCATAGCCCTGCATACGTTTCACGCGGACGAGGACGTCCTGGATCGTCTCGTCAAAGGCGTGTCCGAGATGCAGCTGCCCCGTGACGTTCGGGGGCGGGATCACTATTGTGAACGGTTCCTTTTCCGGATCGCGGACGCCCTTGAAATAGCCGCCTTCCACCCACATGTCGTATATCTTTTTCTCGACGGCCTTTGGGTCATAAATTTTTGGAAGTTCTTTCATATTTTCCTCTCCTAAAAATAAAACGCCCTGAGCATAAAGCTCAGGGCGATAAGAATTACCGTGGTACCACCTGAGTTCCGCAAAAGCGGCACTCGCTGCTCTGTAACGGGAGCCTGCCGCGGCGAACTTGGCTCCCTGTGCTTCATCCGCCGGACTCCGGGGCGACCTTCCGCACCCGCCCCATGAGGACCTCGCACCAAAACGGCCCTCTCTCTTCTTTCGGCAGGGAACGTACTCCTCCCCTTCAAAGTCGATCAAATATTCGCTGATATTATACAAAGTGCCCGCATTTTTGTCAAGCGCAAGATCATTGCCTCCGGGTTTCAACTGCGTCGATTCTTTGGTATAATGAAATTCATAAATCAGGATTAGGAGGACCTGCGATGAAAAGCTGGACTGAGGGGCGCATACTTTTTTTGGGGATAGCGCTTGCGATCGCCGTAACAGTGTGCTGCTTTTTATTAAACTTAGGCGGCGCATGGTATGGCGGCGCGGCAGATTTAAGTGAACTGGCTGTAACGCTGCTGTATGTTATTTTCTGGGTGGTGTTTTCAATTGTTTCCCCCAAACATACTCCTTTTGTGAAGATAGTCTTTGTCATCAGCCTACTGAGCTTTATATCTTCCATATGCAGTCTGATTTTCAGACTGACACACAGCGGTTTTATTCTCGCAACTTTGATCAGCGTGTTTGCTTCTGTCCCGTTTTACGGTCTGCGCTTTTTCATGGGATGGACAGGATTGTATGCGTTCGCGAGCATAGCTTCCGCTGTTTGGCTCACTTATACAAGCCGGAATTTGAGAAATGTACGGAAAAAGTAAAGGCAAGTAAAATCTCTGTTTTCTGTTTATAGAGCAGTCACATTAAAAAAGGTGACTGCCCTAATTTTAATACTTTGCTTCTAATTTACTTTATATCCGCAGGCGCAGTTCTATTTTCCGTCAAATTGGCGCGTTTTATCCATTGAGATATTCCGCGATGTGTATTCCCGCGTTATAGCCGCCGGAGAACGCCCAGGCAAGGTCGTCTGTTATCTGTCGCTTGACGCCGCCCTCGTTTATAAACCGGCCGGAGGAAAAGTCTCCGCCCGCCCACAGGTTCGGCATAAGATTCTTTCCGTCTGCGGCATATGCCTGCGAGTGCTCGTTTACAAGTATGCCGCCGAAAGCTCCGTCCGTCTGGAGGTAGCAAACAACGCCATAGAAGGGACCTTGCTCAAGCGGCATAAGCTCCGACGGCGCCTTGTGGAAATCGTCGTCGCTTCCGTTTAAGCACATCCTGTTATAAGCCTTTACAGTCTCCTCAAGTCCATCGGGGTCGATGCCGCATATCTCCGCAAGTTCGCGGAGGGTATCCGCACGGCGAAGGTGCGTGCCCTCAGACGCGGCCTTGTCAATATCCTCACGCCAGCAGTCGGAAAATACGCAGGGACCAGTTATGCACTCGGCCGTGCGCTCATCGGCAAGATTCTGTTTTGCGGAAGCCTCCAGAATGTTCTGACTGAAGATATTGAAGCTCACGGCTCCGGGCTGGTACTCCAGCGCCGTGCCGGTCTCAAACGGATCCACGCGCTCAAGAATGCACTCATCCGTCCAGCGCTTTCCGAGCTTGTTGACCCAGATAACGCGCGGGTCAAAGCTGATGGCGGAGATATTGCGCTTTTCCATGCACTGCATCCAATCGTAATAGAACGGGCCCATGTTGCGCATTACAAAGCTGTCATAGTCTATGAACGCGCCCGCCTTTTCCGCAAGCGGAATTCCGTCACCAGTATAGTTCGGGTTAAGGTGCGCGCTGCGTGTGGGGGTGGAATACGCAAATCGCGGGCAGTATTTTTCAAGTATCTCCCTGTTATGTATCCAGCTTCCCGGAGCCATATATACAGCCTTGCAGCGGATGCGCAGTTTTCCTCCGCCGTCCTCCGCCATGACCGCTGTTATCTTTCCGTCTTTAGTCTCAAGATCGACGGCGCGGGTGCTTGTCAAAACTTCACCGCCGCGACTTTCGAGTATCTCAAGGCAGCGCTCCATAACTCTCCTGCCGTGGCTGTCGCTTCCATCGTGCACAGGCGAAGCATACATGGGAGTGGGATGTGCGTCTTTTCCATCGACGTGGTAATAACCGACATGATATCGCGACTTCAGCTCGTCAGGCAGCCCATCGTAATACCAGTCGAAGAACTCGCCGGTATACTTAAAACAGTTGTAAACAAGGTGCGGATCCAGACGCCCGCGGGTATAGTCCATATACTTGTGGAAGTGTGCTTCCAGGTAATCTCCGCAGTCGTGCTCCTTCTGCCAGCGGCTGCCATAGGTCTTGACCGCGCCGGCATACCAAGCGCCCCCGCCGGGACGTGTGTTCTTCTCAAGCACGATCACCTTTTCGTCCGTCAGCTCTGATGCTTTTGCCGCGCAGACAAGACCGCTTCCGCCGCCTCCGATAACAACAAGGCCACATTCCAACTCAATAAGATCGTGCGGCTCCGGCGGCGCCGGAGGATACGCGGGGTCCCACGGAGCATCGATACGGCATATCTCAGCGCAGGCCCCGCAGGAAATGCACTTGCCAGGGTCAATTTGCGGGTGAACGCCATCAAAATAGATCGCCTGCACAGGACACTGGGCCGCGCAGCGCTGGCAGTTCATACAGTTGTCGCGAATAACGTAAGACACAATGTTCCCTCCCCTGTTTATTCAGTTTTTTTATTTCAAAACGGCTTTACTCCCAGGTTTTCCAGATGTCAGGACAGTATCCGACGGTAGCCTGTTTGCCGTTTCTGACGATTGGTGCGCGCAGCATATCCGGTCGGTCAAACAGCATATCGAATTTGTCCTCCTTATACGCAAGATACTTCCACTGAGCATAATCGGGATGTTTTTCATCTGCCAAACCGTCAAGGCCGACCGCCCGCTCAACACTCTCAAGCTCCTTGCGGCTAAGTCCATAGCGTGCCATATCAATGCTCTGGAATTTTATACGGCGCTCCTTGAAATACCGCTCGGCCTTTTTGGTATCGAAGCTTTTTGACTTTCCGAATATCTGTATGTTCAAATCATTCTCTCCATTATTTCAAGCCAGTTGTTATAGAATATATCCCTCACGAGTTCTTCGCTCCAGTTGCGGCGCAGCATGGCTTCATAAACTTTATCCCAGCTTTGAACGCCGGACATGCCGCGCGGCAGCTCGTCAATGCCATCCAGATCGCCGCCAAGACAAGTACTTTTCTCGCCGCCAAGCGATAGAAAATGCTCCGCGTGCTCGACAACGGCTTCGACATCCCTGCCAAGGCCAAGGAAATCCGTGCACAGGTTCAACCCCGCACCTCCGCCGAGCTTCACAAGTGCTCTGAACTGGTCGTCCGTCAAATTACGCGGATGGCCGCAGAGGGCTTTGGAATTTGAATGTGAGGCGATTATCGGCCTGTTTGCGATCTCACAGCAATCCCAAAAGGCCTGCTCAGATATGTGAGACATATCAACACCGACGCCCAGCGCCTGTGCAAAACGGACGAATTCCCTTCCTTTTTCCGTCAATCCGGATTTATTGCCGCTCATGGCTGTACCTGAGAGAGAATTGGGGTAGTTCCATGTTATGTTAACCAATCTCACTCCGCGCTCATAGGCGGCCTTCAGCCTCTGCGTGCTGCATCCAAGCAGCTCCGCTCCCTCAACGGATATAAGCGCGGCGAGCTTTCCCTGCGCATTGGCGCTTCTGATATCCTCCGCCGAACGGCAGAGCGTGGATATCCCGGAATTCTCCTCAAGCTCAGACAGGAGCCCATCCAGCGCCTCATTACAGAGGGAGATAAGTACTTCCTCCGGCGCATCATGCATGCTGAAGATATCCTCCGGCGTCATATCCGGCGGCGGGGCCGCGTCACGGGGACGAGTGAAAATGGCAAAAACCTGTGCGGCAGGGGCATATGCGCCGAGGCGCTCAAGATCCAGGTGAAGTCCGCTTCGAAAAAGCCGCCCGCCCCTTGAAAGCACGGCTGTTATCGTGTCGCAGTGCGCATCGAAATACGGTATCTTCATTATTTAAGACCCGACTCGGCAACCGCAGTATCCAGCCGTTCGAGCGCCATTTCGAGATATTTTTGCGGGCAGGCCACGTTCACGCGGTGAAACAGCTCATAGCCCTCGCCGAAATCGACTCCGTGCTGAGACATGAACTTTGCCTTCTTGTGCAGCAGCTCATCGAGGGCTTTTTCGTCCAAGCCAAGACCTGAATAGTCTACCCAGCAAAGATATGTACCCTCCTGCCTGTTCATCTTCACCATCGGCAGCCGTTCCTCATAGAACGCTTTCAACAGCTTCGCATTGCTCTCCAGAACCGGCAAAAGCTCATTGACCCAATCACCCGCGCGCTCATAGGCAACGCGGCAGGCAAGCAGTCCAAAGGCGTTTATATAATGTCCCATACTGAGGCTGATCTCTCCAAACACCGCCTCGCGCATCTCCGGATTAGATACGATCACATTAGAAATCGTCATTCCCGCTATGTTAAAGGTCTTGCTTGGTGCTGTCAGCGTGACAGTTATATCTGCAAGCTCCGGCGAAATGCCCGCAAACACTGTGTGCTTGTTTGGAGCATATACAAGGTCAAAATGTATATCGTCCGATATGACCTTGACGCCGTGACGCAGGCACATATCGCCGACCCGCTCAAGCTCCTCGCGTGTCCACACGCGGCCTGTGGGATTGTGCGGGTTGCACAGGATGAAAACCTTAACCTCCGGAGAGGCGAGCTTTTCCTCCATATCGTCAAAATCCATCACCCAGCGGCCGTTCTCGTTTATAAGGTCGGTCCTGACAAGCATCCTGTCGTTTTGCAGAACGGTGCGCGGGAAGGGTCCGTAGCTCGGGAACGAAACGAGCACGCCGTCGCCCGGCTCTGTCAGGGCACGGACGGCGCAGCCTATCGCAGCTACCAGTCCATAGCTCTGACATACCCAGCCTTTTTCAACCTCCCAGTCGTGGCGCTTCCGCATCCACCTGTAAAGAGCCTGAAAATAGCCGCTGTCGGCAGATGAATAGCCAAAGGTGCCGTGCTGAGCCTGATGGGTCATGGCGGCTGCTATCTCCGGCGCGAGAACAAATTTCATTTCCGCAACGCCGAAATCGATCACGTCAGGATGGGCGACTCCATCCTGCTTGAGTTTTGTCCACATCGGCGCGCCGCTCCCCCACTCGGGGGCCAATGTTATAAAGTCATAGTTATACATTGCTCATACCTCCGTTATGACTGGCAATATCATAGGACTGCGTTTGGTCGTTTTATAAAGATATCCCGAAAGATTCTGTTTTACTTTCGCCTTTATGCTCGCCCAATCCGTGATCCTGTGGGATTCACAGGATTCAAGGCTCTCCAGGACGACGCGCTTCATCTCGTCCATGATCGATTCAGACTCTTTGACATATACAAAGCCGCGGGTTATTATATCCGGTCCGGAAATGAGGGTTGAATCCTCGCTCGAGAGCGTCATTACAACGACTATCATACCCTCGTCCGCGAGATGCTTGCGGTCGCGCAGGACAACGGAGCCGACGTCGCCGACGCCTGTTCCATCCACTAGCACCTTTCCCGCGGTCACGGTGCCTCCAAGCCGAATGCTGCGCTTGGTTATCTCGACTACTCTGCCGTTTTCTCCGATTATTATATTGTTTGGTGCAACGCCAAGCTCCCGCGCAAGCTCCGCATGCTTGCAGAGGTGGCGGTACTCGCCGTGGACCGGCATAAAAAACTTCGGCTGTGTCAGCGCGAGCATCATCTTGAGCTCTTCCTGGCAGGCATGCCCGGATACGTGCAGGTTTTCCAGCTTATCGTATATGACCTCGGCGCCCTTGTGAAAAAGCTCGTCTATAACCTTGGTTATAGTAAGCTCATTTCCCGGAATTGCGGACGCAGAGATGATAACACGGTCCCCGGCGTCGATCTCCACCTGCCTGTGGCCTGAAAAGGCCATCCTGTATAGCGCAGACATGCTCTCGCCCTGGCTGCCGGTCGTTATAATGACCGATTTGTGCTTGGGCATATTCTTCAGCTGGTTCATATCGACCAGAACATCGTCCGGCACGTTCATATACCCCAGCTCTGTCGAAACGCGCATGATATTCTCCATGCTGCGTCCCGTTATGCCGACCTTGCGCTTATACTTCGCCGCGACGTTTATGATCTGCTGTATTCTGTGGACGTTGGAGGCAAAGGTCGTTACGATAATGCGCTTGTCACAGCCCTTGAACAGCTGGTCAAAGCGGTTTCCGACCTTCCTCTCGGAATCGGAATATCCCGGCCTTTCAACGTTTGTGCTGTCCGACAGCAGAGCCAGCACCCCCTCCTTACCGAGCTGGCCAAGGCGCGCTATATCTGCTATGCCGCCCTGTATGGGGGTGACGTCTATCTTGAAGTCGCCTGTGTGGATGACAACACCAAGCGGCGTGTGTATAGCAAGCGCGACGGCGTCCGCAATGCTGTGGTTCATGTGGATAAGCTCGACCTCAAAACAACCGGCGGTAAAGCGCTCTCCCGCCTCAAGCGTTATGAGTTCCACCTTGTCAAGCAGCTTGTGCTCCTCGAGCTTTATCTCGACAAGTCCTGCGGTCAAACGGGTCGCATAAACCGGCGCTTTTATCTCCTTCATAACATAGGGGACCGCGCCGATATGGTCCTCATGTCCGTGCGTCAGTACGATCGCGCGGATCTTGTCCTTGTTCTGGCGCAGATAGGTCGTATCGGGTATCACGATATCAACGCCGTACATCTCGTCATCCGGAAAACCAAGTCCGCAGTCAACGACGATTATATCTTTTCCATACTCGTATGCGGTCATATTCTTTCCTATTTCGCCGAGACCTCCGAGCGGAATTATTTTCAGTTTTGATGCCATTACTAAATTATTTCTCCTTTTATATAAGCTATATGTAACCGGCTCTGGACATAACGAAATAAGACCGACTTACTGCTGCTTTGCGCCCTGAATCGCCCAAAGGGAGCAGCCCTGTCTGTCCTGTGTCATCACCGGAATAGATTGCGTCCGAAAGTGCGGACATGGTAAAAAAGTAGATGCGCTCACCGGCCGCGGCCGGTTCATTTCCGTTTGCTGGTGCAATACTATTGTACCCTGTTAATCAGGATTATACTCTCAATATGCCGCTCTGTCAAATCACAAGCGGTCGTGGAAGCGTGGTTTATCACTCGCTTCATGGGAATTCCGCGCTTTTCATGCCGAAAAACAATACCGAAAAATTAAAGTAAGTCCGGACACATTTGAGGTATTGACAATTGCCGTATGCCGGTGATACGCTTACTTTTAAGGCAAAAACCTATTGGAGGTATCCCGTCAATGAAATATGGATTAATCGGTGAAAAGCTTGGGCACAGCTATTCGGTTCCCATCCACAAAGCATTTGGCGTTCTTGACTATGAGTTGTGCCCCCTCCCCCGCGAGGAGTTGGGCGCGTTTCTGACCGGACGCGGTTTTCTCGGACTAAACGTCACCATACCATATAAGACTGCCGTTATGCCCTATTGCGGCGAGATCGACGCGAGGGCACAGGCGATCGGCTGCGTTAATACGCTCGTTGTCGGACAGGACAGCGTTCTGCGCGGATATAACACGGACTATTCCGGCTTTGAGCTCATGGCCGCGAAGGCGGGCATCTCCTTTGAAGGCCGGAAAGTACTCATACTCGGTACCGGCGGGACCTCAAAAACTGCTCACGCCGTCGTTAAGGCGCACGGCGCACGCGACGTTGTCTTTGTCTCCCGCGGAGGCGAGACTAATTACGACAACGTATATTCAACCCATCCTGATGCAGAGATCATCGTCAATACAACGCCCGTCGGCATGTATCCGCTCTGCGGTAAAAGCCCCATCACGCTTGAGCGCTTCGAAAAGCTTCTGGGAGTTCTGGACGTCGTTTACAACCCACGCCGCACAGCCTTTCAGCTCGAGGCGGAAAAGCTCAGTCTGCCGCACAGCGACGGGCTTATAATGCTCGTTGAACAGGCGCGCCTTGCAGACGAGCTGTATACCGGTAAGGCCATCCCGCCGGAGGAAACGGACAGGGTCTGCCGCCTTATCTCGCAGAGTATTGAAAATATAATTCTGATCGGCATGCCCGGAAGCGGCAAGACCTCTATCGGACATGCTCTGGCGGATCGGCTTGGCCGCGAATTTTTCGACTCGGACGACGTTATCGTCTCCCGCGCCAGAATGAGTATCCCGGATATTTTCGCGCACCATGGCGAGGAACATTTCCGCTCGCTCGAACGCGAGGTCATATCCGAGTTGGGCGCAAAGAGCGGCGTTATAATCGCGACCGGCGGGGGCGTGCCCGTGGATGTGCGTAATCACGCCCCGCTCCGTCAGAACGGGCGCATATATCATATCGAGCGTGACCTAGACTCTCTCGCGCTTGACGGCCGTCCGCTGTCTACTTCGCTGGAGGCCTTGAAGGGAATGCAGGAAAAGCGCGCCCCGTTTTACGCATCGCTCAGGGACTGCAGGATAGCCAACGACGGCAGCATTGCCGCCGCTGCGGAAAAAATTATGGAGGATTTTCTGAAAGTATGAAGCTTCTTGTTATAAATGGCCCTAATCTCAACATGCTTGGGGTTCGAGAACCGGATATTTACGGTTGCCGGACTTACGACGACCTCGTTTCGATGATACGCAGGCACTGCGAAAACCGCGGCGCCGAGGTCACTTTCTTCCAATCTAATCACGAAGGCTCGCTTGTCGACGCGATACAGTCCGCTTACGGCACACAGGACGGCATCATCATTAACCCGGGCGCCTATACCCACACGAGTGTCGCGCTTCTCGACGCCGTCAAGGCCGTCGGTATCCCGACGGTAGAGGTCCACATCTCAGACGTGGACTCACGTGAGGAATTCCGTCAGATCTCATATATTCGCTCCGCCTGTGCTAAGACCATCTCCGGGCACGGGTTCGAAGGATATCTGGAAGCGGCGGACTATCTTATGTCCCTGCAAGGTTGAATTGTTCATAAAAAGCGGATATACTGTAATTACTCATCTCTCAGGAGGATTAATTAACAATGAGTGAATCTTGTTCACATGACTGCGGAAGCTGCGGCGCAAGCTGCGCGGACCGCCAGCCGGAAAGCCTGCTTGCACAACCCCATCCCGGCACGCAGGTCAAAAAAATAATTGGCATAGTCAGCGGTAAGGGCGGCGTCGGAAAAAGCCTTGTCACCTCCCTTCTGGCCGTGATATCGGCCCGCTCCGGCCACCGTACTGCAATATTAGACGCCGATATAACAGGGCCTTCGATCCCGACCGCTTTCGGTGTCAGACAGCGCCCAATGAGCGACGGAACAGGCATCATCCCCGTCTATACCGACGACGGCATCGCCGTCATGAGCCTCAATCTGCTGCTTGATAATGAGACTGACCCTGTCATATGGCGCGGTCCTGTGATCGGCGGGACTGTTAAGCAGTTCTGGACCGACGTTATCTGGGGCGACGTTGACTATATGTTTGTCGATATGCCCCCAGGGACCGGCGACGTTGCGCTGACCGTTTTCCAGTCGCTCCCCGTAGACGGCCTTATCATCGTCTCTTCCCCGCAGGAGCTCGTAAGCATGATCGTCACCAAAGCTGTCAAGATGGCCTCCATGATCGGCATTCCCGTTATCGGGCTTGTTGAGAACATGAGCTATTTCAAGTGCCCCGACTGCGGCGGAGAGCACCACATCTTCGGCGAGAGCCACATCGATGAAATAGCAGCGAACTACAACATCCCGAATGTCGCGCGGCTGCCAATCGACCCGAAGCTCGCAAAGCTCTGCGACTCCGGCTGCATCGAACGCTTCGAAGGTGCCTGGCTTGACGAAATGATGAAAGCTATTGAAAAACTGTAAAAAAGCTGGGGATGGGCTCAACCCGTCCCCTATTTTCTCTTTTAGGAGGTAATTTTGTGAACAAAAGAATACTTATAACCGCGCTGTCCGTCCTTTTGCTGCTTGCATTCGCATCCGGATGTACGTCTCAGGCCCAGCTCGACAGCGTATCCGACGCTCCCATCAGCGATGATACGGTCTCGCCTGAGCCCGCAGAAATAAACACTCCCGCCCCCGCTGAGACTGACTCCCCCGCTCAGGAGCAGCCTGGTGACGAGCCGGTGACCGACGTCCCCACCCATGACTTCCCAATAGTTCTAAAGTGCGGCGAAAGCTTCTCCATCGATCTTGACGGCGATGGAAGTGAAGAAGAGATCGCCTATACCCCCAGCATTGACGGAGAGCAATTCCCCTGGGAGCTGGATTCCCTAATCATTAATGGCAAAGAGTTTAAGGACAGCATATATGACGGCAAGTTTTACACCGACTGCCTCGTAACAGATTACTGGGCAATCACAGACCTCGACTCCTCTGACGGCGCTCTTGAGATCGCCATCATGGACTACGGCCCCAGTGATGACAACGTGACCTATTTCTTCCGCTATGCAGGCGGCGAGCTTGACTACATCGGTTATGTCCCGGGCTTTGTATACGACGGACGAGCTGACAGCTCTGACATGAGCTTCAACGGCGTCGGAACGGTTGATTCCTATATCCGGCTCAGCATTTTACAGACGTGGTGGGCTCCCGCATCTTGGACGCCCGGTGATGAAAGCCGCTTCGACCTTATCGAGCAGGATCTGTATTACCCCTTTGCCGACAGGCTCGGCTCCAACGTTACTGCTTTGGTCCCCGTTGCAGGCTATGCAGACCGCAGCAGTGATTCAGAACGCAGCATCATTCCGGCCGGCACACAGCTTACGCTGACGGCAACCGACAACAAGGAATGGGTGCTCGCGGAAACCTCCGGCGGCGGCGAAATCTGGCTGCATTTGAACAGCCAGGACGGCTATGCCTTTGAGGTAGAGACTGAAACCGGCTATGAATCCGGCGCTTTCGTTCTGGACGGCCTCTGTATGGTAGACTGACAAACCGCTTTAACGAACCGTGTTTCCCCTGCTGTTATACGCAGCAGGGGAAAAATTTTATCCCGACATACCATTAGTACAGCTGTAATAAAAACAGAAAGACACAGGGTTTCGCCCGAAAGCGAAACCCTGTGTCTTTCTTGGTTTATCAAACAGATGTTCAGTTTTTATTAAGCCACCGCACGGAACAGGAACGTAACCGTCTGAGCGCGGTTGCAGTCCTGCACCGGGGAGAATGCGTTTTCACTGGTGCCGTTGTTAACCTGCTCGTTGACCGCCCAGGCCACCGCTTCGGCATAATAGGCGTCGGCCGGAACATCGGTAAATACATTGTCCACTGGATCTTCAGGATCTTCTGGGTTCTCGGGGTCTTCGGGCTCTGGCTTGATCAGCAGACCGGGGCTGCTGGTCAAGATGTGCCCGTTCAGGTCGATGGTCATGTCAGGGGTGGGAATGGCGAGGATGCAGCCCTCGCCGTAAACAGTGTCAAACTTGCCGCTGTAATCGCTGGCGCCCAGTACAACGGCTTCATCCCATACAAGCTGCACATCCGCGTCCAAACGCAGACGCACAGGCGCCTCGTCCTGTTCGTACAGAGCCTTAAAAATCGCCGGGTATACCTCGCCGATATTTTCCGCTGTGCCGCTTTCCACAACCACCATGGCCTGTTCTGCCGTGTCATCCACCAGCGCAGGAACCGCGAAAGCGACGCACAAAACCAAGGACAACAGGAAGTCAACGCAGAGCGCGCTGCCAGGCACAATGTTCCAGCGGCGGCTACTTTGCATCGTGCAGCAATAAAAAGACGGCGCGACTGAATGGGCGCCGTCTTTGGATATTAAAACTGTTTTCAGCGGTTTGTCAGGAATTTCCCTGGTCCTACCGGCTAGCTGAGAGATCTTCGTTTTCCAGTTTCGTTATCGTGCTAACATCGTACGGAGTGTCCTGATAAACAATGTAGTTCAGCCAATTTGAATACAAAAGGTTCGCATGAGACCGCCATGTCATCTCAGGGGTCTGAGTGTCATCGTCGTTGGGGAAATAGTTCTTCGGCACATCGATCGGCAGTCCTGCGTTTTTATCGCGCAGATACTCGGTTTTCAGCGTGTCGCGATCATACTCCGAATGGCCCATAACGAATACACGGCGTCCGCCGTGGGCGGCGACAGCGTATATCCCTGCCTCATCGGATTCTGCGAAAATTTTCAGCGAGGGTATCTTCTCAATATCCTCACGCTTGACGGTAGTGTGGCGGGAGTGAGGGACCATGAACACATCGTCAAAGCCGCGCAGGAGTATTGGGTTTTTATACACGACACGGTGCTTGAACACGCCGAAAAGCTTTTTCGGAAGATCATACTTGGGGATACCATAATGATAATAGAGGCCCGCCTGCGCACCCCAGCAGATGTGGAAGGTGCTGTGTACGTGCGTTGTACTCCACTCCATGATCTCACAGAGTTCCGGCCAATACTCGACCTCTTCAAAAGGCATCTTCTCCACCGGAGCGCCGGTTATGATCAGGCCGTCATAATACTCCCCGCGTATCTCGTTAAAGGTTTTATAGAACGCAAGCATATGCTCCTCAGAGGTGTTTTTCGCCTTATGAGAACTGACCTGTACCAACTCAAGCTCCACCTGAAGCGGGGTATTTCCGAGCAGACGGCTCAGCTGCGTCTCAGTTACGACCTTGGTCGGCATCAGGTTCAGGAGCGCTATGCGCAGAGGGCGTATATCCTGTGTCCGTGCACGGGTCTCCGTCATAACGAAAATATTCTCGTTTTCCAGAACAGCCCGGGCAGGAAGCGCATTTGGTATTTTTATGGGCATCTTATTTCACCTCATTCATATGGCGGCAAGTGCGTCGTCTATATCTGTTATTATATCGTTTATATCCTCTATCCCAACAGACATGCGCACGAGGTCGGCAGGAACGCCTGCGGCGGCAAGTTCCTCATCGTTCATCTGCCTGTGAGTCGTGCTCGCGGGATGCAGCACGCAGGAATGGGCATCCGCAACATGGGTCGCGATATGCGCTACCTTGAGATTTTCCATAAACTTCTCCGCTGCTTCACGTCCTCCCCTGAGGCCAAAGGACACCACGCCGCAGGACCCATTCGGCATATACTTCTGCGCAAGCTCATAATACGGATTCGAGGGCAGGCCGCAATAGTTGACCCATGCGACTTTAGGATGATTCTCAAGATATTCGGCAACCGCTTGCCCGTTTTTGCAGTGCCTCTCCATACGAACGTGCAGCGACTCAAGGCCAAGACCCAGAATAAATGCATTCTGCGGCGACTGTATCGCTCCAAAATCGCGCATAAGCTGTACCGTCGCCTTTGTGATAAACGCGCCCTCAAGACCAAAGCGTTCTGTATAAGTAACGCCGTGATAACTGTCGTCCGGCGTCGTGAGTCCCGGGAACTTGTCCGCATGCGCGTTCCAGTCAAATTTTCCGCTGTCCACAATAGCTCCGCCGACCGCGGCACCGTGGCCGTCCATATATTTGGTCGTAGAATGCGTTACAATGTCCGCGCCCCACTCAAATGGGCGGCAGTTCACTGGCGTAGCAAAGGTGTTGTCAACGATTAGCGGCACTCTGTGGCGGTGCGCTGCCTGCGCAAAAGTCTCTATGTCAAGCACTGTCAGCGCAGGGTTGGCAATAGTCTCGCCAAATACGGCTTTTGTGTTAGGCCTGAAAGCGGCGTCGAGCTCTTCTGCTGATGCCGTTGGAGAAACAAAGGTCACTTCAATACCCATGCGCTTCATCGTGACGGATATAAGGTTGAAGGTCCCTCCATATATGGAGGACGAGGACACGATATGGTCGCCGCAGGAGCAGATATTGAACAGGGCAAAGAAGTTTGCTGCCTGTCCGGAGGAAGTCAGCATTGCCGCTGTACCTCCCTCGAGTGCCGCGATCTTCGCAGCGACGTGGTCGTTAGTCGGATTCTGGAGGCGGGTATAAAAATATCCGCTCGCCTCAAGATCAAACAGCTTGCCCATTGCGTCGCCGGTATCATATTTGAAAGTTGTGCTCTGTACAATAGGGATCTGGCGCGGTTCCCCGTTTCCCGGGGTGTACCCTGCCTGAACGCATCTTGTTCCGATATTGCTCATGTTTATTTCCCCCAATACGGCGTGTAATATTTTTTGATTTAATTAATTATAGCATAGCATTATTCTCATTACAAAGAATAAAAAAATTTTTGAGCAAAGTAACAGCGCAGACGGAATGATCCGTCCGCGCTGTTGTTCTGTTTTTATCATATTTTGCTCTCGAGCAGCTCAAGAAGCGCATTAACGACATTCTCCGTGCCTTCCACGCACTCAACCGCGAAATCCGAATACCGCTCGTACAACGGCTTCCGCAGAGCGTAGATATCCGCTACGGTCATATCGTCCGGCGCCGCGACTCCGCGCGAAACACGGTTAGTGACAAGGCGTTTTTCGAGCTCCTCAACAGGCGTATCCAGCCATATAACCACGGCGTTTCTGCGAAGGTTTTCCATCGCCTTTTCCGAGAAAACCATGCTGCCCCCGGTCGCAATCACGCAACTTTCCCGCTCGATAGATTCCCCAAGGAGTCCCTCGATTCTGATAAGCTCCTCATATCCTTCGGCAGCGATTATTTCGGGCAGCTTCCTGTGCTCTGTTTCGGCAAGGAGTATGTCCGTATCGAGGAAGCCATAGCCAAGGCGCTTTGCAAGAATTACGCCGACAGTGCTTTTGCCCGTGCCCGGCATCCCGATAAGGACGACGTTTTTCATTTCCAGTCCTCCACGCGATATCTGTAAGAATGATCATAGTCGAAAGTGGCGTAAGGCTCCGGCCAGGGAACCGGGTTCTGGACAGTCTGAGTCATGGAATAGCTGTTATGCACATGCCTCGGCTCGTCGGTTATGGGGGCGTTTGGTCCGCCACCACCGGGGATCTGGCTCTCGTCGGCGTCAGCGTCAGGCATAACGATGCCCTTTCTGCACATGTCATAACTCATTGCGGACGGGTTCCCCGCGTCAAAGCCTGCCATGATGTCAGGACATACCTGTATGGTATAGAACTTCCACTCCCCGTCATCATCGCGCATGTACTCAATGCCGTAACGCTCCCAGAGCCAAGCGCCCTCGCGCTCCTTGCTCATGTTCAGAGTGGAGGAGATCGTGCCCGGCGTATAGAAATACGCTCTGGCGGACTCTCCGTCCTCCGCCACCTCGATTATATCTGTCGCGAGAGTGTGCATTGCAGCCTCCGACAGGGGTCTCGGGTCAAGGCCCGCGACCTGCGGCCAGACCTGGCTCAGCTGAAGGAAGCAGCTTGTTCCCTTGCGCTCAAGAGATCCGCCCCAGCCGTACTTGACGCCGGTCCAGCTCGTCCACTTACCGAAGGAGTGTCCCCAGGAAACGCCGTCGCTGTGTATCCAATAGTTATCCACTTCCTCAATATTTCTGCCGCCGCAATGCATATAGCAGTGTCGGGCATGGAGGTTCTCGACCTCCTGGCAGGCGACCGCGTTGCGGATCTTCTGCTCAGTCGTAAGATTTCTCTTCATTATATGGTCCTCCCTTCTCCGGTGCTGACAGACGCACGGAAGCCCTCATAGGTATAAGGCGTCGTATCAGCGAAGCTTCTGTAATCGACAGGCAGCTGAGGGAACGAGATCTGATCGTTGTAAAGCGCGGTGTAAATCTCGCCGGTATAAGTCGGCTGCGCCGCGAGAAATGCTTCACGCTCGGGATAGTCTATTATCTGGTCAAACTTCGCGACCTCTCCGACCATTTCGGTGCGTCCCTTGCCGACCATGTACCACGAAGGATTGCCGTTGCGGTATTCACGCATCTCCGTGTTCAGCTCAAGCTTCGTATAATCGTATCCGGCGACGTTTGTGAAGTTTGTCCCGACAAACACATGCCATATCTTCCAGACGCCGTCCTCCTTCATGAAGTCAATTGCCATGCGCTCATTGACCCACTTGCCCTCGAGCTTTCCAGCGCCATTGGCTGCGGCCTCATAACCTATACCCATCCACAGGCCCTGAGCCGTTTCGCCGTCCTCGGCTACATACAGGAGCTTCGTTGAGAACGGGTGCATCGTCATCGTGCCGACTGCGCCGAAGCGGTTGCCGCCGAGATAGTATCTGCGGATGTTCTCCATACCTACAAAGAAGCCCCAGTTGCGGCCAAAGGAGGCCGTCTCCATATTCCCGGGCTTTTTGACCCAGAGGGATTCAAGCGCTTCTTCGCGTCTGTTTCCGGCCTCAAAATATGTAAATCTGCTGATCAGGTTCTTGATGTCCTCAACGTCCCATACCCTGCGTATGGCCTCGTCGTCTGTAAACTGTCTGAGTTTATACATTTATTTATGCCTCCTCTCAAACGCCGTAGCTGAAGGTCTCGCCGAAGGTCTCATATGGCTCCGGCAGACGCGGGGGCGCGGTAAACGGTCTGTCGGTGGAATATCCGACAAAATTGACCCGCTCAACACTGTAAGCCGGAAGCTTAAGCTCCGCAAGAGCTTTGAAGTCCTCCATAACCTCGTGCTGCTTCGGTTCTGTCCAATTCTCGCCCATGGGACTATGGATGTCCACAGCATGCAGGACATGCCAGAGCTTCCAGTCGTCGCCTTCCTTGATAAAGTCGATGCAGATGAAGCCGAGCGTCCAATAAGACAAAGGCCCATAGGGAGTTACGCCGTTCTCAGAGCCCTGAACATGCCAGATGCCCTTTGCGGTCTTGCCGTCGCGAGCGATCTCGATAACAGGTGTAGTGATCGGCATAGCCCGAAGCTGTCCGACGCCAAAAACCTCTTCGTCACTGAGCCCGCCGAGCTCAGCCGGAAACAGGTTCCTGATAAATTCAGATTTCTTGTTCGTTATCTCCGCCGAAGCTGCATAATAGCCGCGTACGGCCTCTTCTCCGACATAGGAACCATCGTTGAAGCTGAGACAAACATCTTCAGCGCCTGCCCAAAAGTCGTCGAATATCGTGCTGTCACGCATGATAAGCAGGCTCGTAACATATTTTCCCGCCAGATTCTGTATCTCACGCTTGTCAAACCAGCGGTCTGCAAGCTGCACAGTTGTAAACATAGCTTTCCTCCTAATATATAAATTTATATACTTTTCTTCAGCTTATATTTAGCGCCGCTTCCCATCCTGCGCGGGTCGCATGGAGTATGCGGCCCGATTTGGAGCAGTCGCCTATGACAACGGTCTCTGCAACGATGCCGCGAAGCTCATCTACCTCCGCACTCCTAGGCGTAAGTCCCATGGCAACGACAACGGCATCACACTCAAACTTCTGCTCGACTCCATTTTCGTCGACGGCGTAGACCGCGTTCTTCTCGATACGCGCAACGCGGTGAGAGGTCTTAAGTTCGACATTAGCCTCCAGTTCCGGCATGAGCGCCATGCGGTGCATGAAGTTGCAGTCGCCGGCCACTTGGGGCAACATCTCAATAATAGTGCACTCCTTGCCGTCCTTGGCCAGATGCAGCGCGGTCTCGCAGCCTATAAGTCCGCCGCCGCAGATGACGACCTTTTGTCCCTTGAGCTTCTGCATGCCGGGGTAATCCGCGCCGAAGATGACGTTTTCATCGTTCAGGCCGGTTATAGGCAGACGCAGAGGCTCAGCGCCGATGGCGATTATGAACACGTCTGGGTCGATCTCGCGCACGAGCTCGGGAGTGCAGGGCGTGCTGAGACGTACGTCAACGCCGTACTCGCGCAGCTTGACCTCCTGGCTCAGGCGCAGCTTCTTAAGCTGGATCTTGAAATCAACGCTGTCGGCAAATTCGAGGGCTCCGCCGAGATGATCCTTCTTCTCGACAAGGATAACCTTGTGTCCGCGCTCGGCGGCGGTTATCGCGGCCATTGCACCGGCAGGTCCTCCGCCGGCAACAAGCACGCGGCGGGATTCCTTCGCCGGCTGCTCGCAGAGCTTCATTGCCTCGCGCCCCGCGAAGGGGTTCACTGCGCAGCGCAGAGTGCGCGTATCGTGCAGGCTGCCCTCGCAGTCAAGGCAGCGCAGGCACGGGGTTATAAGATGCTCCTTACCCTTTACGACCTTATTCGGCAGGAACGGATCCGCAACCAGCGCGCGGCCCATCGCGATGCAGTCGCAATATCCTTCCGCGATGAGTCGCTCCATCAGCTCAGGATCATGGACAGCGCCGACAAGGGAAACGGGCGTTTTGACAACGGCCTTTATAGCCTTTGCATACTCCGCGAACGGCGCCTCGGGGGAGAAAATGGGCGGATGCATCAGGACCGCGGAATACGGCACCTTCTGCGTTCCGGCGGAGACGTGGATAAGGTCGACAACTCCGTCGAGCGCCTTTGCAATCTCGATGCCGGTCTCTATGCCATATCCCTCCGGCAGAAGCTCGCTTGCGCTGATGCGCGCCTCGATCGGAAAAGCTCTTCCGACACGCTCGCGGATGCGGTTCAGCACCAGCAGCGGGAAGCGCATGCGGTTTTCAAAAGAGCCGCCGTATTCATCCGTGCGCTTATTCGAGAGTTCCGAAATGAACTGGTGTATAAGCCAGCCGTGGCCGCAGTGGACCTGTACCATGTCAAAGCCGCAATTTTTAGCGTTTTCTGCGGCGTCGGCATAGCAGTCGGCTATGTATTCGATGTCTTCTGCAGTCATGCCGCGGATGAAGTCGCCGTATTCGTCGACGAATTCCATCGGTCCGATTGGATCCTTGCCATTTCTCATGAATTCGGGAGAGCCCAGCTCTCCGCAGTGGTCGATCTGTACGGCCGCCAACGCGCCGCCGGCGTGGATGGCGTCCGCACATTTTGTGAGCGAATACATAGCGGCGGGCTCATTGATACCGACCTGGAGCGGGTGTCCCCGGCCTGTGTCAAAATCAACGACGCAGTCGCCGATCGTGACAAGGCTGGCGCCGCCCTTAGCCCTGAGACCGTAATAGTCTATGTTGTCCTGCGTCAGGCCGCCGTCCTGACCGACCTCTGCCTGAGAGGTTGGCGAGGACATCATGCGGTGTTTAAAAGTCAGCTTCCCTATTTTCAGCGGAGCTAAAAGATGAGGGAACTTTTCATTTGGTTTCATGTGTCTTCCTCCTGTCAAAATTCTATAAATCTCTCCTCATGATAAAATTTTACAACAAGCTTTCATCATTATCAATAAGTATTTTTCACTATTGGGCCGCTCCATTTGATAAAAATGTTCAATGAAATGAAACATCTGGCACAATTGAACGTCTTATATATCTGAAAAGACAGGAGATGACGACTATGTTAAAACTCATAATGACCCTCACCCTCGCTTTCATGACCGCATTTTGTCTCTGCAATGCAGCGTTTGCCGATATCATATGGGAGCCCAGCGACGACTATTATTTGGAAAATTATGATGAGTGCGACTATCTTGGCCGCTCATATATACTCAACGGCGAGGGCGGCTACGTAAAGGTATATACCTCCCCCAAAGGGAAAACGACGGTCGCCGTTCTGCCCAACGGCTGCGAGATGTATGTCTCTTTCACTACCACGGACAACGCCGGTAAGCTCTGGGGCGTTATCCAGTTTTCATACGACGAAAACGACAATCCCATACCTAACTACGACTGGTCCGATGCAAACGGCGGCATACATTCCGGATGGGTGCCCATGGACAGCCTTGAGCTCATCTATGACTACGAGGCATTCTGCGAGGAATACGGCGAAGAGTTCTATTCCTACGATGGCGACACGAACGATTATGCCGACATGGAACTTGTAATGTGGGAATATCCTGGCAGCGAGCCAAAGGATGAGACCATGTACGTCGTTGAATACACCGGTGACGGCATGGAGCTTATCTTTACCAACTGCTGGACCGACGAAAACGGTCTGGAATGGGCGAGCATAGGATATTATTACGGCTGGCGCAGCCTTTGGGTCTGTCTCTCCGACCCGACGAACCGCGAGCTTCCCCGTGTCGAGCGCGGCGAGCCCTTCGAGCTCATCGAACCTGACACGGACAGCGTTAAAACGCCGGATGATATCAAGGACAATATGGTTTATCTTGTTGTCCTGGCCGTCTGCGTAGTGTTCGCCGCGCTGTGCATTATAATATATACGCTTGGGAAGAAGAACCGCGTCTGATATACAGTCATCGCCCCTGTCATTACGGCAGGGGCGATGATTTTTTTGTTATTTTACACGCTCGACGGAGATGGCGGAGCGCAGTTCGCCCTCGTCCGAAGTCGTGTTGATGACTATCTTATCTCCTTTGTCGAGGACCGCGGCAAGTTCACTCGATGCAAGCTCAACGACGTAATAGAAATCGTCGCCCTCGAGCTTTATATAATAGCGGGTGTTGCCGTCGAGGACCGCAGAGCGGATTTCCTCGATCGTGCCGCTTACTTCAGTCCGAGGCAGGTCCTCTGGTTCCGCTATGCCTTTGGTCTGGAGCAGGCTGAGGTAATTGCTTTCACACTCTGCCACTGTCGCACCGGTCGCCACTATCTGATACTGCGCAACATTTACCATCGCATACTGTTTGACGAGTTCTGAAGCGTCCTTCAGCGACATAAAATACGTCGGCTCACCCGCAACATTGAGCAGCAGCGGGAAGGTCGCCTTGTATCCCAGGTCTTGCACGACGCCCTGTGCAGAGTACTGCGCCGATCTTTCGACCGCACCCGGCGCGGAATAGTAGGTCGTCTCCTTCGTACGCTGGTTGGACAGCAAAAAGCCTATGTTGGACTGGTCGCTGCCGACGCTGGTGACGCCGGTATACATATATACGTCGTCTCCCATGGCGATATAGTTGTACCCGTCGGTCGTGACCGTGACGTCCTTCTGACCGAAAAGTGAATTCCAGAATCCGTTGACATAGGTCCCATGGTAATCGTACTGCTCCATAATAAGCGAGGCCAGGTACACGCGGTCGCACCACGACGGAACTTCCTCATAATACGTGCTCTCTCCGGTTATCGCGTTTACAAGCACCGCACCGTTGATGTCTGTTCCGCCGAACAGGCCGATGGTTTTCTCGACCTTCGGGCATATCCACCACGGCGTCCCCTCCTCGTCGATCTCAAAAGTTGGGTCAGAGAACATGAATGTGGGGTAATTAAAGCGCAGGTGCCGCTCCAGCTTGCGGAAAAACAGCTCGCTCGGAGAATATTTCATACCTCCCAGACCGAGGTCTGACAGGCGTACGACATTTGCTTCCTGCGTTACCATATCGACGGTTATATACGCCGGGAGCCCCTCCTTGCGGTTGTTGAACCATTTGAAGAAATCCCCATACTCAAGATAGGTCACTCGCACAGGCCGCCCCTGATAATTTATCTGGGTGTAGGCGTCGGACACCTCAAACTGGCTGACAAGGTCCGAAAGCTCGCCCATCTTGCGGTCGCCTAGCCGCTCTGCAGAATCCTCGTCCAGCATTGGTATCTGGTCGAAGGATATCTGCTCGACATCCGCTGCAAAATCTCCGGTTTCAACCGTCAGTATATCGCGGTACGCAGATGCGCGGAATACAGGTGCAGAGACGAGATAGCCGGCAACGAGCAGCACGAGAAGCCCCGCGCAAATAATGACAGGCACGATGCAGTTTTTCTTGATGCTCCGCCAAATCTCAAATCCGTTTCCGCTGCGGAACAGGCCCATCATCAGGCTTGACAGCACACAGAAGATCGCCGAGAGGATAAATATAAACGTATAGAACCCCGGGTTATGAAGATTGATCGCCGGAAGTTCAAAGAAGAACATAATAAGCCCGATGATTATTGTTATTATGAGGCTTGTCACTATGGCTCTGCCCCGTCCGCCCTTTTTCATAGCATACCTCCGTACATAAAATATATTGAATTATATATGTATTATGGGCAGCGTGTCAATTCTTAGCATGCCCAGGCGAAAAAATAAAAAAGGTCTTGACAATTTTATAGCCCATGATTATAATGAACGGGTCGAGCAAATACGGAGATGTCGCGTAGCTGGTCGAGCGCGCACGATTGGAAATCGTGTATACCCCATAAGGGTATCGAGAGTTCGAATCTCTCCATCTCCGCCAAAAAAGAAAAACCCCGCAGCCATTG
>CAZIHY010000007.1:0-22353 GCA_964539115.1 uncultured Oscillospiraceae bacterium
AAAAGCGGGGACGGTTTTTCGCGGTTTATACGCGGTTCAGCAGGCGGCCATAGCTGGGATAAGGCCAGCGTTCCTTGCTGACGAGCGTCTCCATAGTATCGACGGTATCGCGCAACGCGTCCATTGCGGACAGGATATCCTCGCGGCAGGAGTGGGCGCGGTCAACCATATCGGAAATACCGGCTGCCTTTTTGATCGCGCCGTCAAGCACAGCACAGTGGTCATACGCCTCGTCGCAGAGAGTGGATACCTTCAGAAGAGTATCAGTCTCCGCCCTTGCGGGGATCACAGTTCCGGGAACAGCGGCCTTGGCGTTAATGGCGTCAGCCAATTCCCTGGAGAAAGCTATGACCGCGGGCAGAATGTCACAGCGGAACATTTCGCTCATAACGCGGGCCTCGATGTTTATCTGTTTGCAATAGTTCTCAAGCATGATCTCACGGCGAGAGTGCATCTCCGTCTCAGTCAGGACGCCGAAGCGCTCCATAAGGCGGACATTCTTCTCATCCGTCATGCACAGGACAGCGGTATCTGTCGCTTTATTGTTGGAAAGGCCGCGGCGCTCCGCCTCTTCAGTCCAGCTCTCGTCATAGCCGTTGCCGTTGAAGATAATACGTTTGTGCTCGCAGATCGTGTCGCGAATAAGCTTATGGAGACCGGCATTGAAGTCATCGGCGCTCTCGAGAACGTCGGCAAACGAACTTAGCGCATCTGCAACGATGGTATTAAGAACGGTATTGGTATCCGCGGCAGACATGGAAGAGCCCAGCATGCGGAACTCAAATTTGTTTCCGGTAAAAGCAAAGGGGGATGTACGGTTTCTGTCCGTCGTGTCGCGCGGGAAAGCCGGCAGGGCATCGACGCCGATCTGGAGATTGCGTCGCTCAACCTTGTCATAAGGCTTATCCTGTTCGATAGAGTCGAGAATTGCGCCAAGTTCATCTCCAACAAAGATAGAAACTATTGCCGGAGGCGCTTCGTTTGCACCGAGGCGGTGGTCATTTCCGGCTCCCGCAACTGTGCTGCGCAGCAGCTCCTGATAATCGTCGACAGCCTTGATGACCGCACACAGGAAGATGAGGAACTGAGCGTTCTGCTCGGGCGTATCGCCCGGCTCAAACAGGTTCACACCCGTATCTGTGGAGAGAGCCCAGTTATTGTGCTTTCCGCTTCCGTTAACACCCTCAAACGGTTTTTCATGCAGAAGACAGGTCAGACCGTGACGCTTTGCCACCTTGCGCATTATCTCCATCGTTATCTGGTTGTGGTCAACGGCGACATTGCACTTGCAGAATATTGGCGCAAGCTCATGTTGCGCGGGAGCGACCTCGTTATGCTCCGTCTTCGCAAGCACTCCCAGCTTCCACAGTTCCTCATTCAGCTCACTCATAAACGAAGAAATACGCATTTTGATAAAGCCGAAGTAGTGGTCGTCAAGCTCCTGTCCCTTGGGCGGGCGGGCACCAAACAGCGTACGCCCCGTATATATCAGGTCCTTACGCTGATTATAGGTCTCACGGTCAACAATAAAATACTCCTGCTCGAGCCCCACGGTTGCGGAGACGTGCTCGCAGTCCACGCCAAAAAGACGCAGAATGCGGCGCGACTGCTGATCAATGGCGGCCATTGAGCGAAGAAGCGGGGTCTTTTTATCCAGCGCATCTCCGCCGTAAGAGCAGAATGCGGTCGGGATACAGAGCACCCCGTCCTTTATAAAGGCATAGGAAGTCGGATCCCACGCGGTATAGCCGCGGGCCTCAAAGGTCGCGCGCAGTCCGCCCGAGGGGAACGACGAGGCATCCGGCTCGCCTTTTATGAGTTCTTTGCCAGAGAATTCCATTATAATACCGCCGCTGTCATCATTCGCGGGTGCGATGAAGCTGTCATGCTTCTCGGCGGTTATGCCCGTCATGGGCTGGAACCAATGGGTATAGTGCGTCGCGCCCTTCTCCACAGCCCAATCCTTCATCGCATTTGCGACGATATTGGCAACGGATATATCGAGCGACTCGCCGGTATCCATCGTGTGCTTGAGACTGCGGTAGATATCTTTGGGAAGCTTTTGGCGCATGACTGATTCGTTAAAAACCATGCTGCCGAACATCTCCGGAAGCTTACTCATTCCTGATCCTCCTGTTTTTTCAGCATATATAATCAAAGCGGGTCTTTCTGCATCTTTGCAAAACGCCTGGGATATTTCCCGGGAGTGGGCTTTTCCTTACGTATCACTACGGCCCTGTGGATTATCCCGGTCCCGGGCACTTCGTACTCACAGATCTTCTCTATTCTGCCGCCGAGAATGCTGACGGCGCGCGATGCCTCATTGGCCTCCGTTTTAGCTTCCGAGCCCTTCATCGCAATGAATGCGCCGCCGACCTTCACGAACGGCAGGCAAAGCTCACAGAGGAGGTTCAGCCTTGCGACCGCGCGGGAGACGGCAAAATCAAATCTCCCACGATCCTCCGTCCTCTCTTCCGCCCGGGCATGGACGCACACAACGTCGCCAAATCCTATCTCTGAGCAGACCTCGGAGAGAAAGTCTATCCGCTTGCGGAGGCTGTCCAGAAGCGTAAGTTTTATTTCCGGACGGCAGATCTTTAGCGGAAGCCCCGGAAATCCCGCTCCCGTTCCAACGTCAATGACCGATGAGCCCGAAAAATCCGCTACAGTCAGCAGCGCTGCGGAATCGAGAAAATGCATCCTCGCCGTTTCCGTTTCGCCGCTAATAGCCGTCAGGTTCATGACCCTGTTACGCTCATCCAGCAGGCGGTAATATTGCTCAAACCGGCGGCAGGCATCCGCATCGGGCGTTATTCCAAGCTGTGCAAAGCCTCTTGTCAGAGTCTCCGTCATTAGCGGCTACCTCCGGTTATAAAATAAGGGCGCGCAAACTGCACGCCCTTATAGTAACTCATTTTTATTTGTAAGTCCAGCAAAACGCGCTATCTCAGGCGTAGAAATCATGATCCTCAATGCTGGTTATATATGTGAGATTTGCCTTGAACCAGCTGTCAGCGCCGTACCCGGGATTGACGAAGAAGTAACCCTCCTCGATAACCTCTACTCCGTCAAGGCAGAGCATTGCGGCGATAACGGACAGGTCGTTCGGATTGGAGTAAATAGTGCCGCCGGAGAAAACGTCAAACTGACCGGACTGGCTTATTACGCCATAGATAGTGTTCGGGAAAAGATTGCTCTCAACACGGTTGAGAACGACATTTCCAACAGCGATCATGCCCTCAAGCGACTGGTTTCCGCTCTCGGCATAAATAAGGTGGGAGAGCCAGAAAAGATCGTCCTTGTCGTAAGCGTTTCCGGCAGGCTCTATTACCTCCATATCGTCAACGCCGACGTCTATGCTGCATTCCTTCGCGTTCCAGTTGATCTCAACACCGAACGCCTGTGCTATGACCCGGATGGGAACAACAACAGTACCGTCAAGGTTAAATATGCCCTTCGCGATATAGAGAGGCCTGTCATTGGCCATCATGTAGTTTTCTCCCACGATCGCGTTGATAACGAGGCCGGGCGCCTCGACAGTCACCGTTTTGGTATTCTGTTCCCAGCTTACAGTCACATCATCTGTCAGCATCTCGCAGAAAGCCCTGATCGGGACATATGTCGTATCGCCGATCTTTGACCCCTCTGTTACGAGAACGTTATCTATATATATGGGGATGCTATCGCTTTCAGTCTGCACAATAGAAGTGAGCGTAAATCCGGAGCAGAACAGGACTGCAAGTAGGCAGACGACACAGGCGGCCGCCGCAATACGCTTTGAATATCTGTTCATAAGTTCTCCTATCATTAACTTTCTGGCATTACTCAGCTATAAAAATTTCTCAGTGAGTGATTTATATTATAGCCGTTTTTTACCTCTTCGTTCAATGGGCATTATGTACAAAACAGCTTTGTCGAATTGGTCGAAGTTCGCTAAATATTCAATATTTTGTGTTGTCTCGCTCCGCTTTTGATTTTCCGACACTATATTTTGTGTTGTTGAAAATGCACACTTTTTGAATTCTCTTTGGTTTCGACAGATTGTTTTCTGCGAAAAACCTGTTATGGTAAACCAGCGAGGTAATTATGGTAAACTATTACTCCGCGTTATGTTAATCTATTTCGTTAAATCACTCAACAGCTTTCGCCTGCTTCAGAGCCTGTGCCAGCTGGTCCGGACAGGAGGTCTGTTTGCGTCCGCAGCGTATCCCCTCAAGTCTTGAGATCGCCTCGTCTACATCCATCCCTCGCAGCAGGCTGGACACGCCCTGAAGGTTTCCATCACAGCCGCCCGCGACGGCTACGGAAACGATCTTCCCGTCTTCGATCTCTATATCCATGCGCTGGGAACACACGCCCTTCGGCTTATACGACATTTTCACAGAGAACACCCCTTACTTATTATATCTTATCTGTTATACCATATAATTCTTTTACACGCAAGGTTCTATCTCCGTGCACGCAGACATATATATTTCATACTACGAAAGGAGTGCCGGAGATGAAAAAGCGTCTTGCAGCGGTCACACTGGCCGCGATGCTCCTGCGCATTGCGCTTCTGGCAGGAGGAGAACAAGCCGGGCAATGGCTCAGGGAAAAGCTCGGCAGCGGCCCGATAAATGCGAGCCTGAACGTGACATTTGGAGAGACCGAAACGGAGGAAGCCGCGGCGTCCCCATCACCGCAGCCCCTGTCTGCGGAGAGCGAACCGGAACCAACGCCCTCCCCCAGCCCAACACCGCAGCCGCAGCCGGAGGAATTTATCGAGGATGACAACATACTCGAAACTACAATCAGCGGCGGACTCACGATCAACAACGCGACAAGTTATGACATCGACATACAGTCGCTCATGAGCGAAGGGCTATCACTGTCGCTGCCATCCGAGGGACCGCAGATACTTATAATACACACCCACGGGAGCGAGGCATATACGCCTGATCCTGAAAACATATATGAAGAGAGCGACTCTGCGCGCACAGAGGACACTAATTATAATGTTATACGTGTCGGTGACGAGCTCACCGCAGCGCTCGAAGAGCAAGGGCTGAATGTAATACACGACCGCGGCATATACGATTATCCAAGCTATAACGGCTCTTACAGCCGCTCGGGCGCTGCCATCGAAAGCTACCTTGAGCAGTATCCTGATATCGCCATTGTTATCGACCTGCACCGCGACGCGCTTGGTGACGGAGACGTTATTTATAAAACCGTCGCCCATGAGGGAAGCGAAGCCTCCTCCCAGCTGATGATGCTTGTCGGTACCGGTGAAAACGGGCTTTACCACCCATACTGGACGGAAAACCTAAAGCTTGCGCTGACGCTGCAAAATGCGGTAGTCGATACTTATCCAAGCCTTGCGCGCCCCATTGCCGTAAAGCCGGAACGCTACAACCAGCAGCTGACGACCGGGTCACTGATACTGGAGGTCGGAAGCAGCGGAAACACACTGCCTGAAGCAATCGCCGCGGTCCGTCTCTTTGCAGAGGCCATCGGCCCCACCCTATTGGATATGGTCGAATAAAAAATGTTTACCTTTAAACCTCCCTGTCGATAATCTATGTATTACCGACAAGGAGGTTTTTATTTTGAATGTTTCAGATATTATGAGCTCACATATAATCAGTATACGGCAGGACGAGCCGGTCTCCGCCGCCGCAAGGCTGCTGACGCGTCACAATCTCGGCTCGCTTCCGGTATGTGGAGCAGACGGTAACCTTCGCGGCATCGTGACTGACAGGGATATCGTCCTGCGCTGTATTGCCGCGGACGAGGACCCGCGTCATATCAAAGTCAGTGAAATAATGAGCCGCGGTGTCTCGACAGTCGCTCCTGACGACAGCGTTGAAAAGGCCGCTGAAATGATGAGCCAGGCACAGGTGCGCAGGCTGCCCGTGGTAGAAAACGGCAAACCGGTAGGCGTTGTGTCCATCTGCGATATGATACGCAGCGGGCGCTGCAGTGCCGAAGCCGCATCCGCACTTGGCGAGATAAGCGCGAACCTGCGCCACAGAAAGTAACGGGGATGTTCTGAGAATTAAAAATCCAGCAGTCATTCAAACCATTTTTCCCTGTAGGGGACATTTTTCCGGACGTATTTCTCTTTCCTTTTTCTGTTTCTAAATCAAAACTGGTTATCCTCCGGGAGCGACCTTTCTTTATTTGAAAGAAAAGTACCTCTCCGGAGGATAACCAGTTTGGCAAAGCAACAGAAAAATATAAAAGGTACGAGCAAAAAAGCGCCCTGCTGCAGATCAGCAACACATTTGATAAAGCAATCGCAAAAAAGAAACTCAGATAATTATAAGCTCTTTCGGTGCAAGTGTTATGTCAACCGTTTTGTCCTCTCCGAGATAAAGAACATCCTCGATGCGTACGCCAAAGCGCCCAGGTATGTAGATGCCCGGTTCTGCGGAAATGACCGCTCCAACGGGCATAGGCGTCGAGACGGAGCGCGCAGCGTTCGGGGCCTCGTGTATCTCAAGGCCGAGACTGTGGCCAAAGCCGTGGCCAAAATACTCGCCGTAGCCCGCCTTCTCTATAACGGCGCGCGCGGCGGCGTCTATCTCCCTTCCGGGAACTCCGGGCTTAGCCGCTGCTATTCCTGCGAGCTGCGCCTCCAGAACTATATCATAGACCCTGCGCATTTCGTCCGTGGCAGACCCGATCGCCACTGTGCGCGTCATATCGGAGCAATAGCCGTCCTTGAGGCAGCCGAAATCCATCGTTACGAAATCGCCCTTCTGGATGACCTTATCTCCGGGAACGCCGTGGGGCATGCTTGTCTTCGTTCCGGTCACGGCGATCGTATCAAAAGAATTCCCGTCCGCACCGCCGCACATCATGCGGTAGTTGATCTCCGCGGCAAGCTCATGCTCGGTCATGCCGGGATGGAGCATGCCGAGAACCTGGTCGAGTGCACCCTCAGCGATGCGCTGGGCCTGTATCATTACGTCGAGCTCCTCCCTGCTCTTGCTCGCACGAAGTGTTGCCAGAACGCTCTGCGCCGGGACCAGCTCCGCGTCCAGCAACTCGTCATACTTGCGGTATTCCGCGTAGGATATAGATGATTCCTCGACTCCCAATGATTTTATATCCAATTCAGATATTATTTTCTTTATCCAGTCATCAAGTGTCATGCTCTGTGACATGAGCGCAAACTCGACCTCTGTCACTTGCATACGCGCCGCTTCAATATAACGGCTGTCCGTTATGAGCCATGCGGACTTTTTGCTGACAATGACTGCGCCATCTGTCAAGCCAAAGCCCGTTGCATAACGCTGGTTGACCGGGCTGAGAAGCAGGACAGCCTCGATATTCTTGGGCAGCGCCTGTTGTATCTTTTTAACATTGTTCATGATTTATCCTCCTTGTTAATACATCTGAACGGAAGCTCCGCTATGTATCTGATTACAAAAAATGGATTTGAAAATTTAATCGGCCGGACAAGTATCCCTTTAGCGCCCGCGCGCTTTGCACAGAGGATGTCCGTATATATCTGGTCGCCGATGAGCGCGCACTCCTCCACGGCAAACCCCTTCTCACGGCAGACTGAGAGCATTTTTTCCGTCTTTGGCTTCTGTGCGCGGCCAATAAACCCCAGACCAAGCTGCCGGGCAAATATCTTTGGCCTGTCACCCTTATTATTGGACAGTATGAAAAGCTCAAGACCCGCTTCCTTCATCATGTTCACCCAGCCGATAAGCTCCGGCGGCGCGGTACTCGTGCCGTACGGCATCAGAGTGTTGTCAACGTCGAGAAACACCATGCGGACGCCGAGGTCCAGAAGCGCTTTGGGCTCAATTGCATAAATATCGCGCCTTTTTATATCGGGTATCGGTATTGTCAATGCAGTATAATCTCCTCGTTTGTTGTTCTGGCGGCAGTATAATGCGTACCGTTAAGTTCCAGCGAAGCTCCGTCAACGGTTATGCTGACGCCATTTATGCCGTCGATGGCGCAGACAGTGGCGATGAGCGCTTCGACAGCAAGAGTTTTATTATCGCCGCAGCTGTCGAAAAAGCCCTCCGGAACATCGATGTTGCAAACGCCGTTTCTCGTGCTGACAAGGTTCGGCCTCCCGCATTGGCTCAGAAGCGAAATCACTCCGCCCTCGCTTTCAGCCTGCGTCATCTCAAGAATGATGCAGGTCTCAATGCTGAGATACTCGTCCCTCTCAACAATATATGGAATCGGCGTGAGTCTGTCAAGCCCCGGAAGAGCCATATATATGTCAACATCCATCTCTCCCTTTGCACTGTTGACGGGTCCGATCACGCTGTCACATCGTACCAGTCGCGAGCTCAGGTCCATATATACATACCTGTCTGACGGCATTCCCTCGACCTCTATCATGACCTCGCTCACTTCCGAAAGGGAAGTCAGCGAATTGACAATCGAATAAACAGCCAGCCTTTCGCCCGCGAAGCTTTCCGGACGGTTGGTCCAGAACTCATTTGACAGACGTACCGTGCACAGCCCGTCCGCTGTCGTGATCGAGACAAGGCTCGTCCCTTCCGGTATCGCGGAAACAAGCAGATCGTCATTCGGGCCGCGCAGAAGCTCGTCGACTATATACTTTTCGAGCATTGAGTCGTCAGACACGCTGAGCGTGTGGTACTCCACGCTCAGATATCTTGCGTTCCGCTCGGCAAAATACAGCCTGACCTGTTTTTCATAAGGGCTCTCCTCCCCGTCGTACAGCAGCACGTCGCCGCTGGACAGTCCGGGCGTCACAAGTTCGGAGCCGACATATATTGACACCGTCTGTATCTCGCTCAGGCTGCTGAGGCTGAGCACTATACAGTAGTCTGTGAGCGTCTTTTCTATTCCGTCCAGCTCCAAATATTCCTCGCTCAGCTCGAGCATCATCTCAGAGCCGACCAGCGAACGCGAAATAATTTTTACTCCCTCCGGCATCGACCGGCCCAGTTCAATCGAATCGGAGACCGTCTGAAGCTGGTTCAGGACGAAATCCAGCGCTGTAACTCCGCTCGCCTTTGGAAGCGTCTCCGCGCGCAGAAGCTCGCCTCCCATTTGATACTCGGATTTGACCACACGGTATATCTCGACGGTCTCGCTGCTCTGTCCGGACTGGCTTCCGCAGCCCAGGAACACAAGAGCCAGCAGACACACGGCGGCAACAAGTCTCCTTTTCATCTCGCCGCCTCCTCTTCATACCGCGGGAAGGTCACTGTAAACCGCGTTCCCTGCGGCTGACGGTTCTGTACCTCTATCGTGCCGCCATGCGACAGCACCGCGTCCCGGACGATCGAAAGTCCAAGCCCGCTGCCTCCGGATGCGCGGGAGCGCGCCTTATCAACACGGTAGAATCGGGAGAACACATTAGGCTTGTCTTCGTCTGGTATGCCGATGCCCGTGTCGTCCACAATGAGGCATATACTGCCCCCATCCTCATACAGCAGCAGCCGCACGAGGCCGTCCTTTACATTATATTTAATTGCATTCTCTACCAGATTGAAGATGATCTGATATATATTGTCCCCGTTTCCGAGAATGACGCATCCGTCGTTCAGGTTATCCTCTAGCCTCACGGAGCACTCGTCCGCCAGCGGGCGCAGCAGGTGCAGCGTTTTAAGCGCCACTGACTTTACGTCCACAGGCTCCAGAACCGTTTCGGTCTCGCTGTCGAGACGCGTCAGGCTCAGCAGCTTTTCGGAAATGCGCTGCAGGCGCTCAGCCTCTTCGCTGATGTCTGAAGCAAACTCCTGCATCATACTCGAGGGCATGCTGTCGTTTTGAGCTATGCTGTCCGCCAGGAGCCTTATCGAGGCAAGAGGCGTTTTCAGCTCATGCGAAGCGTCCGAGACAAAGCGGCGGCGCAGTTCCTCCGTGCTCTGGAGGCGCTGCGTAAGGTTATTGAATTCATCTCCCAGATCAGATAATTCATCATTGCCCTTTATCTCAACGCGATAATTATACTCGCCGTCGCGAACGACCCTGATAGCGCGTACAAGCTCTGTAATGCGCTTTGTGAGCGCGCGGGTCGAAAACAGGACCATAACTATTGCGAGCGCCGCAATGACGATCGAAACACTGCGCAGATTGCTCTTGAGTCCCATTACGAGTTCGGCTGCCCCGGAGTCATATTCGTAAAGATAAACGGCCCCTATTATCGTTCCTCGGCTGCTCACCGGTATGGCCGCGCGGCTCATGAACGCCTCCCCCGTAAACCTGGAATAGAAAACGACATTTCCGCCCAGCGCCTGCGCCAGCTCTGAAAACAGCGCAAAACTTCCGACGCTTGGATTCGTTGAGGATGTGTCGTACAGGATAAGGCCCCTGTCATCCGTCACAATAACGCGTGACAGCGACGTCACGTCAAGCAGCTCCATGACCTGTGCAACGCTCTCCGAGGACAATATATCAAGCGCCGAGAGCGACGAAGACATGACCGCAGCCTGCGATCCCAGCGAATTCTCCTTTGATGAAAACACAAGGTTCTTTCCCGCGATCACAGGATATGTGTTGACAACAATAATCAGCACCATTATAAGCACCAGGAGCATTGCGATGAACTTCAGCTGCACGTTCATTCGCAATTGCCTGTGTTTCTTTTTTTCTGTCAATTCCATAGTGCAGTTCCCCGCCTTGCGTTAAACTGTTCGGTCAGTCGCTGAAGTAATAACCCACGCCCCATTTTGTGCAGATATACTCCGGCGATGCGGGATCCAGCTCCAGCTTCTCACGCAGACGGCGGATATGCACGTCGACCGTTCGGACGTCTCCCATATAATCAACGCCCCAGACAGTATTCAGAAGGCTCTCGCGCGAATATACCTTTCCCGGGTTACGCATGAGAAGCTCTATAACGTCAAACTCCTTGACCGTCAGCTCCACAGGCTCGTCGTTTTTATATGCACTGCGGCGCTCAACATCTATCGTTATGTGGCCCCGCGTCAATCTGCTCGACTGCTTCTCCTGCACATTCTGTATGGACGCGCGGCGCAGCAGAGCCCGGATGCGCGCCTTGAGCTCCAGGATGTTGAAGGGCTTTGTTATATAATCGTCAGCCCCACATTCAAAGCCTATTATCTTATCGGAATCCTCGCTCTTTGCCGTCAGCATGATGATGGGCACTGTCGAAAACTCGCGTATTTTCATGCAGGCGCCAAGTCCGTCCACCTTCGGCATCATGAGGTCAAGCAGAATAAGGTCATAATTTCCGCTCCTCGCCATTTCCACGCCGGTCTCCCCGTCGTAGCAGGCGTCTACCTCGTAGCCCTCGCTCTCCAGATTGAACTTGATGCCCTTTACAAGCAATTGTTCATCATCAACCACCAGAATTTTCATTATATTCCTCCAATGTGAGATATCCGCTTATCCTCTCGAGAATACTATCGCCTATTCCGTAGACGTTATCCAGCTCCTCAAGTTCCGAAAACGGGCCGTTTTGCTCCCTGTACTCGATTATCCGCGCCGCAAGCGTCTCCCCTATTCCGGGAAGCTCTTCAAGTTCCTGCGCTGTAGCGCTGTTCAGGCACAGCTTTCCTCCGACATAGTGCCTCTCCTCCGGTACGGCAATATCCACGGCTTCTATTGTATCAACGGCAAAGCCAATTTCTTCCTCTGTGTGTTGGAACCTTTGGACCGCCGCGAACATCATAAACCCGATGCAGACAATGATCGCCGCGATTTCCGCCCATGTCAGCGTTTTCAGCTGTATCACCCTTTTCCGCGTATACTGTAACTTTTTTGTGTTGCTTTTCTCAAACTGAATCTTTATAATATAAAAAGATTTATCTGCTTTGGTTCTTTATGAGTCAATCATAACACACATCGCTGGAGATTAACATGAAAAAATTCCAACTCTTAACCTTATTTTTGATCATCGTGCTTCTTTTCGTACCGCTGCTGTCAATACCGGCGGCCGCACTGGACGAGCCCACTACAACCGCGGCCTCCGTAATGCTAATCGAGACAACGACCGGTCAGGAACTCTACAGCAAAAATGCAGACGCTCTGGTCTATCCTGCGAGCACGACAAAGATCATGACCGTCCTGCTCGCGTGCGAGGCTGTCGGAGCCGGAAATGTCTCCATCAGCGACCAGGTCACAGCGAGCTCCAATATGACCTACGACCTTATCGATGACGGCAGCACCGCGAACATCATTGTCGGAGAGACGATGAGCCTTGAAAATCTTCTCTACTGCGCAATGCTTGCCTCCGGCAACGACGCGTGCAACGTTATTGCAGAGTACATAAGCGGGTCCATTTACCAGTTTGTAGATCTGATGAACGCCCGTGCCGCCGAACTCGGCTGCACCGGAACTCATTTCTCCAACACCCACGGCATTCCTAACGATAACCACTATACTACGGCGCGCGATATGGCCATCATAGCCTCTGCCGCCGCTTCAAACGACCTGTTTATGGAGATTTGCGGTACGGACAAGCACACTGTTCCCGCAACCAACATGTCCGCCCAGCGTGAGCTCTCAAACTCCAATGCGCTCATAAATGAGGATTCCGTCTACGGGGACAGCTATTATTACGATAAGGCCAACGGCATCAAGACCGGACACACTTCCGCCGCCGGTTACTGCCTCGTGTCCAGCGCCAGCAACAACTCGATAAACGTCATTGCGGTCGTCATGGGCAGCACCGCAGTCGATCAGGGTAACGGTACTCTCCAGATCAACAGTTTCACTGACAGCATCACGCTTTATGACTGGGCCTTTGCAAACTTCAGCTACCGCAGCATCCTGCGCGAGACGGAGACCATAGCCCAAGTACCCGTTTCCATGGCCTCCGGCACGGATAATGTATCCGTCCGTCCCCAGGATTCCATAACGCTTCTTCTGCCGAATGACGCAGATCTCAACTCCTATGAGCGCGAAGTCACGATCTATTCCGAGCGCGACGGCGAGGAACTTATGGCTCCGCTGGACGCAGGCGTGGTCCTCGGCGAGATCAAAATAACCAAAAACGGTGAATTCATCGGCTCCAGCCTGCTGATTTCCACTACCAGTATCGACCTTTCCAAGGTCGAGTACATGAAACAGCAGATCAGCGAGGCCATACATAACAACAAGCTCATCAAGGTCGTCCGTATACTCATCATCCTGCTGTGCCTCTATTTCGTGTGGGTAATCGTCTACCGCGTCCGTCACCTTGTCCACCTCAACTCTGTCCGAAAGGCTAAAAAGGCCCGTGCCCGTGCCATCGCAGACCGTGAGGCAGGAAGGATCACCCAGACAGTCCCGCCGGAACAGGCGGAGCCTGATTTCGACTTCTATTCTGAGGACGAGTCCCAGCCGGAACCATTCCAGTATGCAGATGATCAGGAACCGGCCGCTCCGATATATGATCAGCAGTCTGAAAATACAGACAGTACACCAGATTATTACGATCAGTTCTTCAAATAACACTGCATGAAAGATTCTGCGTTAATAAAGCAAAACATGGACGCTCCAAAAAGGAGCGTCCATGTTTTTGCTTTATCCGTCATATCCGTTTGGGTATTTCTTCTGCCATGTCCATGCGTCGCGGCACATGTCCTCTATGCTGCGCTCCGCGTGCCATCCCAACTCCGCCTCCGCCAACGCAGGGTCGGCATAGCTGACAGCTATGTCTCCGGCCCTTCTCGGACCTGTGACAACGGGAATATGCACGCCGTTCGCCGCCTCAAAAGCGCTCACAAGCTCCTTGACGCTGCAGCCCTTGCCGGTACCGAGGTTATATATTTTCAGCCCATCAAGTCTATCCAGCGCGGCAGCGTGACCTATGGCAAGGTCCACAACATGGATATAATCGCGCACGCCAGTTCCATCCGGAGTATCGTAGTCGTCGCCGAATACTGTCAGCCGCGGCAGCTTTCCCGCCGCAACTGTCGTTATATAAGGCATAAGGTTATTCGGAATACCGTTCGGATTCTCGCCAATAAGCCCGCTCTCATGCGCCCCGATCGGATTAAAATAGCGCAGGATCGTGATGTTCCATTCCTTGTCAGAGGCATAAAGATCCTCAAGCATCTGCTCAATTATAGCCTTGGTCTGTCCATATGGGTTTGTGATCCGCCCGCGAGGGCATTTTTCATTCATCGGCATAATCTCCGGCTCACCGTAGACCGTCGCGGAGGATGAGAAAACAAAGTTTTTAACACCGTGTTCGCGCATCACATCAAGCAGCGTTATCGCGCCGCCGACATTGTTTTCGTAATACATAAGAGGTTTTTCAACTGACTCTCCTACGGCCTTGAGTCCGGCGAGATGTATGCAGCAATCGACGTCCTCATGTGCAAAAACATTCTCCAGCGCCGCCCGGTCCCGTGTGTCGCAGCGGTAAAAACTTACGTCCCGTCCGGTTATCATTCGTATATGTTCAACCGCTTTTTCAGACGAGTTGGAGAGGTTGTCGGCTATTATAACACGGTTTCCCCTCCCGAGAAGTTCGACTGCAATATGGCTGCCTATATACCCGGTTCCGCCGGTCAAAAGTATGTTCATACATTATCCTCCCCACTATGCCGAACAGGCCGCCGTATCGCCGTATATGCACGGCATTATATTTTATAATATCACACGCCGCTTTATGTTTCAACGTTTTGAATAAAAGACAACGCATCGCCCATAATCTGGTGGTCGATACGTTGTCTCTTATTTCAGCTCAGTTTTTATCCTTGGAGCGGAACAGCATTGCAACTATCCAGCCGAAGAAAACGGCCGCGCATATGCCCGCGGCGCTGGCGGTAAACCCACCGGTGAATGCGCCGATCAGCCCCTTTTCCGCAACGGCCTTGCACACTCCTTTTGCAAGAGTATTACCAAAGCCTGTCAGAGGCACGGTTGCTCCCGCTCCTGCCCATTTTGCAAACGGCTCATAAACTCCTACAGCGCCGAGTATCACTCCTACGACAACGTAGCAGGTCAGTATTCTGGCCGGAGTAAGCTTAGTCTTGTCGATCAGTATCTGGCCGAACGCACATAGTACGCCCCCGACAAGAAAAGTTTTCAAATAGATCCAAAAAACATCCATGTTATCCCCCCACTTCAAGAGCAACCGCATGGCATATGCCGGGGATGCTCTCGCCCTGCATGCTCGTCGTCGTACTCATCAGAGCGCCTGTAGCGGCAAAGAGTATCTTTTTCCACTTCCCCTGCTCCAACCCTTTGAGAAGCTGCGAGCAGAGCACGGACGCCGCGCATCCGCAGCCGGAGCCGCCGGCATGAGTATCCTGCGCCTTGTTGGCGAAGATAAGTATGCCGCAGTCGGTATATGACGGGCCAAGATCAATATTGTCACCAGCAAACAGATCCCTCACGATGTCGTGTCCTATCTGCCCAAGATCACCCGTTACAATGGCGTCATAGTAGTCCGGAGCGCGGGCGGTATCTGCAAAATGTGTGGAAAGCGTCTCATATGCAGCGGGAGCCATCGCCGCACCCATATTGTTCGGGTCCGTCACTCCCGCGTCGATAATGCGGCCGGTAGTGACATGCGTCACGCGCACTCCCGTGCCTCCGCTCTGCAGCACAACAGCTCCGGCACCGGTAACTGTCCACTGCGCCGTCGGCGTCCGCTGTCCGCCGTAAGACAGGGGCAGGCGAAACTGCCGCTCCGCTGAACAGAAGTGAGAACTTGTCGCGGCGCAGGTGCGCTCAGCATAACCTCCGTCGATCAGAATTGCTGCGAGCGACAGACTCTCTGCCATTGTTGAGCACGCGCCGTAAAGCCCAAAGTACGGCACAGGTGTGTCCCGCATCGCAAAGGCCGACCCTGTGCACTGGTTCAGCAGATCGCCCGATAGGATATAGTCAAGGTCGCTCGGTGCGACCTTCGCCTTATCGCAGGCCAGCGCAAAACACTTGCCCAGCATTTCGCTCTCCGCTTTCTCCCAGCTTTTCTGACCAAAATATGAATCCTGCGAAACATAGTCGAACAGTTCTCGCAGCGGGCCTTCGCCCTCCTTGCTGCCTACAACGCTTGCATATCCCGCGACAACAGGCGGGTTGGTAAATGCCACGGTCTGTTTACCGCGGCGTTTTTCGTTTGACACGAAATCACCTCATTCCGTGTCTAGTATTTACCGCATTATTAAAATTATTAATTATTAAAATGACGGGGTATAACATCAGTTATACCCCGTCTGTTTTAGTATATAAGTTTTTATTAGAGTTATTTCTTAAGCTGGTCCTTTGCGAAGTAATCCTTTGTGAGCTTGGCAACAATGCCTGCCAGCGGGATAAGCGCTATCAGGTTGGGCAGTGCCATCAGGCCGTTGAGAGTGTCTGCAATGTCCCACATGAGCGTGCCGGAACCAACGGAGCCGACTATGCAGACGAGAATAAAGACTATCTTATAGATATACTCGACGACCTTATTGTTGTTGGTGATGTATCCCCAGCAGGACTGGCCATAGTAGCTCCAGCCGATGATAGTGGACAGCGCGAAGAAAATCAGGCTGATCTGGATAATGATGCCGCCGATCGTGCCGGGCAGGATCGTGTTAAATGCCTGTGCAGCGGCAGCGCCCTTGGACGAGAAAGCGTCCAGTCCTCCGGCGGTATCCAAAATGCCGGAGAGGAGAACGGCCAGGGAGGTGAAGGTGCAGATAACGATGGTATCAACAAAGACCTCAAACACGCCCCACATAGCCTGCTCGACAGGCTCTTCCGTCGAAGAAGCCGCGTGGGCAATAGGCGCAGATCCGAGACCTGCCTCGTTGGAGAAAACACCGCGGGCAACGCCCTGGCGCATTGCGACCATAATCGCATAGCCGAAGATACCGCCGCCAACGGACTTGAAGGAGAACGCGCCGGCAAAGATGGAGCCGAGAGCCGCAGGGACATCAGTGATGCGAAGAATGACGACGCTGATGCCCGCCAGGATATAGAATACCGCCATAAAAGGCACGAGATAAGAGGTGACCTGACCGATACGCTTGACGCCGCCGAGGATGACGATCGCAACGAGAACGGCAAGGATGATACCGGTTATCAGAGGGTCAAGACCGAACAGGCCCTGCGCGGCGCCCGCTATCTCATTGGACTGGGCGATGTTGCCGATACCAAAGCTGGCAAGTCCGCCGAGGACGGCAAATATGACCGCGAGCCACTTCCAGTTCTTGCCAAGGCCGTTTGCTATGTAATACATCGGGCCGCCGTGATACTGGTTGTTCTCGTCCTTTTCCCTGTACTTGATGGCAAGCGCTATCTCCGCGTACTTGGTGCACATGCCAAAGAAGGCGGAAACCCACATCCAGAAAACTGCGCCGGGGCCGCCAACAAAGATAGCTCCCGTAACGCCCGCGATGTTTCCGGTTCCGACGGTGCCCGCGAGGGCGGTCGTCACAGCCTGGAACGGCGAAAGGTTTTTGCCGTGGTCCTTATCCGACTTGCGGAACAGGGACCCGAAGGTGTTCTTCATGATATAGCCAAACTTTCTGACCTGCAGGAAGCCGGTGCGGATGCTCAGGTAGATGCCGGTTCCGACAAGCAAAATCAGCATGATCGGTCCCCAAGCGAAGCTATTGACGGCACCGTTTATGCTTTCAATAGTTTCTATAAATTTTTCCATACAGTACTTCTCTCCTTTTCCTCTTGTGCCCCTCTTAATATAAGGGGGAAGTGCTCCACGTTGGCGCGCTTCCCTCAAAAAAGAACACTATTTGCTCAGCAGCTTATAGTATACCCGCTGCTTAGTAAAAATTCTGTCCTTTTGCCTGAGAGATTTGGCTTTCGCCTTGCACCTTCGGCCCTCATAGTAAAATGAGCGTCTCCAGAATGTCATCCATCCACAGTCTTTGTGCCTGAGAGTGTTATTCCGTCGGCGGGTTTTGTTTCAAACCACTTTTCTGCGGACTTCATCTGGCGTTTTTTAATTGTCCACTGTATGAGAATGATTATACACGAGGCACGCACATTCCGCAAGAGAAAAGATTACAAAATTTTATACAAAAAACACAGGCTCATGTTCCATTTAATGTTTGAAACAGACAAAGTTAATTTTTTGTCTGAATTTTTGGAAAAACTGCGGGGGAATCAGATCCTCCGCAGTTCAATTTAATTATCAGGTATGGCAAAAATCGCGAAAGTTTTTTCTCTCAGAAGCTGCCGCTGCTGCTCGAAAATCCGTCGCTGCCGACAGTGGTTCCGCCCCCGCTGCCGCCGCTGTCATGGTCATGTTCAATATGCGTTCTGACCTCTGTAGTGTGGGTGTAAAAATCCTGAGTCACATTCATTCGAACATTGCTCACATAAGCCTCCGCAGTCGTCCCCTTTTTCGCGGTCTTCATCCTGGAGTAGAAAATCAGGCAGACAATGGCCGCTATGATACACGGAACGCCAATTATTATGAGTATCTTCGCAGCGCTGACGGAACGGCCGCCGGAGTATTCTCCTCCCCCTTGGCTGTAATTGTAGCTGTCGCCGGTATAGATATCAAAAGGCTCGCCGCTGGCAGACATCTCAAGATACCGCGCGCTCTCCTCCAGATAATCGGAGAATCCGCCGTACCACTCGTCGTTGGCAAAATCGTCAAGGAATTCTTCCTCAAGACAGCTCTTGCCGTAATCCGTAAAACTGGCGTTTCCGAAATTCCCGTAGGCGATCAGGGCGTACTTACGGTTATCCATGCTCAGAAGCAGCAGCTCCCCATCATAGTCTGTGCCGTAACCCAGAGTGTAGTCAAGATATATACTTTTGGCACAGTCCGTGACGTCCCCGTCGGTATAATCGCCGTAATCACTGACTATCACAATGTATACGCCGCAGCCGTACTCGTCGGATATCTCCTGTGCCCTGACATTTAATCTGTTCCGCTCCGAATCTGTCAGTATCCCGGCCTCATCGGTCACAAAGTCAAGCTGCGCGTTGTTGTATGCTGACGCAGCAGCCGACAGCAGGATCACCAGCGAGAAGATCATAAGGAGGCATAAAGCAGGTTTCTTCATTCTTCAGGCCCCCTCTACAGCAGAATAAGCGCCAGTATCGCCATGAGCGGTACAGCAATTCCGGCAAACCACGCGAGCACTTTGCTTTTCTGTACGGGCAGATTTCCGATCATCTTTCCGGTCTGCCCGTTCATGGCAAACAGAAAATCCCTGCCCTGCCACTTAGTGTTCAGCATCCAAACCGGCAGCATCGCATAGCTTACCCTGCCGCGGTGCAGCCGGACATCCGAATGCTCAGTAACGACGGTGTCGTAGCCAACGACAGTGCTTCTCATCGCGTCCTCCGCCGTATTGCGGAAGCGCTCGTCGGCGCGCGGCGCGCACTCCTCAACAGAAACGTCATATTTGTCGGCGAGATACCCCGGCATATACGCCGTTGAGAACGGCCGCAGTTCCGAATAGTCGAAGGGCTCTATGGAGTCCATGTGCTCATCCGGCATTTTTCTGGAGGCATCCACCGGGACACGATTAAAATCCACAGTTCCGGCACGGCGCACCTGAAAATGATCCGTACGCGTTATCCTCTCGTCCGAGGTCTCGTGTGTAGTGGAGCGCTTTGCCTGGTAAAGAATATCAGCATCCGCTGTACCGTCGAAAAGCCAGAACGGAACATAAACGCCCTTTATTTCCTCGATGCGGTTCCCGTTTTTGAATGATTTGGGAAGAAACATCTTTCCCTTATAATATTTCTTCAGCGCCTCGACTGCCGCGTTTTTGTCCAGTCTGAAAGGAATTATGTAGTCGGGCCTGAGCGTACCGCCAAACTGGCCCGGAACGACCGCCGGATTGCCGCAGTACGGGCAGCTTGTCGCCGCAGTCGTGTCGTCGCAGATCAGCGCCGCACCGCACGAAGGGCAGTTATATGCGCGCATGCGCTGCGCGTCCGCGCCCCAGTCTCCGCCGAGACCGGAACAGTCCCATCCCCCGAGATCCTGAGCGCGCTTTTCCTCCGCCTTTTCGAATCCGTCCTGAGCCTGCCGCTCCTTATCCGCGTACAGCCGCTCTATCTGCGCAACGTCATATTTGCCGCCGCAATAATCGCACTCGAGCAGGCCGGTCTCGCCGGAGAAGTGAAGCGGTCCGGTACACGAGGGGCATTGATAATTGGTCACCTGTGCAGGCATTGTCTGATCCCTCCTTATCCGCACAAACCGCGCGGACTGCCTTTACCGCGCACTTTCATCGAACGGCGCGCCGCACTCGGGGCAGAATTTGGGAGGCTTTGCCGGGTCAGCAGGCTCCCAGCCGCACTTGCCGCACCTGTGCTTAGGCGCTGCAGCCGGTTTCTTTGCGCCGCACTCCGTACAGAAGTTTCCCTTATTCACAGTTCCGCAGGAGCAGGTCCAGCCCTCGCTAACAGGTCTCTTCGTTCCACACTCGGGACAGAAATTGCCGGTCACAGCCGCTCCGCAGGAGCAAACCCAGCTACCCGCCGGGGCAGCGGCAGGCGCCGCCGGTTTCACGGGCTGCTGTGCGCCCATCTGATAGAGGCTCTGTGCATTCATGCCGCCGGCGCCGGCAGCCATATTCATGCCCGCGAAGGCCATCGCAGGGCCCGCGTTCTCATTTGCAGCGGCGGACTGCATCGCCGCGGCCTGCGCACCGACGAGATGAGCCGCGGCCATGGTCGGATCGCGGAAGGCCGCATTGCGCTGAAGCTCCTTTATCATCTGTTCGTCTTCCTCACTGGCTTTGACGCCGGAAACCCCTAAGGAAACGATCTCGATACCGCGGAGGTCGCGCCACTTCGCTGACAGGACGTCATTCAGTGCCTGAGCAAGCTCCATCGTATGTCCGGGAAGCGCGCTGTAACGGATCCCCATCGCAGAGATGCGGGCAAAGGCTGGTTGTAGCGCGGTCATAAGTTCGGTTTTGAGCTGGCCATCGATCTCAGCCCGGTTATAGTCCGATTCAATGTTGCCGCAGATGTTTGTATAGAACAGCAGCGGGTTTGTGATCCGGTAGCTGTATTCGCCAAAACAGCGGACAGAGATATCCATATCCAGACCGATGTTGCTGTCCACTACACGGAAGGGCACAGGAGACGGCGTTCCGTATTTATTGCCGACGAGCTCCTTTGTGTTTATATAATATATACGCTGGTCTTTCGGCGCCTCCCCTCCGAAGGAAAAGCGTTTGCCGATGTTTCTGAAAACCTCCATAATATTGTCAGAGAGGTCGCCGCCGGCAAATACGGAGGGCTCCGTTGACATGTCATAGGTATATTCTCCCGGTTCCGCGCAGATGTCAACGACCTGACCCTGCTCGGTTATCAGCATGCACTGACCGGCCGCTACCGCTATGACGGAGCCGTTGGTTATGATGTTGTCACTGCCTTTTGTGTTGGATGAACGCCCAGAGGCCCTTCTACGGCCCTTGACAGCGAGAACATCAGCGGGAAGCGCATCGCAATAAAAATATTCCTTCCACTGATCGGCGAGAGCCCCGCCGGCGGAACCTAAAGCAGCTTTTATAAGCCCCATTGTGTTATTCTCCTTTCAGATCAATAAATACGCATACACAACAGTATACAGCAGTCCTTTTATTTCCGTTTTAACGTTTTGAGATACGCCTTGTTTTCCGGAGTTACACGGAAGCTCTCGGCAGCCTTCTGGATGGCCTTGTTGTGCGTCCATTTATCAAGCGTGTCCTGCTCAAAGTATATGACAGCGCTGTCATACTGCTTTGCAAGCGCCGTTGCAAAAAGCCAGGCACGCATCATGTTGATATAATACTCCTGCGACTCGACTCCCGCCGCGAGTTCAAGATATTCCGGCCGGAAATCCCCGTCAAGAAAATGTGCCATCAGCATACCCAGGCCAAAGCGGACAGTGTAGCAGCGGTCGGATCTGATCCAAACCTTTATCTTCTCAAGAAGCTCTGCTCGGTGTTTTTTGAAAACCTTCGGGCTCATCTGGTCACAGACCGCCCAGTTATCTACATAGGGTAAAAACTCCTCCACCCTCTCCACACACTCGCCGTAATCCTTCATCCGCTCTATCAGGAAGGCATGCACGCAGTTTTCCTCGTGATACTCATGCGGGAGAGAACTCAGAAGCTTTTTAGCATCCTCAGTCCCGTCAAGCTGCTTTGCAAGCGCACGCAGCTCCGGCGTCCGCACGCCGATTATCGTGCCTTCTGCAGCGGTCGGTATCAGGCGGTACTGAAACTCGCGGTATTTTTCGTCCCCCCGCTCAAACAGCCACTGTTGTATGTCCATACAGCTTCTCCTTATCCTTTTTGCTCATTCTACTATTAAAACGGAATATTGACAAGTGTTCGCAGCTCGGATATTCTTTCTAAAAGGAGACAAACAAATTATGATACTTGAAACAAGGCGCACTATCCTCCGTCCATGGGAAGAAGCGGATGCGCAGGATCTTTATAAATACGCAAAGGACGAGCGCGTCGGCCCCATCGCCGGCTGGCCGGTGCA
>CAZIHY010000007.1:22453-35580 GCA_964539115.1 uncultured Oscillospiraceae bacterium
ATCTTGAGCAGCCAAACGCCATAAACGGCATAACACGAGAGCATTACGCCTATCTGACAAAGGAACGCTGGGAACTGCTTCTGAACAAGAGGCATGACGCGTACGGTAAAACAAAGTGACAAAAAAGAAACTGAAAAAGAACCTGGAACGCCGCTTTGGTAAGGTGCCCGATCCGCATTACTTCAGCGGCGATATGGAATATATCCGCACATACTCCGACTATTGCCGCAGTATGGATCCGGACTCGTTTTTTATTGACGACATAACCTGGCATGACCTCGACATGGACAGGGTATACAAACGCATAAATCCGGGCCTTTCAACCTCCGGAGAGCAATACCTATATTATATGCTCAGAACTCCCTGTCTTGATGAAGGCCAGCACTCCAGGCGGCGCGGGCTTATAGGCCTTATGAGCGAAAATCCGTCGCTGCGTCTTGAGCTCCAGCTCATACTGGCAAAGCTGGGCCGCACCCGCAGGGCCGACCTGTGCACAGCCTTTTCCCCTTCAAGACACGGCATCACCCGGCTCTGCATATATCTGTTTTTGTGCCTGCTTGTACCTGTCAGCCTTGCTCTGGTCGCTTTCGCCGGCCGCAATTTTGCTCTGGCGGTTATGATAACAGTTGCCCTGAACTTATTCATACATGAATTCTGCTTAAAACGCGTCCGATCGGATTTCGACACCGTCAACTACTCCGCTGCGATGATCTCGGCGCTGAACCGCATCCGAAAACTGCACAACGTGCAGCTCGATGCCTGCATGTCCGGGTCTTATTCCTGCCTCGACAGGCTTCAGTCCGTTTTGCGAGTCGGCGGCGTATCCTCTGTCGGAGACAGTTCCGGCGCAGGCGAGATATTTATCCACATTTTTCTGCTGGATCTCATAGCCTATGAATTCCTTAAAAACAAGCTCTGGCAGCGGCATGACGAGGTATTCGCCGTGCACAAAGCGCTGGGCGAGATCGACGCTGCGATAGCCGTCGCATAATACAGAAAAAGCGCCGCGAACTGGTGTGAGCCTGAGCTGGATTTTAGCATCGGCAAAGCGTTTATGGACGCCGGTTCTATCGTCCATCCGCTGCTCGAAAACGCCGTCGCAAACAGCGTTAACGCTCAAGGGCCGCTGCTCATCACCGGCTCGAACGCTTCAGGAAAATCCACTTTCCTGAAAACCTGCGCTCTCTGCGCGCTTTTGGCCCAGAGCATCTGCACATGCCCCGCAGCAAATTACAGAGCCTCTGCCTTCCGCATACTTTCATCGATGGCACTGAGCGACGACCTGTTTTCCGGAGAGAGCTATTACATCGTCGAGATCAAGTCACTGAAGCGTATCATCAGCGCATCCGGCAGCGGCCCTCTGCTCTGCGTGATAGACGAGGTGCTGCGCGGTACGAATACAGTCGAGCGCATAGCGGCCTCCTGCGAGGTACTGTCGGCGCTTGCGTGCAGCGGCGCCCTCTGCATCGCTGCGACCCATGACATCGAGCTGTGCTCCCTCCTCTCCGAGAGCTATGAAATGTATCACTTCGAGGAGACTGTCGAAGACGAAGGCGTGTTTTTCGACTACCGGCTGCGCCGCGGGATGGCGACGACCCGAAACGCCATCAATCTGCTGCACATGCTTGGCTTTGACGATTCTATCGTGGACGGAGCGCACGAGCGCGCAAACCGCTATCTTGAGACCGGCGTCTGGCAATAAAAGAACTGGCGCTTGTCTCTCCCGCATTCTCCATCATATCTGAGGCAAAGGAGGCATTTATATGGAAAAGCAGAGCGAATATCAGATGAAGGTCATCGCGCGAATAGAGACTGATTTTCCGACCAAATTCGGCATACCGCGCCAGAGCGGGCTCAATGACGCACTGGAGGCAAGGATCGTCTTTGAAAAGGATTATCGCGTTCCGGAGTCTCTGCGCGGTCTGGATGGATTCTCTCACCTGTGGCTGGTGTGGGTCTTCTCCGAGTCCGTCAAGAACAAATGGTCGCCTACAGTCCGTCCGCCGAGGCTCGGCGGCAACAAGCGCATGGGCGTGTTTGCAACGCGCTCTCCATACCGTCCGAACCCGATCGGTCTGTCCTCTGTGCGCATAACGCGCATCGAGACTTCAGAAAAGCTGGGACCTGTCATATATATAGCGGGCGCCGACCTAATGGACGGCACGCCGATCCTCGACATAAAGCCATATCTTCCATTCGCGGACTCACACCCCGACGCCCTCGGCGGGTTCACCGATACGAACTCACTGCGGCATCTCGAGGTCGATTTTCCGCCGGACAAGCTCGCGCTCGTACCCGCCGAAAAACGGAAAGCCCTTTTGGGCGTTCTCGAAAGCGACCCGCGGCCGTCATATCAATCTGATCCAGCGCGTATTTACGGTTTCGGCTTCGCCAGTCTGGAGATACGCTTCCGTGTGAATGAACCGACTCTGTATGTCGTTGAAGTCTATAAAAAATAGTGTTTTTTAAGCATTGAGCAATTAAAGAAAGATAGTATTCTATATATTACTGCTACGCATGATATTAATAATCCGCGAAGCGGCGAATTAATGAAAAAGTTGGGAATGAAATATCAATATTCATACGGGGAGCAATGGCAGCCCAAAGACATATTAGTTACCTTCCGTATGTATCAACTGAACCTTGATGAACAGCAAGATAGAGTTTACAGAAAATACTGGGATAATTCTCTTGTTCATTTTGTAGAAACGGGTATATAGGATTCCCACATTAATTGTGATCGAGACTTTTTTAGAAACCGCAAAGAGTTATAGCCTTGGCGAAAATTATGGATTTTCGTTTATTACATAAATAAAAACAGCCGCTCCGCGCCTTTTTCATAGCGCGGAACGGCTGTTTTTTATTTTTTGGAGCGCCTTACAGAAAAATGCCTTCGGCGCCAGATAGCCGGCGAGAAAACCAGAAGCATCGGGAAAATCTCCAGTCTGCCGACAAGCATATTGAACGACAAAAGCAGCTTTCCAAACCACGAAAAGTCCGCAAACGACCCCATCGGACCAACGAGCTCAAGACCCGGGCCAATATTGTTGATGCAGGCCGCGACCGCCGTAAAGGTCGTTATAAGGTCGAATTTATCCAGACACAGCAGCAAAAACGACACGGAAAACACCAGTATATACACGCTCAGAAATACAAGCACGCTGCGAATATCCTTTTCGCTTTGCGCCTTGCCCTCGAAATGGATATTCGAAATTGCGTTCGGATGCGCCATGCGCCCGATATCGTGGGCGGAGGTTTTTGCGAGGATGACTATTCTCGCGACCTTGATACCGCCGCCGGTTGAACCCGCACATGCGCCTATGAACATCAGCAGGACAAGCACGCCCTTTGAAAATGTGGGCCAGAGGTTGAAATCCGTCGTCGCATAGCCCGTTGTTGTGATGATCGACGACACCTGGAAAAATGACAGTCTGAGCGCCTGTCCGACGCCTGTGCACATATGCAGTATGTCCACGGTTATCGCCGCTACTGCGACCAAAACTATTATCAGATAAACGCGCAGTTCCTCAGACTTCAGGACCTCCTTTACCCTTCCGATAAGGATAAAATAATAGATGTTGAAGTTCACGCCGAACAGCAGCATAAACACGCCTATGACATTGTCTATATACGCGCTGTCATAAGCTCCTACGCTCAGCGCTTTGCTGGAAAAACCACCCGTTCCCGCCGTTCCAAAGGCATGGATCAGCGAGTCGTACAGCGGCATTCCGCCGCAGAGTAAAAGTATGACCTCAGCTATAGTCATAACAAGATATATTTTGTAAAGGATCTTCGCGGTACCGCTCATCTTGCTGACAAGCTTTCCGACCGTGGGCCCGGGGACCTCAGCGCGCAAAAGATGCATGCCGTGGCCGTCCGACAGCGGCAAAACAGCCATTACAAAAACCAGAACGCCCATGCCGCCTACCCAATGCGTAAGGCTGCGCCAGAAGAGAAGTCCCTTATCCATAGCCTCTACATCGCGCAGGATGCTCGCTCCCGTGGTTGTGAAACCGGAAACAGTTTCAAAAAAGCAGTCTATGTAATTTGGTATCGCTCCGGAGATAAGAAACGGCAGCGCTCCGAAAAGGGACATGGCTATCCACGTCAGCGCGACGATGACGAAGCCCTCCTTGGCGTACATTGTCGTGTCTTTAGGTCTGCGGAGATGCAGAAGAACACCAACGGCAAAGGTAAGCAAAATCGTTATTGCAAAGGCCAACGCGGCTGTCTCTTGATATATCAGCGAGACAACGAGCGGCAGAGCCATCAGCGCCGCTTCGATCATCAATATGCGTCCTGTTATAAAGGACACCATTTTGTAGTTCACAGAGCGGCCCCCTATTCGAGAATATCCTTCAGGTCATGAAGCGAGGTCCTCGTAGTGACAACGATCACATCGTCGCCCTCGCACAGAACGTCCTGACCGGAAGGAATTATGATCTCGCCGCTGTGGCGGACGATGCCCGCGATAAGTATCTTTCCCTTAAACTGCAGATCCGCAAGCGGTATGCCCACAAGCGGCATTCCCTTTGTCACGCTGAACTCAAGCGCCTCCGCCTTGCCGTCCGCAATGCGGTGCAGGGTCTTGACATGGCTGCCGGAGGCGTTCTGCATCGCCCTTATGTACTGAATGATTAGTTCCGCCGTTACAGATCCCGCTGATACGATGCTGTCTATCATATGCTCATTGGATACGAGGTCCACGAGCGAGCGGCGGTTTATCTTCGCCACGACCTTGCAGGAGCTGTTCCGCGCCGCGCTCATCGCCATAAGGATGTTCGCTTCATCCATACTTGTTATCGCAACGAAGGCGTCCGTATCGTCCAGACCCTCCTCGCGAAGCAGCTCGTTGTCCGTTCCGTCGCCCTTGATGACCATCGCCTTTTTCAGGCGTTCGCCCATCTCGCGGCACTTGCGCTCGTCCCGGTCGATGATCTTGACCGCCATACCCATGCCGATCAGCTCATTTGCAAGATAATAGCCCATCTTGCTGGCGCCAACTATCATAACGCTCTGCGCCTTACCCTTAAAGATGCCAAGATGCCGGAAAAACTGCTCCAGTTCGTGTGCCGTGGCAGTCAGATAGATCCTGTCGCCGGACTGCAGTACCGTATCGCCGCCGGGAATGATCGTTTCCCCGTCCCTGTCCACGACGCATATGAGCACGCGGGCGCGAAGACTGCGGTAAAGCGAGGTAAGCGGCATACCGTTAAGAGAACTGCCCGCTCCGATGCGGAACTCAACAAGCTCCAGCCTGCCCTTTGCAAAACTCTCGAGCTTGACGGCGTTCGGAAAACGGAGTATTCGCGATATTTCGCGCGCAGTCACCTTTTCGGGGTTGATTATCATCGACAGGCCCAACTCGTCGCGCATAAATCGAAGCTGTTTTTCATACTCCGGATTCCTTATTCGCGCGATGATATGCCCGACTCCGATCTTCTTTGCGACAAGACAGGTCACGATGTTTATCTCGTCACTGGAAGTCGTTGCTATCAGCAGGTCTGCGTTTCCCGCGCCCGCCTCGTCCAGAACGGAGTAGCACCCTCCGTTTCCGCATACGCCCATAACGTCGTGTACATTGACGACGCTCGTTATTAGATCATGATTGGTATCGACGACGGTAACGTCGTGCTCTTTCGCCAGCTGTTCCGTTAAGGCCATTCCTGCCTTACCAATTCCGACAACTATGATTTTCATATTTCCTCCGAGGCGGTGGGTCTGCGCCGTCTCCCCTGCAGGTTTTTGATTCACTGTATTATAGCACAGCGGTCACAGCTTTTACAGCTTTATTTTCTCATTTTCGCCGCCATGACCTCATGAGCAGAACGTTCAAGCTCATCATCCAGCGGCTCAATCTCTGCCGGTTCGCCCTTTCTTTCAAGCGCCGTTTTGAGCAGGAAATCGCACAGCAGCGGATTTTTCGGCAGCACAGGCCCGTGGCTGTAAGTGCCAAACACATTATTAAAGCGCACGCCCTCCGTACCGTCCTCTCCGTTATTGCCGAAGCCGGAGATTATCCTGCCCAGTGGCTGCAGGCCCGGGCCAAGATGAGTCTTTCCGCTGTGGTTTTCAAAACCGACAACAGTACAACCCCCGTTTTCCGGCGGACACTCATACATGAAATTGCCTATCATGCGTGTCTTTGAGCCGACCGTATACAAATCCAGCGCTCCAATGAAATCGCACCGCACGCCGTCCCATGTCTCGTAATATTCGCCAAGCATCTGGTATCCGCCGCAGATGGCAAGAAACACCTTGCCGTCATTGACAGCCGCCTTGATCTCCTGCGCTTTGCCGCGTGCCAGATCCTCAAGCAGCACCTCCTGCTCGAAGTCCTGCCCGCCGCCAATGAAAAACAGGTCGAACTGCGAAAGCTCCGCCTTCTCTCCGAGCGGCAGCTCTGTCACGCTGCATTCGATACCGCGCCACTCAAGGCGCTTTTTCATACATATGATATTCCCCCGGTCCCCGTATAAATTCAACAGGTCGGGATACAGATGACATATTTTTATTCCCATGATCAGTCTTCGATGACTCCCTTATTCCCAGAATTTACTTCCGCCCGTAGCCTGGCTCAGCTTTGCGCGCAGGTCCAGCATGGCAGTATAGGTCGGCATGACAAAAACCTTCTGCGGCTTTGCACACATCTGGTCTATCAGCTCGCCGTAGCCTGCTATGACCTGTATTTTTTCCTCCGGCAGCCCGGCGTATTTCAGGCGCAGCACCATATCGTCGCGCCGTATGCCGCTGACAAGAACGCCCGTGAGCTTGTCCCCGAGCGTGCACAGCTTTTCAAACTCCGCGTCCCATATCCACGAGATATCGGTCCCGTCCGCAGTATTGTCGTTCAGACAAACGACGAACAGCGAGGGCTCCTCGATCTCACACAGAAAGCTCAACACCTGGTTGCAGCCAGCCGGGTTTTTGACGAGTATCATGCGTATATCGCAGCCGTCCTTATGGAAGGCTTCCATCCGGCCAAAGCCACACTCAAAACCTGCCAGCGCCCGCATGGCCTCGGGCACCCCGAACCCCATCTCCAGCAGGGCGGCGGCCGCACCTGCTGCGTTGTAAATGTTATAGCTCGCGGGAAGATTTATCCGTGCCGTTACGCTCTCGCCGAAAATGTCCATCTCGACCGTGCTGCTGTCGGCCGTCAGTTCGATTATTTTTGTAACGGCGACCTGCGCGTCAGGTCGGCGATAGCCGCATTCAGGGCATCTAAAACCGCCCAGATGTCCGTATGTGCGCCAATCATATTCATATTCCGCTTTGCAGCGGATACAGTTCTGCGCGTCCGAGACCTCGGAGACCTCGTTCTTGTACACTGGGACATTGACGCCGTAAAACACACATCTGTTCGGCAGCTCTCCAGCGAGCGAGGCCGTAAGCGAGCAGTCCGCGTTCAGGCACAGGACCGTATCCGGAGTGTCGGTGAGGCCCTGTTTTATATCGCCCAGCGTAGTCGTCACCTCTCCGAAACGGTCAAGCTGGTCGCGGAAGATATTCGTCACGACAACGACCTTTGGCCGGAGAAAACCCAAAACTTTCATGCAGGCGGCTTCGTCGCACTCGATCACGGCGTATTCCTTTTTGTTCCGGCCTGTCAGCGTGGAGTTCGCGGCGAATTCCGCCGTTATGCCCTGTATCAGGTTTGAGCCTGAGCGGTTTGCAAAATAGCTCTTCCCCGTCTCGGAAAAGGCCTGTTCTATCATGCGTGAGCTTGTCGTTTTGCCGTTAGTCCCCGTTACAGCCACAGTTTTAACGTCCTTCGCCAGATATCCTAGAAGGCCGGGACACAGCTTCAGCGCGACCTTGCCGGGCAGCGCGGTCCCTCCCCTTCCCGTTATGCGCAGCAGCCAGCGCGTGAATTTGCACGCCGCGACCGCAATAAAGACCCTGAGTTTCATTCCCCGTTCTCCTTTTCGCTTTCTCTATTCTCTGTCTCCTGCTCCGAAACCGTCGGTATAAAACGGCTTGCAAACTTTCCGGGTTCTTTTCTCTTCGCCGAGATATACCCTATAATGGAGAAAATAACGGCTCCGATAAAGTTAACAAAAAGATCCTCCATTGTGTCGTAAAGCCCTATATCCAGATATCCTCCGAGGCCAAGGCTCTCTCCGTTTACCGCAACGTCTGTTATATCCTTGACTCGCACCGGTATATTGCTATTAGTCGGGTCGAGCATCACACTGGAAAAAGCGTGGATGACCGTATCCTTCTGCATGTCCCCGCCAAAAAACCTGTCTACCGCGAACTCAAAAAACTCCCAAAGAACGCCTATCGTCATCGAGAAGCAGAACGCAACAACAGCCAGATATATCGGTGCAAGCTTCATCGAAAAACGCTCCTCGCGGTTGAGCAGATCAACAAGAGCATATCCGAATGCAGCGCAGACAAAACCATTGAGCGTGTGCAGGATCGTGTCCCAATAAGAAAACCGTACAAAATACGCTGCCAACTCGCCGAGTATTTCCGCGCAGAAAATAAAAAGCAGGATGATTATTTCAAGTGTTGACGGAAGTTCTATCTTCAGTTTACGCTCTATAAAGTCCGGGATCAGGAAAAGAAGCAGGACCAGTATACATATGAAGGTATTTTCATAATTTTCACCGATTATCGACAGCACCATAAGCGCTATAACGATAAGCCGGAGCATCAGATACACAATAAACACGGGCTTCTTGTTATTGGCATAGGTGGAATACCTCCAAGCCTTTTTTCTGACATACTTTTTCTCTCTCTTCATTTTCGCGCTCCCTTCGCCTCTTTTTGCCTGTAAAAGAGATTATCTCACATTACATCACAAATTTCCATAGTCTTTTTTATCCTTTGGATTTGACCAGATCTGAGTCTACTGCACTTGAAATTTGACAAACAAGTGCTATAATAATAGGGTTAATTTCAGATCAATAAAGAAAAGAAAGGAGCGCAAGTGCATGGATACACCGTCGGGCAGCGCCGTTATTCATTGGGAGAGCGAGGGCTCAGGCGAGCCTCTTATTCTGCTGCACGGCAACGGGGAGGATATGACCGTCTTTTCCGCCCAGGTCACGGAATTTTCAAAGCACTTTCGCGTTATAACTGTCGACAGCCGCGGACATGGCAGTTCGCTCTCCGGCGGGGTCAAGCTCAGTCTTTACGACATGGCTGAGGACCTTATCGCCGTCATGGAAGCCGCGGGCGTCAAAAAGGCGAGCATACTTGGCTTTTCGGACGGCGGCAACATCGCGATGATATTCGCCTCCCGCCACCCTGACATGGTGGACAAGCTCATCTTATCCGGAGCAAACAGCGATCCCGGAGGGCTCGCCCTCCGTTTCTCGCTTCCGATGCGAATGTCACAGATAGCCGCAACCATAGCCTCTCCCTTTTCAAAAAACGCATGCCGCAGGAAAGAATTTCTCGACCTCATGGTCATGGAACCAAAGCTAACGAAATATGAACTGCATGCAATAAGCGCAAAGACGCTTATAACCGCGGGCGAAAACGACATGATAACCCGCTCGCATACCGAATACCTCCACCGCAACATCAAAAACTCTGAGCTTCAATGGTTCCCGGGCGGACATTTCACCCCGTTTGAACAGACCGAAAGCTATAATTCCGCGGTGCTGGCCTTTCTTCAATCGTAAATAAATGAAAGGATATGATATAAATGGCAAAAAAACAGTTTAAGGCTGAGTCAAAACGCTTGCTGGACATGATGATCAACTCGATCTATACGCACAAGGAGATCTTCCTTCGCGAGATCATATCCAACGCGTCCGACGCTATCGACAAACTGTGCTACCTCTCCCTGACCGATGAGAACGTCGGCATGGCGCGAAGCGATTTCCGTATCCGCGTCACCCCTGATAAGGTCAGAAGGACCCTCACCGTGTCCGATAACGGCATCGGTATGAACAAAGAGGAGATGGATCAGAACCTGGGCGTTATCGCTCGCAGCGGCTCCCTCAAGTTCAAAAACGATATGAGCAACGATGTAAAGGACGATGACATAGACATCATCGGCCAGTTTGGCGTTGGTTTTTACTCCGCGTTCATGGTCGCCGACAAGGTAACTGTCATCTCCAGGCAATATGGCTCCGACACCGCATATAAGTGGGAGAGCACCGGCACCGACGGCTATACGATAACCGAGTGTGAAAAGGAAAGCGTCGGTACCGACGTCATAATGCACATCAAGCCCGACGGCGATGAGGAAAAATTCTCCGAATACCTCGAGACCTGGCAACTCCAGCAGCTTATAAAGAAGTATTCTGATTATGTCCGCTGGCCTATCAGAATGGAGGTCGAAAAAACTGAGGCAAAGGAGACTGACGAGAAGAACGAGGACGGCGCCCCCAAGACCGAATATGTCACTGTGACCGAAGAGCAGACCATCAACAGCATGGTCCCCATCTGGCAGCGCAGCAAGAGCGAGGTCTCGGACGACGACTGCAAAGCATTCTATAAGGAGAAGTTCCACGACGCGGACGACCCCGCCGCTATTATCCGCGTCAACGCGGAGGGCCTCACCTCCTACAAAGCGATGCTTTTCGTGCCGAAGAAGGTCTCCATCGACTTTTACAGCCGCGACTATCAGCCGGGGCTCCAGCTTTACAGCTCCGGCGTTATGATAATGGAGCAGTGCGCCGACCTTCTTCCGGAGTGCTTCCGCTTTGTACGCGGCATTGTCGACAGTCCGGACCTGAGCCTTAATATCTCCCGCGAGCTTTTGCAGCACGATCGCCAGCTTCGCGTTATCGCCGGCAATCTCGAGAAGAAGATAAAGACCGAGCTTCTGCGCGTCATGAACGACGAACCGGAGGTTTACGACGAGTTCTGGAAGAATTTCGGCCGCCAGATCAAATACAGCTTTGTCTCCGAATACGGCGCAAAGAAGGAGCTTCTGACGGACCTTATGCTGTTCTGGTCCTCCGAAAACGAGGAACTGGTCCCCCTGCGCGAGTATGTTAAGGCAATGCCGGAGGATCAAAAGAGCATTTACTATGTATGCGCGGACAGCGTCCGCATGGCAGCTCAGCTTCCGCAGACCGAGCAGGTCAGGAAAAAGGGCTATGAGATGCTGTATCTGACCGACGAATACGACGAGTTTGCCATCAAGATGCTCGGAGAATTTGAGGGCAAGCCCTTCTGCAACGTCACAAGCGACGACCTCGGCTTTGAGGACGACGCCGCCAAGGAGGAGACGGAGAAAAAGCAGGCTGAGAGCAAGGACATGCTCGATTTCATGAAGCAGGTGCTCATCGGCAAGGTCTCCGACGTCCGACTTTCCCACAAGCTTGTGAGCCACGCCGTCTGCCTGACAACCGAAGGCGAGGTAACGCTCGAGATGGAGAAATATTTCGCCTCAATCCCGAACGAGGAGGCGCACAAGATAAAGGCAAAACGCGTTCTCGAGCTTAACGACAGTCACCCCGCCTTCGCAGCGCTGGAAAAGGCCTACGCGGAGGACAAGGAGAAAGCCGGAAAGCTGACGCTTATCCTTCATGACCAGGCCCTTCTCATCGCAGGCCTGTCCATCGACGACCCCAGCGAATACGCCGAACTCGTTTGCAGCCTGTTTTAATATTTTTTCGAAACAAAACCGAACACCGGAGCGTCTATTATATAACGCTCCGGTGTTTTTCACGCTGAACCGATCATATTTTCCATCATTTTATCAGACATATCAGAGGTTGACAAGCGGAGCCTAATACTTTATTATAATTTGGTTACATGACTGTCCATTTTTCGGAGAAATGCCTATGGATAAAACGCTTGGACTTTACATACATATACCCTTCTGCGCGAGCAAGTGCGGCTACTGTGACTTCTACTCCGTTGCGGACTGCGACGGCAGGATGCCGAAGTATCAGAACGCGCTTTTGGAACACATACGCGAAGCTTCGCCGAGGATGAAGGAATATTACGTTGACACGCTGTATTTCGGCGGCGGAACGCCGAGCTATTACGGCGCAAGGCGTATCTGTGAAATATTCAACACGCTCAAGAAAGAGGCCAAAATACTCAAGTCAGCAGAGGTCACGGTCGAGGTCAACCCCGACAGCGTTACGCCTTCCGGTCTCCGTGCACTGCGTGACGAGGGCGTAAACCGTCTCTCTATGGGCGCGCAGTCGGCCAACAACGATATCCTCAAGATAATCGGCCGCCGCCACAACTGGAAACAGGTCGAAAAAGCCTTTGAAATGGCCCGTGCGGCGGGCTTTGACAATATCAGCATCGACCTTATCTACGGTCTGCCCGGCCAGACCAAAGAGGACTGGGCAGACACTCTTGCAAAAGCTCTGGCCCTGCATCCGCAGCACATCTCCTGCTACGGGCTGAAGCTCGAGGAGGGCACGCCGATGTTCCAGTACAAGGATTCGCCCTTCCTCCCTACCGACGACGAGCAGGCGGACATGTATCTCTTCACAACAGACACGCTCGAAAGCTATGGCTTCAAGCAGTACGAGATATCCAACTTTGCTCTTGAAGGCTTCGAATCAATGCATAACATCAAATACTGGACGCTTCAGGATTATATGGGCTTCGGCCCCGGAGCACACTCATGCATCGACAATATTCGATACAGCTACATAAGAGACATCGATGGGTATATTTCCGGCGTTTTGGGAGAAAAAAATATTATTGACGAATACGAAAAAATCGGCCTTCTGGAACGCGCCGGCGAATACCTTATGCTCGGCATGAGAATGAACCGCGGTATCTCCGGCGAAGAGTACTACAGCTTTTACCGCAGCGACTTCAGGCCGATCGAATATGTCCTGAAGGAATTTGTAAAACGCGGCTGGGCAAAAACCGAAAACGGCCGCTGGTTCTTTACAAGTTCGGGTTTCCTGCTATCGAACATACTTATCGGCGCACTGCTTGAGGCGCAGAGCCGCTATAAACTCAGCGGCAACCCGTGGATAAACGAGAAGATAGACACATATCAGGTCCAGGCGGATTTTGCCGCTGCAAGCAGCGGTTCCGTCTGATATGCAACAGAAAGATATGAGAGGGTGAGGCAAAATCAAACTCGTAGGTAATAAAAGCAATAAACCGGCGGCTGCTCCTGCCTCTGTGAACAAGCAGACACAGGCCCATAAGAAACAGGCAGCCCCCAGGAAAGGAGC
>CAZIHY010000007.1:35680-39950 GCA_964539115.1 uncultured Oscillospiraceae bacterium
TCGGCGCGTTCTACGTCTCCGGTATGGATACGATCTTCCCCCGAGTCACGGTCGACGGGATTGACGTCGGCGGCATGACGCTGCGCGAGGCTGAACTTGTACTGTCCGGTTCCGGCAGCGTACAGGCCGGGAACACCACAGTCACTGTCGATCTGCCGATGGACTGCTCCTTCACCGTTACCAGCGATGACGCGGGGCTTGGTTCCGGAAGCGGGTCCGGCGCGAACGCCGCCTATAATTACTGTCATGACGGCGGAATGTTCAAAAATCTTATGACCTATATCAAATGCCTCATCTCCGGAGCCGAAATCACGGGCGAAGAGGAAAGTGCGATCGATGAGCAGGCTGTCCGCGGCATTATAAACGAGGCCGTGGAGGAATGCAGCGCACTTCTAATGACCAACGAGGTCACGATCGGGGAAGATGAGATAACGATCGTCAAGGGCGCGGGCGCTGTCAAGCTTGACGCTGATGAGCTTTACGATCTCGTTGCCGCCGCCTTTGCAGAGGGCGACAGCGAGCCGATCGTATATGAACCGTCGTCCGACGACGCTGACATCGATCTTAACGATCTCTATGACAAGGTTTTCAAGGAACCGGTCAACGCAATATATGACGCGGAGAGCGGAACAGCTCTCGCCAGTGAAAACGGCGTCAGTTTTGATCTTGAACTTGCACAGCAGCTCTGGGACGAGGCAAGTCCCGGCGATACCATCGTTATACCGCTCATCATAACCGAGCCGGAGATCAAAACCGAGGACCTGAACGCAAATTTGTTTGCCGATTGCCTGTCGCAAAAGAGCACATCTCTCGGCGGCAGCAGCGCCGCGCGCATCAACAATATCACCAAGGCTGCGGCGGCGATCAACGGCATTGTTCTCAATCCCGGAGAAGAGTTTTCCTATAACTCCGCTCTCGGCCAGCGCACGGCCGAGGCCGGATACCAAGGTGCCGGCGCTTATTCAAACGGTAAGGTCGTAACCGAGATCGGCGGCGGTATCTGTCAGGTCAGTTCCACGCTGTATTACTGCGCGCTTTACTCCAACCTTGAGATAACCCAGCGCACCTGCCACTATTTCTCAGTCAGCTATCTGCCTTCCGGACTGGACGCCACCGTAAGCTGGCCCAGCCCCGACTTCAAGTTCAAAAATGACCGCAACTATCCGATCAAGATCGAAGCCTATACCGATATGACGAGCTATACAGTTACAGTCAAGATCTGGGGCACCGATGAGGACGGCAGCTACGTCGAGATGCAGATCGAAACCTGGGCAACGGCGAACGGGACCGGCGCTACGACCTATCGTCTTGTTTATGACGCGAACGGAAACCTCATAAGTAAGACGAAGGAGGCTGACAGCGAATACCACTATCACACTGAAGACGAAGAGGAGCCCACCCCGACCCCGAGTCCGACCAGCACTCCCACCGACTTGCCGACAGATAATCCAACCGATACGCCCACCGACACACCGACCGATACTCTCACGGATACGCCGACTGATACGCCTGAGGTCCCGACTCCGACGACGCCTGTCGACCCTGTGCCGCCCACGGAGCCTGTGACGCCGGTCGATCCCATAACCCCGCCCGACACGCCGGTCGATGCGGTGACCGGTGAATAAAAAAAAAGCAAAGGGAAACAGGAGGAAAACTATTTTGAACAAGGGAACCTATTACCTGTCCACCGCTATCGCATACACATCCGGCAAGCCCCATATCGGCAACACCTATGAGATCGTGCTGGCCGACGCCATCTGCCGATTCAAGAGGGCGCAGGGCTATGACGTTTATTTTCAGACCGGAACCGACGAGCACGGACAGAAGATCGAAGAAAAGGCTAAAGCCGCGGGCATCACGCCTCAGGAGTTTGTCGACAATGTCGCGGCAGAAATAAAGCGCATCTGGGACGTCATGAACACCAGCTATGACCGCTTTGTCCGCACAACGGACCCGGACCACGAAAAGCGCGTACAGAAAATTTTCAAGAAGCTGTATGAGCAGGGCGATATTTACAAGGGTAAGTACGAGGGCCATTACTGCACCCCCTGCGAGAGCTTTTGGACCGACAGCCAGTTAGTGGACGGTAAATGCCCCGACTGCGGGCGCGACGTCGTCTGGGCGGAGGAAGAGGCATATTTCTTCCGCATGAGTAAATACGCCGACCAGCTTATACAGTACATCGAGGATCACCCCGAATTCATCCAGCCCGAGGCGCGCAAAAACGAGATGGTAAACAACTTCCTCAAGCCCGGTCTTCAGGATCTGTGCGTGTCCCGAACCAGCTTCAAATGGGGCATCCCCGTCGATTTTGACCCCAAGCACGTCATCTACGTGTGGATCGACGCGCTGTCCAACTATATAACGAACCTCGGCTATGATGTGGACGGCGACTGGGGCGAGGGCTTCAAAAAGTACTGGCCCGCGGACGTTCACCTCATCGGAAAAGATATTCTGCGCTTCCATACGATCTATTGGCCCATCATGCTGCTGGCGCTCGGTCTGCCGCTGCCCAAGCAGGTTTTTGGTCATCCCTGGGTCCTGATGAGCGACGGAAAGATGTCCAAGTCCAAGGGCAATGTTATCTATGCCGACGATCTGGTGGACATGTTCGGCGTCGACGCCGTGCGATACTACATGCTGCACGAGATCCCCTTTGCAAGCGACGGCGTTCTCTCCCATGAGCTTCTCATAGAGCGCATCAATTCCGACCTTGCAAACATTCTCGGGAACCTTGTTAACCGCACTATAACCATGTGCCACAAGTATTCAGGCGGCGTACTTTCCGACCATTCCTGCCCCGGAGACTTCGACGACGAGCTGATCGAGCTCTGTCTTGCAACGCCCGCAAAGGTAGAAAAGAAGATGGATGAGCTTCGCGTCGCCGACGCGATAGACGAGATCTTCTCGCTTCTGCGCCGTGCGAACAAATACATCGATGAGACTCAGCCCTGGGTCCTGGGCCGCGACGAAGCAAACAAAGCCCGCCTCGACACCGTGCTTTATAATCTGCTGGAAACCATACGTTTTGCGGCGACGCTTCTGACCCCCTTCCTTCCCGACACCGGACGGAAGATATTTGAACAGCTTGCCATCGAGCCCAGCAGCTTTGACAGTCTCTCTTCCTTCGGCGCGTTGTCCGCGGGCCACACTGTCGGCAAGGCTGAGATCCTTTTCGCCCGCATCGACATGAAGAAAAAGCTCGAGGAGATAGAGGCGAAAAACGCCCCAGCCGCTGAACCGGAACCGGAGATCCCGACCGTTACGATAGACGAGTTTTCAAAGGTCCGCATGACGGTATGCCGTGTTCTGAGCTGTGAAAACGTCAAAAAGAGCGAAAAGCTTCTCAAGTTCACGCTCGACGACGGCAGCGGAAAACTCCGCCAGATACTCTCCGGCATAGCAAAGTATTACAAGGCCGAGGAGCTTGTCGGCAAGACGGTCCTCGCCTGCACCAATCTTCCCCCGCGCAAGATGATGGGGCTGGAATCCAACGGCATGCTGCTCTCCGCCGAGAAGGGCGACGAGCTTCACCTTGTCATCCTCCCGGACGATACTCCCGTCGGCTCCACGCTCTGCTGAACATGAGAAAAAATATCCCTCCGCCTTAGCGCGGTGTGCATAAAACAGGTCTGCATCCGTATCAAAAAAATGATACGGATGTTTTCCTTTCGACCTTTTTTGAAAATACGTATTATAAAGACCGTTGACTTTTGCACATGGACATGTGTGTCAACGGTCAGTTTTTCGGTATTCAGTCGTTCTTACATCAATCATATAGATTGTTTTCTACATATATCATCCGGGGTAACGTCCAGTGCGTTACACACCCGAACCAGATACGGGAGGGAAACCGGCGCAACACCACGCTCAATACCACTGATATGTCGGGCTGACAAATCCACCTTTTCTGCAACCTGCTCCTGCGTCAGATTACGCTTTTTCCGTGCCGCACGGAGGCGCTTTCCAATTAGCTGGTAACTCAATTCAATATTCACAAGGAACCTCCGTACAACAGATAATCTTATTGTACTTTTATTTTTTTGTGTTATAATCGGCTGTATAAAGAAATATCTGTTGTTTAGATATTTTTTATAAAAATGTCCAATAATGCCATTCAAATAAGTAACGACTACATACAAATGACGAGAGAAAAAATATAAAACTGGTATTACAGACAACAAAACGGAGGAGCAAAATGGAGCTAGGATGCTATTACCACCCCGGAAGACGGGCAGTGGCCACTTGCGCAAAGTGCGGTATTGGTATT
>CAZIHY010000008.1:0-16587 GCA_964539115.1 uncultured Oscillospiraceae bacterium
TATATTCAAGGAAAGGAGGGGGCAGTCAGGTGGGAGTCGAATCCAAAAACAGATCGGATCTTGAGCTGTATGAGAATATGTACGGCACGCTTACGGACGAAAAAATTAAACAGACGCTTACAAAGCTGAAAAAGCTTCAGAAAGCGCGAAAAGCTGAAAATCGCAATAATTTTTCAGAATTGAAGACGTCTGCTGCATTGTGCAATGAGGAGGTGAGCCGCAGCACACTGGATAGGCTTCGCGCCATAATAGAAGAGAAGAGAGAAAACGAGTAAAGTTGAAAATAACCGCATATTCATTTTTGATGGCTTTTTTGTGGAGTGACAGCTTCATCATTCTCAGTTTGGCGGCGATGAAATGGAACCGGTTTATCAGGCATAGTGTCTTACCGCTCGCACTGTTCCTGTTCGCCAGCATCTGCAGACTTGTAGTTGTAGGCGAATTTCAATTTTCGCATGTCATAAGAGTTGGTGAAGCGTATGAGAAGATCCTGTGCTTCTTCGCTTATCTGACAAGCGGACACAAATTGTTTGGCACGGAGCTTTATGTTGGCACTGTTTTGATAGCGGCATGGGTGATAGTTGCAGTTGTTGCCTTGGTCGTTTACCTTCTTATGCTGTTGAGAAGTATAAGGCAGATAAAAAGAATAACGGCTGTTGAAGATCTGGTTTCAGAAGAGTTGCTCAGTTCTTTACTGTGCGGCAGAAAATATATGAGATCGGTTCCGGTTTTCAGAACTGCTGAGACGAACAGTCCGTTTTGCAGCGGCATCTTTAAGCAAAAGATATATCTGCCTGAGACGGAATTCACGCGTGACGAGCTCAAAGGCATACTCATACACGAGTGGAGCCATGCCTGTCATCATGATGTCTTGGTAAGAGTGCTGATAAACCTGATATGTATTTTGTTCTGCTGGAATCCGCTGATCTATTTGCTGAAAACCAATATGTATCACACGATGGAACTCAGATGCGACCGAGAAGTTCAGCGCATGCTGACGGATGATGAATGTGTTACATATATGGAAACTATTGTAAAGATTTCCGAACTTGCAAGTAAAAACAAGTTGGCAGTGACGGCAAAAGCAAGTCTCATAAGCACAGCGGACAAGCGCCTTGTTCAAAGATTTGAGGTTATGGCCATAAATGATGAGAACAAAGCAAGAACAAGAATCGCCGGGGTCTTGTTTGTAACAGTCATGCTCGTACTGTTGGCAGTATCATATATGTTTGTAATTCAGCCTTATGTTGGCTATGCAACACCAGGTGAGGATTACATAATTAATGAGATGACTGAAGATGAACATTCACTAAACGGGCCTCAACTGATAAAAGAGAGCATGTATATAGTTGATAATGAGGACGGAACATACTCTCTGTTTTGTGATGGTGAGTTTGTAAGTATTACTGAAGATCTATCAATATTTAAACAAAGAGGAATATCTATAATACAAGGAGATTGATATAATGAGAAGAAAGAATATGTTCAAGGGCATCCTTGCAATGATTATTGTATTGATTGCTATGCTTATTTCGCCTATGGCTATGGCATATGAGGAGATTTCGCAGGAGTCTACTGTAATAACAATCGGCGGCGATACAGTAGAACCTCAGGCGGAAGAAACTGTCTGGTACAAAGCCTATGATGAGCTGGGACGTCTCTGGATACGCCAGTGGTCCCTTACCAGAGGTATCTGGCTCACCGACTGGATACTGGTTGGCTAAAATAAACGGCAAAGCTGAATAGCAATTGAGCTGTATCAGTTTAAAGCCTTGCAGAGCATCAGCACTCTGCAAGGCTTTATTTTTTTGCAATATTATTCTTACTTTCCGTAAAACTCGTCAACTGCGTTAAAGAAAGCGTCGATATTTTCCCATGGGGAGGCGTGAGGAATATCGCAGCCGGAGGATATGACGAAATTGGGATAACCGCAGCAGGCGCGCATAACGGCGAGTGTCTGCTCCCGAACCAGCTCCGGCGTACCGGCGCGGAAGGCCGCTGCGGGGCTTACATTGCCCATGACGAGCACGTCTTTCGGCATCTTTTGGCATATCTCCGCCATATCGACGGCATCTCCGAAATGATAGCCCAGAGCGCCGACGGAGACAAGCTCGTCTATCATCTGGGGCGTTGAGCTGCCGCAGTTGTGATAGATGACGCCGAAGCTTCCGTCCTGGACCTCGCTGACAATGCGCTTCATGTATGGCGTTGCAAACTCTCCCGCCATGGAGGCGGAAAGCAGACCGACAGCGGGCTCGGCAATGACGACGCCGGAAGCGCCAACTGCCTTGTAAGCCTTTATATACGCTGTAATGAAGTCGGTCGCTTTCTCAAGCGTTGTGTGCACCATCTCCGGTTCATCAAAGCAGTTGAACATTATCTCGCTCATACCCATGAGCCTGCCGGCCAGGGAATAGGGGCCGATAACGCCGGCAAAAACGGGCCGGTCAGTTATCAGCTTAACGGCCTCGGCGATAGCGGCTATGTAAAGCCCCGTGCGTGCAGTGCCTACCTCCGGCACGGCAAGCGCGTCCGCATCCTCGGGCTCGTTTATTATGGAGCCGACTACGGTTGGGACCTCGTCGCCAATGATACGTATCTCAGAGCCGAAAGCCTCCGCCTCGACGGAGAGATCCATCATGGACACAGAGGCGGCGGAAGCGCATCGCTCGGCGACGGCCTTCATGCCCTGCGCCTGACTGTTGCTGTTGGAAATGAGTTCATTTACTGTTATGCCGAGAAGCTGTATGCAAGGAAAGGACAGCACGGGTATCGCCCTCTTCTTTTTGGAGGCGATAATGTCATCTCTCCACTGTATGATATTCATGACGACTTCCTGGCGAGCAGCAGCTCCGCGGCCTTGTTGGCGCAGGCGGCGCCGTCTACGGTGTAGGCGTCCGCGCCAATATCGTCGCAGAACTCCTGAGTTACTGGGGCGCCGCCGACCATGATTATGACCTGGTCGCGGATTCCGGCGTTTTCAGCGGCCTTGACAACGTCGCGCATGTAGGCCATGGTGGTCGTGAGCAGGGCGGAAACACATATAATGTCGCAGTGTTCGTCGATCGCTGTCTGGACAAACTTCTCTGCGGGAACGTCCACTCCGAGATCGACTATATCGATGTTCTTGCTCTCGAGCATGAGTTTTACTATGTTTTTGCCGATATCGTGCAGGTCGCCCTGTATGGTGCCGATGCAGCATTTGCCGATAGGTTCAGCACCCTCCTGTGCAAGCAGGGGTTTTATAAGCTCCACGCCCTTGTTCATCGCCCGGGCAGCGACAAGTACCTCGGGGACAAAGGCTTCGTTTCTCGAGAAGCGTTCGCCGATGATGTTCATGCCGTGGAGAAGCCCGTCGTTCAGAATGGTCTGTGCGGGAAGTCCCTCTTCAATAGCCTGAGGAATAAGCTCCTTAATGGCCTTGAGTTTGCCGGTCTCTATCGCCTTGGATATATCTTCTATAGTGCTCATGTCGTTTATTCCCTCCATGTTAGTCGTAAAGAAAAAGAGTTGAACATGAATATTATATAACGGGTCGGCTGTGATTTCAATGAAATATTGATAGGAAAACTGGTATTAAATGCGAAAACCCAGCGGTCAGCTGGGTTTTGCTGGTCAGCTTTCTGTAATAACGCCCTCGATTGGGAGAAAGCTCCGGAAAAACGGAGCCCTGCCGGCGGAGAAACCAACAACGTTTTTTGTCTCTGAGCTGAGAGAAAGAACATAGTCAAAATATACAGGCTTTCCGCCCTTGTCATCGTTGCCAGATTCTGCGGCGAATGCGAGGAAGGAGTCTGTTTTTACGATGTCTATAGCCTCGGATTCGCCCCAGTGCGGGTGGGTGAAGCGGCCGCGCAAAGCACCGCTTTCCTCAAAGATATGTATTGACATCGGGACCTTTGTAATGCCCGGCGCGCCTTCGGGCGCTTCAAATTCGTTTCTCGGAAATCCAGGTATCTCGGCGCCGAGCACGAGATTGAAATCTATCCTCATTGTGAAAATCCTCCTTACAGACCGAGTATGCTGTCCAGCAGCTCGGGTCCGGGTTTTATTATGCCGGCTTCGATTTTGCGTATAAGAGCAAGCTCGCTGTCTAATGTAGGCGTCGGTATGCCGAAGTTCCGGCCAAGCTTGGAGACATAGCCGTTTGTGTACCATATCTCGAGCGGCAGTCCCTTTGCGATATCCATCGTGTAAGCATCCGTGGGCTTGAGTCCGGAGCCGCTGCCGCCTGGCGGCATTTTGTTTGCGGCGGTGAACTCCGCCTCCAGAGAGGCGCTGCGTCCGTCAGCGAGAACAGCCCATTTTTCACGCGTGAAATTCAATATCTGCGAAGGTGTGTTGCCGGCGGCACGCTGCACGTCCATTATCTCACAGGCGAGACGCCCGAACAGGCGCAGTGCACGCCAGTCATCCAGACCCTCAAACATGGACCAGCCAGTCAACGTCGCAAGCGGCACGGTAAGACAGACCTCGGAGAGCTTGTGCCAGCGCGCGGACATTATATTGTCGGTGACCTCAACATGTTTAACGCAGGAGAGTATATCCCTGAGTCCGAAAAGGCGGCGTGTGAACTCTCCGGAGAGTTCACCGATTATGAAATATCCGTCGTGCGTTACAACATGGCAAGGCTCCGGGACCTGGCCGCCGGCGAAACAGACGCATGGGACGACCCGCTCTGTGCCTGCTTTCTCGGCGATTATGTAGTCGTTTATCCCGTTTTGGAGCGAGCATATATAGCCGCTGCTGGATAAATGCGGGAGCATGCGGTCAAGTGCGTATTCTGTGTCGTTTGATTTGCATGTGATAAAGATGATGTCGAATTTCTCATTGGGAGAGAGGTCGGATGCGAAAACCGCACGCACAGGTATGCGCCACATCTGCATGTCATAGCTGATGGTGATGCCCTTTGCAGAGAGAGCCGAAGCTGTCTCGGGCCGGAACAGGGATACGAGCGTAACGTTGTGGCCGCCCTTGGTCAAAGAAGCTCCCAGCATAAGGCCGATCGTACCGGTGCCTACTACTGCGATATTCTCCATTAAATCACATCCTTTTCCTCAGAGCTTGACCGCGGCGGCAAGCGCCATACGGTTGCAGGAACGCACGTTGCCTGGGGTGTTGCTGTCGCCTATGTTGAAGAAGTAACGGGCACAGGAGGAGAACGAGAGCGATGTTTCCGTAAGCGGAGCAACACCTCCGGAGACAACGATGCTGTCGCATTCGATCTCATGTTCGCCCTCGCTGTCGGTGTAGCGCACAACGCCGTCGGATACGGAGGTCGTGACCGCACCGGTAATGCCTGTGAAGCTGTCCTCAGAGAGCCAGCGCCTGCGTAGGAGCGCATAGGCGTGGACACACCAGGCGTTTTCGGCAAGATGTGCGTTTCGTGTCAGGACGGTGACCTCGTGGCCGGCCTCGGCCAGATACATGCCGGTTTCGGTTCCTGTTTCGGAGCCGCCGATGACGACTACGCGCCGCCCGAGTTCCTGCTCATGGCCGTAGACCTCAAGGGGGGTGTAGATGTGTGTTTTGTCAATTCCGTCTATCGCGGGAATTTTAGCTTCCGCGCCGACGGCTGTGACAACTGCATCATACCCGCAGGAAGCTATTGTCTCCGGTGTTGCCTCGGTGTTCAGAAGAAGCCTGATACGGTCGTTCTTACCGATAAGATAGATGAGCTTATCTTTGTATTCGCGCAGAGCCCATTTGAATTCTGGATAATCCGCGTGTGTGAGCTGCCCGCCTGGAACGGGGCATTTCTCATATATAGTCACGTAGTTTCCGCGTTCCGCGAAGAGCAGAGCGGCTCGCATGCCCGCGGGACCCGCGCCGATGACGGCGATCTTTTTTTCGCCACCGGCCGGCTCGATCATTTTGTCCAGCCGATGGGTAAGCCCTATTGCCGGATTGACGGCGCAGGCGGATATAAAGCTGCCGTGAACATGCTCGTGACATTTGTTGCAGTGCAGGCAGGGGAGTATCTCGTCTGCTCGTTCCTCGATTATCTTTCTGCCGTAGTCGCCGTCACAGATAAACGGGCGCGCAGCGGAGATAAGGTCTGTTTTTCCCTCAGCGATGAGTTTTTCGTTCATCTCCGGATTGTGGAAACCGCCGTTTGGCGCGGTATGTATGTTTATTCCCGCCTTTTTGACCGCCTCTGCAAACTTGAGAGTCGGCGGAATGTCCGCGCCATTGTAATTGTATGAGGTGGCGTGGGAGTTGTCCATGTCGTTGAGCCGCAGCTGGAGTATATCGACGCGGCCCTCACAGAGTTTTGCAAACTCAATGAATTCCTGTTCCGGCATGCAGTCGCCGCTGACTTGCAGCTCGATAATAAAGTCCTCACCGCAGGCCCTGCGGACGGCGTCCACGATCTCGAGCGGGAAGCGGGCGCGGTTCTCCACGCTTCCGCCGTATTCATCGGTGCGCCTGTTGGTCTCACTGCTCAGGAAACAGGCGAGCACATTGTAATTGTAGGCAAAGTGCAGACAGGCCGCGTCAAAGCCGACGCTTTTGTAATACGCACAGCGGGCTGCTATTTCCTCTATGACGGCGTCCATCTGCTTGCGGTTCATTGCCTTTATCGGCGCGGGCGCGAATGGGCCATCCGCTGCAGGCACGCCGGGGCCCGGATCGTCCAAATCCAGCATCATCTGCGGGCGGTAAACGCCCATGTGCTCATAAACGCCTACGTCATGCGGAATCGACTGGAACTTGGAGAGCTGCGCGGATATAAGCGAGCCCTGAAAGTGCACGGCTTCTACCATCGCGCTGAGATAGTTGTCAACGCTTGGATCAGATGGGTCCCAGCATGGGCCACGTTTTATATCCTCCATCGGCATGTGCCGAGTATTGTTGAACCTGTCCGGTATGGTGACAAGCGAGGAACCCGCGCGGGCAATGTTTTCAACAAAGCTTATAATGGATTCGGAGGGGAAAATTTCCGGCCCCTGCAAAAAATGCGGAAGGCAGCTTGAAGATATCATGCGGTTTTTCAGAACATGTCCGCGGATAACTATTGGGGACAGCAGATGTTCAAAGCTGTGACTCATACGTTCTCGTCCTTTCTGAAACTCATATTTTGCATAAACTGTAATATTAATTTTAACATTATTGTGTATGAAATGTCCAATGCCGTGGGGTTATGGGTCGATTAATTATAGTTATCGTCCTTTTACAGAAAATGTGTTAAAATATAAAAAAGGGGGACGAGGATATGGAACTGTTTCAGATAGACTATTTCAGAACGCTGGCCCGCACGGGCAATATGACGGCCGCTGCGTCAGAGCTGCATATAACCCAGCCTGCGCTCAGCCGAGCCATCTCCGCGCTTGAGACAGACCTCGGCACACAGTTGTTTGAACGGGCGCGTGGAAAGCTGCGTCTGAACCACGCAGGGGAGCTTTTCCTCGAGAATGCGGACAAGATTTTCGCGGAGACAGGCAACGCGCGCGAGCGGCTTGAGGCGCTGGAGAGGCCGGTGGGGCGTGGTCAATCTGTTGGAGGGCTATGGTTCGGATAATGCAGCGGCCAATGCTCATGTGCGATAAAGTAACGCAAGAAAAACAGGTAGCCAGCCCCGCTATTCTGTAAATTGAAAAACAACTGCCCCGCCAATCACTCCATTGGCGGGGCTTGAATGCTGATGAATATTTAAGGGATTTCAAATTCGCAAAATGAAAAATATGGTTGATTTGCCTGTTTGTACTCTTTCACAATACGATATCTTCCAGAAGGGAGTTCTCCATAAATAGAATTCCAATCAAATTCAACTGTATACTCACGGTTGGATTCAACTGTAACCAATTCGCCTGTCCAGTCTACATCTCCAATTTCAATATCATACCATGAGTTGTTTCTGTAAATCTGGATAAAATACTCTGAACCAAATGATATATCCTTTTCGCTATTATTATATAGAGTTAACTGAGCCCCTTTTGTTGTCAGCGTGTCATCCGCGAACTGAATTACAATGTATTCATTTTCATTTTTGATATCCATATTACTTTTTGTGATACTCCAAGGGTATTCCGTATTGATATCAGAATCGCATCCTACCGCATTTACAATAAGTATAACAGCAAGTGACGCGATACAGAGCTTCTTTATCATTGTCCTAACCTCGTATAAAGCATTAATACACAGAAACGCCAAGCGTAGAGAGAATATTTACTACTTTCACATAAATGACATAACTTGTTCCGCCTTGTTCTCCAGTTATTATTCCTGCGACATAACGACTCGAGGATGTTCCACTACCGGCTACGATACCACCACTATCGCCAGAATCACAGGTCGCACTGGTAAGAACACAATTACTAATACCATATGATGTTGTATAATTGTTATCGATAATTTCTCCAGTCTGACATCCCGAAGAAATCCCTTTAGAATAGGTAGTTGATCCAACTGCCAGGATGGTATTACCACTTGATGTTAAATTGAAATCCCACCCAGAAACAAATCTTGTAGCGGAAAAATAAGTATTTGTTCGCTCGACGAAAACTGCATCAACATTTTCGGAATAGTATGGTGTGGTAGCGGTTCCAAAGGTTCTTGTCCCTATTGACATAGTAGTTCCTTCAGAAATCGAAGAATGAGGGGCTGTAACAATACCTAAATTACCATCTTCATCCACTGCCCAGAAGCCTATACTCCTACTATATCCGCTATTTTTAATTTCCGTTCCTGGTTCTACAGCAGCAGAAGGCGTATCTTTTGTTGGCGTTGCAATTATTTTTATATTATCAAAAGTTGATATTTTGTTTTGAATTTCTCTGCTGACAGAATCAGATTTTGCGACTGATTCCGAGGTAACAAGATAGAGGTTAACTGCATTATCTGGGAAAGAAATTCCAACACCAGCAATCTTTGAAATGAGAGAATCAGTAGAAGTAGCCTCCATTTTCTTCACAATTTCTGCATGTGCTTGTTTAAGCTCGTCGTAGGAATATCTTACCTCCTCAAACACCACATTTGTAAGGTCAATAATGTTCTCAAAATATTCTATAACGCTTTCGTCAAGAGATGTCACCTGAATAACAAGTTTCTTTTCTCCATTGATATATGCGCCACCATAAAACATTGGAAAATTAGCGTTTACGTCATCGATGAATTGAGGATTATACGCCCAAGTTTCCAATAATTTATTATATTTCCCATTCGCTTCGTTTTCCAATGTTTGCAATTCATCAGACAAGGCAACGAGATCGGTGGTTGTTTTAGAATCAGATTCAATGGCAAATACGGTTGTGTTGGGAATGAAGCAAAGAGCTATCAGCATTGTCATCGCTAAAAGGATGGATAATATTTTTTTCATGAGAAACTCCTTTCTATTTCAAATTTCTTGAACATGTAATAAAACCTGAAAACGAAAAAGCGCATAAGCCGACGATCAACAGTCTAGCTTATGCGCTCACATGATAGATTTTGAGTTGCCCCGTCCATAAATGGGGGCTATGCCAAAATCCTGCGTGAGATAATCCAAACTGCTTTCGCTTGAAATGGAACATGACACGACCTCCAATCTAATGAATGTCAGATAGTGCAAACTATCCGCAAGCAAACTATACCATTTTTCGGCAGGAATTACAATACTTTTTGTAAAAAATGATAAAATAAATTTATCGTGTATTTTTTGAGAACCATGCGATTATATCAAGCTCATATCAAAATGTTGGTATTGGCGTCAAAGCGGGCAGACATAAAGGCAGCGTTTGCAATGAAATGATTGAGTAACAACTACAGCCGAAGCAGTCAACGGTCAAGATGAACGGGCATAAATGCTCGCCGTTGACAGTCCCGCCGGGTTTTGCAGATAGGCAGTCAAAGGACGACAGCAAGAAGTGCTACCGCCCCTTTTTGTTTGCTTCTTCCCTCTGTATCAAAGTGCACGGCTTCTACCATCGCGCTGAGATAGTTGTCAACACTTGGGTCAGAAGGGTCCCAGCATGGGCCACGTTTTATATCCTCCATCGGCATGTGCCGAGTATTGTTGAACCTGTCCGGTATGGTGACAAGCGAGGAACCCGCGCGGGCAATGTTTTCAACAAAGCTTATAATGGATTCGGAGGGGAAAATTTCCGGCCCCTGCAAAAAATGCGGAAGGCAGCTTGAAGATATCATGCGGTTTTTCAGAACATGTCCGCGGATAACTATTGGGGACAGCAGATGTTCAAAGCTGTGACTCATACGTTCTCGTCCTTTCTGAAACTCATATTTTGCATAAACTGTAATATTAATTTTAACATTATTGTGTATGAAATGTCCAATGCCGTGGGGTTATGGGTCGATTAATTATAGTTATCGTCCTTTTACAGAAAATGTGTTAAAATATAAAAAAGGGGGACGAGGATATGGAACTGTTTCAGATAGACTATTTCAGAACGCTGGCCCGCACGGGCAATATGACGGCCGCTGCGTCAGAGCTGCATATAACCCAGCCTGCGCTCAGCCGAGCCATCTCCGCGCTTGAGACAGACCTCGGCACACAGTTGTTTGAACGGGCGCGTGGAAAGCTGCGTCTGAACCACGCAGGGGAGCTTTTCCTCGAGAATGCGGACAAGATTTTCGCGGAGATAGGCAACGCGCGCGAGCGGCTTGAGGCGCTGGAGAGGCCGGTGGGGGAGAGTCTGCGCTTTGGCACGACCCAGCACGGACTCATAACACGCGCGCTTTATGCATTCTGTGCGGAGAGACCGGCGCTACATGTTGAGGAAGAGCGCGTGCCTGTGCAGGAGATCAAAAATTATTGCGAAACCTCCGCTGCGGATTTTGTGGTTTCCTCCGAGAGCGCGCACTCGCCGGTCGTTGAAGCGTGGAAGCTGTATACTGATGGTTTCGTACTCCTCGGCGGCAAAGACGGCTCGGAGGTGACGGTCGAGGAAATTCAGAATATGCGTATTATTCAGCGTGAGAATTATCACCAGCTTGACGCTGTGTACGCAAGCCCGAATTTCAGTGGGAACGTCTGTTTTGATTGCGGGGACGTGATTCTGGCGCTCAGCCTTGTCAGGAGAGGCTTCGGCGCGCTCGTGCTTTCACAGGATTATTGCCGCTTCCTTTCCGAGAACTGTCCCGAAATGATGTCGGGAATCGGCAGCGCCGTCATAACAAAAAATGGGGTTCCCGTCACATATGACGTTTTGTGTTCAAGACAGCGATACAGGGAGAGCACCGAAACGGCCGAGTGCTTCACTGAATTTCTCGCTGAGTTCTATTCGGAAAGATAACAAACAGCGCCTGACCCTCGGTCAGGCGCTGTCCGGCACTTTGTCAGCCTTCGATGGAAATATACTTGTTCTCGTCGGCGAGTTGCCGGGAGTTCGCGGGGACTGTGAGATTGAGGATGCCGTCCTCGAGCTTTGCAGAGACGTCCTCACGGGAAATTCCGCTGCCGACATAGAAGCTGCGCGAGCAGCTTCCGTAGCAGCGCTCACGGTGGATATAACCTCTGTCGCTCTCGTCAGAGCTGTGGTCACAGCGTTTCTCCGCGGAGACGGTCAAATATCCGTTCTCAAGAGATACGTTGATGTCGTCCTTTTTATATCCGGGAAGGTCGATGCTGACCTCATAGTTGTCCCCGTTTTTCCTGACGTCGGTTCTCATGAAATTTTTCTCTCCTCTGGATCCGCGCCTTGAGAAGAGGTCGCTGTCGAAGGGAGATGTCCAATGATCGAACAGGCTGTCGCCAAAAACGCTTGGTATAAGCACAGGTCGTTCCTCCAATCAATTAAGGCTTTTATGCAGTTATAGTTTTCCGCGTTTGAAACTTTGTATTCCCCGATATGATATGCAAAAAAAGTTCCCAACGTTCAGTTGGGAACTTTTTTAGTTTTATCGATTTTTTTGTTTTTCAAAAAACTCAGTTTCGTTTCAGAGATCAGGACCGCGCAGAAAATGAGCGCAAAACCCAGAACCAGACGAAAACTGAGTATCTCCTGACCAAGAATGACGGAAAACAGCGTGCCGAATGCCGATTCAAGCGTTAGAATAACCGACGCAGAAGCCGGCGGCGTGTATTTCTGCCCTACTGTTTGAAGCAGGAAGCAGACCGCAGTGCACATGACGCAGAGATATATGATGCTGCCGATGGCGCCTGAGGGGATAGAGGTCGGGACAGGTCCTGTGCACAGTGCGCAGATCCATGCGAGTACGGCGGCTGTAGCAAACTGAAGCATGGAAAGCAGCACGGGGCTGCGTCCATCGGCGGCATGGTCGGTTGCTATGATGTGCAGTGCGAAGAACAGGCCAGAGCATACGGTCAACGTTTCGCCAAGACCGCCCTGCAGACCGTCCCGAAGAAAAATAAACGCCATACCCATTATGCAGATAACTGCCGCGATCAAATTGAACTTATCGGGCCGCCTGCGGCTGATGAGCCAGTACAGAAACGGCACAAGGATGCAATATGTCGCCGTAAGAAAAGCGTTTATGCCAGGCGTGGTATGAACAAGTCCGTAGGTTTGCAGAACGTAAGCCAGAAACAGGAATATACCCATCGAAACCCCGCCTTTGAGATACCCTCTGTCAAGTTTTTTCAGCTGCGGGATGCCCATGAGCAGCAGCAGTACTGCGGCTCCTGAAAATCGGAAGGCCAGGATGTAGAGCGTGTCTACGCTGTCAAGCGCACTTTTGAGGATAACGAAAGAAGTGCCCCAGATAAGCGTTGTCACAAGCAGCGACAGACGTCCCAGGATACCCAGCTTTTTTTCTGATATACGTGACATTATTTAATCATCCTTTGTCATGCTGCGGCTTGCGGCGCGAAGCATAAGCCTCTTTGCGCCGGTTCCGTCAAATTCGATTTCAATAAGGTGGTCCCCACCCATTGGCGTCATTTTTGTTATAACTCCGGAGCCAAAAGCCTTGTGAGTGATCCTGTCGCCAAGCGAGAAATCCGGCGCGGGCGCGTCTGAAACGCTTTTTCCGGAGGGCGGAGCTACAGACGGCTTTCGTGCGGGCGCGGCGCTTTTTGAGGTATAGCTGCGTGTGGAACCTGACCGTGGAGCGCTGCCGTAATTATAGGAAGAGTAGGAGGAAAAGCCGCGTCCGGTGGAGCCAAAGTCGTTATACGCGGGCTCCGGCCTGTCGATGTCGTCGTCCGGGATCTCCTCCAAAAAGCGCGAGGGCTTGTTTGCGCTTGTGCGGCCGAAAAGCATCCTCCGCTTTGCACAGGTTATGTATAACCGCTTGCGCGCGCGGGTTATCGCAACGTAGCAGAGTCTGCGCTCTTCCTCCATCTCGTCCTGCTCGCCGATCGCGCGTGTGCCGGGGAATATCCCTTCTTCCGCGCCGACGATAAAGACATTTGGAAACTCAAGTCCTTTGGCCGAGTGCATTGTCATCATAACGACGCAGTCGGCGTTGTTATCAAAGTTGTCAAGGTCTGTGTAGAGAGCGACCTCGTCCATGAAGCCGGCGAGGGAGGAATCTCCCGTCTCTTTAATATATGACAGGATGTTAGTTTTGAGTTCCTGTACGTTTTCAATGCGGGAGAGGTTCTCGTCCGATTCCTTGGCCTGAAGAGCGGCGAGATAGCCGGTCTTTTCAAGCAGTGCGTCATAAAGCTGGTCCAGCGGGGAAGTCTGACTCATCTCACGAAGGTCGTTTATCATGATCGTGAACTGGCGGAGCTTTATCGCAACACGCTGAAGTTCGGGGTATTTGTCAGCACGCTCCATTATCTCGAAGAGCGGTGAACCCTCCGCTGCGGAGATCGACTGAAGCTTTTCAACGGTCGCAGCGCTTATGCCGCGGGCGGGTGTATTGACTATGCGGATAAGCCGCAGATCGTCCTTTGGCGAAAGCACGACGTTCATGTATGCCAATACGTCCTTTATCTCAGCGCGGTCAAAAAACCTCATGCCGCCGACAATGCGGTATGGGATACCATTGCGCTTAAAGGCATATTCAAGCTGGTTGGACTGGGCGTTCATGCGGTAGAGAATGGCATTGTCTCGCCAGTTTTCGCCGCCGCCATAGGCACGAAGGATGCGCTGGGCGACATATTGTGCCTCGTCATTTTCGTCCCGCGCGACATAGAGGCTGAGCTTGTCGCCGCTGCCGGCGTTGGTCCAGAGTTCCTTGCCCTTTCGTCCGGTGTTGTTTCGGATAACGCTGTTGGCGGCGTTCAGGATGTGGCCCGTGGAACGGTAGTTCTGTTCGAGCCGAATTACCCGTGCGTTTTCATACTGCTTTTCAAAGCTAAGTATGTTTTCGATAGTCGCGCCGCGGAATTTGTATATGCTTTGGTCGTCGTCACCGACGACGCAGATATTCTCGTGTCCGCCGCAAAGCAGGGAGGTAAGTCGGTATTGAAGGTTGTTCGTATCCTGATACTCGTCGATGAGCACATAGCGGAACTTCTGCTGATAGTATTCGCGCACATCGTCAAAATCCGTCAGGAGCCTCACCGTGTGGGAGATAAGATCGTCAAAGTCCATAGCGCCTGCCTGAAAAAGGCGGTTGGTGTATTCGTTGTATGCCGCCGCGATTTTCGGCATCCGCGGGTCGCCGGAGGCGCGTGCCTGAGCCATGAATTTGTCGGGAGTGATCCCCGCATCCTTGGCTTTGCTTATCTGGTTCAAAACCGTCTTATGAGGATATATCTTCTCGTCAAGATTCAGTTCCTTAAGTATGCGCTTCATAAGGCTCTGGCTATCGGAGGTGTCATAGATCGTGAAAGAACGCGGGAAGCCGAGCCTGTCCGCGTCGCGCCGCAGGATGCGGACGCAGGCGGAGTGGAAGGTCATTGCCCAGATGTCGTTTGCCTCGGGCCCGAGCATGTTCTCAAGGCGTGCCTTGAGCTCGTCGGCGGCCTTGTTGGTGAAGGTGATGGCGATGATGCGCCAGGGCTCACAGGGAGAGAGAGGCGCGAGCGCCCGGGCCTGCCGGGTGTCGACGCTCTCGAGAGTGATAATGTCTTCCTCAGTTGCGTCGGGCGGAACATACTCGCTGTCGCTTGCCCTGCCGTATTTGAGGAGGTTTGCTATCCTGTTGATAAGAACGGTCGTCTTTCCGCTGCCTGCGCCCGCGAGTATGAGAAGCGGGCCTTCGGTCGTCATGACAGCCTTGCGCTGCATCGGATTTAGGTGTGAAAACTCCGCCTCTACGACCGCTCGGCGCGCTTTAATATATCTTTCTTCAAATTCTTTAGTCATAGGAAAACTCCATGTCTCCATGTATATTTTGTCAAACAAATGCATTATACAACATCTTACCGCAAAGAACAATGGAAATGAAACTCCATATTTTTAACAGCATAATGCGATTATCGGTAATATCTTTTATCAGCCGCAGCCGAATAAGCGTGCACAGGCAAGGTAAACTATGGTTATGACCAATATCTTTCAAAGGAGATTTTCTATTGAACGAAAGAAAAATGACAAGCGGTCTGATCGAAGGCTTCGGTCAGAGTCTGAAAGCGGAGGAACGAAGCGCGGGGACGATCGAGAAGTATCAGCGTGATGTGGGGCAGTTCGCGGCGTGGCTGGACGGCGCGGAGGTAACGAAAGAATCTATAGCGGGCTGGAAAGAGCAGCTCCTGTCCGGGAATTATGAGCCCTCGACCATCAACGGCAAGCTGGCGGCTCTGAATAATTTTCAGGAGTTTGCGGGATGGGAGGATTGCCGCGTAAAAAACCTGAAGATACAGCGGCGTATGTTCCGTGAATCGTCTAAGGAATTGACACGGGAGGAGTATGTCAGGCTCACGGAAACCGCGCGGTCAATGGGCAGAGAGCGGTTGTTTCTGCTGATGGAGACCATCTGCGCAACGGGCATCCGTGTCTCCGAGGTAAAGTATATAACGCTGGAGGCGGTGTGTCAGGGCAAGGCGGAGATCTCGCTCAAGGGCAAAATACGCACGATACTCATCCCAGGGAAGCTGTGCAGGAAGCTGCAAAAATACGCCAAAAAGCAAAAAATCGCCTCCGGTGAGTTGTTCCTCACCAGAAGCGGAAGACCGATCACCCGAAAACAGATCTGGGCTGAGATGAAATCGGTATGTGAAAAGGCGGGAGTGGAGGCGTCCAAGGTGTTCCCGCACAATTTGCGGCACCTTTTCGCGAGATGCTTTTACCGTGTGTGCCGAGATATAGCGAAGCTGGCGGACGTGCTGGGCCATTCCAGCGTTGAGACCACGCGTATTTATCTCATCTCGACAGGCGCTGAGCATGCGAAGACCCTGGACCGTTTGCGCCTGATCTCATAATGGGACAAAATATATCGTTTGTCCTAAAAATTACGGCTACATAAGCTTTATTTAAAAATTATTTTATCATTTGGCCTGGAACAAATCAACACTTTTATTTATTTTGGGCGCAAAAAATAAGACCGTCAGATAGATTCGTTTGCCGGCCTGATTTGCTGCGTCTCTTTTCGACATTATACTGCAGCCCAACGGGGCTGCGGTTTTTATTTTATCCACAAATTGGATGTGATGCCTGTGCTTTGCCCGGGTGTTTTAGGACAAACGATATATTTTGTCCTAAATGGAGGTGACACGGTGGGCGATACGCTGTACGACTACTGCAAGAAGGTGGATAGAACAGAACTGCTGGAGCAGTGGTACATAGCGCGCAATGC
>CAZIHY010000008.1:16687-19643 GCA_964539115.1 uncultured Oscillospiraceae bacterium
AGAAGGTCTGGTGGCAGTGCCCTGAAGGTCATGTGTGGAAGTCGGTTATCTATTCCAGAGCCGGACCGCAGAATTGCGGCTGTCCGGTCTGTGCCGGTAGGGTCAAAAAGCAAAATCAGGACCGTTATCGGAGCATAGTAACGGAGGCAAAAATAAGTGGGGCGTGTGCCCTGTTGAAATAAATGTAAATTATAAGGAGGTAAAACTTACTATGGATAATAGACTAAAGAAGGGGTTCAGCCTGCTTCTGGTCTTGGTGCTGGTGCTGTCGCTGTTCCCGGCCATGGCACTGCCGGCCCTGGCGGCGACCCCTGGCACGGTGGATGATGCCGTCACCCCGGCGGGCACCATCATGAACCTGTTCGACTATTGGATCAATAACCAGACAGAAAACGAGGGCGAAAATGGAAACGGCCAGCCCGAGGGCCCAAATGCGGGCATCAACAGTGGACACGCCCTGAAATTTACCCAAACGAATAGCTATACTACAGGTACGGTGAACCATTGGACCGGGACGGATGCCGGCGTTCTCCAGGGTATTGTATCTGACAGCTTGGGAAATGACGGCTACCCCGTCCTTTCTGGGGAGGCCGCCATCTTCAAGAGCGGTGTTAGTAATGGAGACGACAAGCAAGGGTCCCTGGCCTATCTGTTTGATCCGGATACTGCTGCGAATGGTAAGGCGGCCTACGAAAACGTGGGCGGCCTGCTGCAGATCGACGAGACTGGCTATTATGTTTATAACAGCCAGGAGAACTACGCCTATTTTAATGAGGAATCGAGCAGCTTTAAGCTCTATGAAGACTGGGCTGTGCGGTATCCTGATAATGATAATGGAACTACAGGCATGTTCTTCCCCTTTAATGATTATCCCGACAGTAAAACCCTTTCGGCGGATAATAAGAACCTGAACCACTACTTCGGCATGACTCTGACCACCCGCTTCATCCAGCAGCACGGCGGCTATACCGACTATAAGCAGGATACCCGCACCACCTTTGAGTTCTCCGGCGACGACGATGTGTGGATCTTCGTGGACGGCGTGCTGGTGGCAGACCTGGGCGGCATCCATGATGCCGCCAGCGTAAAGATCGACTTTGCCGCGGGTACTGTGACCATCAGCAACGTCTATGGCAAAGCTGGTGAACAGGTTACCTGCTTTGAGGATATATTCAAAAATACTGGGGTCGAACTCCAAGAGGTCGATAGCAGTATTGACACTACTGGCAGAACTACCCCCCGGACCCTGAAGGACGACAACTATTACACCCTGAAGTTCTTCTATCTGGAGCGCGGCGGCAACGCCTCCAACCTCCAGCTGAAGTACAACCTGTCCACCACCCCCTCCACCGGCGTGACCTTTATCGACCAGTACGGCCAAGTGATAACCGACGCCGATTTCGACGTGTACGATAAGAACGGCAACAAGTCTGACATCAACGTTACCATCGACAGCGAGGGCAAGATGGTCTTCTCCACCGAGGATGGCCTGCCCCTGTCCATGGACGAGATCGAAGATAAGCTGGGCAGCACCTTCACCTTGAAGAATATCACGGCTCCGGCGGGCTACCGCCTGGTGTCCAACGAGATCAAGCTGAGCATCGTGAACGGCATACTGATGTGTGAGGACCAGTATACCTCCGGTGTGTGGGCCTCGCCCATCCTGCAGGTCACCGCGACCAACCAGCTCCAGCTGGTGGATACCTCGATTAACATCGACGGTGTAGTCAACGACGGCGTAGTTGACTACTACGATGCGGACAGCTCCAACGGCACCCTGTTCGCCGTGGTGCTGAAGTACATCGGCGCCATGACGGAGGACGATGACGGCAACCTGGTGGTCGATACAGCTGACTATGGTGGCGACATTGAAAAGGCAATGGCGGACCAGGGCAACTGGGCTCTTGTCTACGGTACCGCTGAAGGCGGCTTTACGGTCGCCAAAGTAAGCGGAGAAACTCCCGCAGACTTTATAACCGAGGCCATCAAGGTAGCGCAGCTGTACACAGAGAGCGACAACGTTTTTACCATAGCTGCCAGCGGCCAGATGCAAGGCAGCCTGAACGGCATGCCCGGCGAGCTGGACACGTACTACTACATGCTTGATGAGGACAGCAAGAACCAAACCCAGTACACCGTGGCCTACTACTGGAGCAGCGTTGACCTGAAGGATGATAGAACTGCCAACTGGGAGCAGATAAACAGCAGCAACACCTACCGGGTCAACTCTGACGCAACAGTTGCCGCTGCATATGCGTTCGAGCGGGCCTTCGGCGCCACCATCGAGGTGCCCGTCATTGTCAACAAGGTGTATGTCCAGAACCTGACCTGTGAGGGCGGTTTGCTGGAGGGCGGCAAGTTCGCCATGTACGTGGCGAACCCCACCACTGGCGGTTACACCGCCAGTGATAACACTACCAGCGTCATACTGAGCGGGACCAACACCGCCACGGTAGGGGACTCCACTGGCACCTACGAGGTCAACCCCAGCACTGGTGTGATCAATGTCACGATGACCGATGGCGCCACTTACACCATCAACCCGGCCAAAAACGCGAGCGGCAATGAACTGATAACCACTGCGACCACCAGCGAGGAAGCTCCGGGCGTGTTCTCCTATGTGCCCACCGGCCCCTACTTTGTGCGCCAAATCTCCGGCTCGACGGTCGATGATGTGACACAGAACATCAATCTCACTTCGGTCATGGTTTGGGTGGGCAACAACGCCATCTATGCAAACGCCGGTACGCAGGATGACGGCGTGACGGTGGCCCGTGGCCCTGGCCATGTCATGTCCAGCATGAACCAGTTCGCCTCCCAGGGCGATATCGACAACACCCTGACCTGGATCTACACGATGCTGCGGGTGAATACCGAGGTGGAGGGTTTTGGTACAGAGAATGAGGAAATTACTGAGGGCTGGTACTATGCCAAGGCTGACGGTACCACGACCAAA
>CAZIHY010000008.1:19743-39735 GCA_964539115.1 uncultured Oscillospiraceae bacterium
ATCCCGCATGTGGATCGCAATGCAGACGGAGAACCCATCCTTACAGATGGGAAAATGACCTCTGATGCGGCGCGCAACGCGGACGGAAGCATACGTACAGATCAGGGCATGATGACCCGCCGCCTGTACACCGACGTGGGCTGGTCCTACATCGAGGTGTTCCAGAACTACTACTATGGCAAACAGGCGACTGACGGCACCAGCGTGAATTACACCAACCTGCACGGTGAGGGCAGCGAAAACAGTGCCATCAGTGAGCTGTTCACCCGTTCCGTGTACATCCAGGTGACTGCCCCGGAGTACACCCTTACCTATGACCCCAACGGCGGTACTGACGGTCCCGACACGGACACCGGCCTGCTGCTGGGCGAGCATGAGCTGAACAGCAAGGATGTGCCGACCCGCGAGCCCGTGACCCCGGTCGGCGAGACTGAGGCCGTCGAGGTGGCCTTCATCGGCTGGACGGAAAATCAGGACGAGAAGATCTACGCAAAGGGCGATACTGATTATGACCCGAGCAAGGTTGTGACGACAGTGACCATCAGCACCGACAAACTCGATGAAGATGGCAACATGACTGTCTACGCCCTCTGGGGCTACGACACCAACAACAACGGTACCGCCGACGTGCTGGAGACGCCGCACAACATCATCTATTACGCGAACAACGGCGGCGAGGATAACGAGCCTTTCGCGAAGAAGGAGAACGTGCTCCCCGGCGAGTATGACGTAGGCACGGAGCAGGTCCCCGAGTACGAGGGCAAGGTGTTCCTGTACTGGACCACGGATACCAGCGCACAGGGCCAGACCTACAAAGATGCCAGCCAGCTACCGGAGAAGGCCGAGAAGGTGACCGTTTCGGACGCCGACGTGATCCTGTATGCCATCTGGGGCGATGATGACAAGGGCGGCACAGATGGCGGCGACAATATCGCTGACGTTTATCAGATCTTCCTGAAATTCAAGGCTGAGGGCAACGGCGCTGTTTCCCCTGCCGCTGACCAGGCCATCAACCTTGGAACTGCCACCTACGGTGCTGTGGATTTTGGCGCTGACGGAAATGCCGCCTCTGTGACCGCCACCGCTATCGACGGCAATATCTTCACCCAGTGGAGCTGGAACGATGGCACCAATGATCATACCAGTGCCAGCGCCACGCTGAGCGGCATCCCCGACGGCCTGGACAACGTGCTGGGCGGCACCACTATCACCTTCACCGCCTCTTTCCGGGCGGAAAATATCAATCTGTCCGTGGAAAAGACGCTGACCAGCATTGGCGATACTACCATCACCGAGGATATGACTGACATCCCCATGGCCAAGGTGGGCGATACCATCACCTGGACCATCACCGTCACCAACACGGGCAACGTGGAGCTGACCAACATTACTGTTAAGGATCAGCTGAGCAATGCGACCGGCGCGGTCACGATCGTTGCAGGGACCGAATACACGGTAAATGACGACGGTACAGTTACAATTTCGTCTTTGGATATGAATGCTGATGTGAAGATCACTGTTACCTATGAGGTCCTGCCTGGTGACGCTGGCAACACGATCAGCAACAAGGCCACGGTCAAGGTTGATGGCGATGACGGTCCCAGCGGTGAAGACGATTCCGAAGTGACCGTAGCCATGCCCGGTTTGTCCATCACCAAAGAAGTGGACAAGACCAGCGCGAATGTGGGCGACATTCTGACCTACACCATCACGGTCACGAACACCGGCGAAGTGACCCTGGAAAATATCAGCGTTACCGATACTATGCTGGGCGTCAAGGAGACGATCGACAGCCTTGTTGCCGGCAGTGAATGGAAAAATACATACACTTACACCGTTAAGTATTCCGACGCCGGAAAAACTATCGTCAATACCGCGGTCGCCAAAGTGGATGGTAAGGAAGAAGAAGCCAGCAGCGAAGGCACTAAGATCAATACTCCTTATGTTCCTCCGGTGCTGAACACTGAAGATCACATGGCCTATATTATAGGTTATGAGGACGGCTCTGTCCGGCCCGAGAACAACATTACCCGTGCCGAGGTCGCGACCATCTTCTTCCGCTTGCTGACGGACGAGAGCCGCGCCGAGGTCTGGAGCCAGGATAATACTTACAGTGACGTGGCAAAGACAGCCTGGTACAACAACGCGGTCTCTACTATGAGCAACGCGGGCATAGTGTCCGGCTATCCTGACGGCACTTTCTGCCCCGACAAGCCGATCACCCGTGCCGAGTTCGCTACTATCGCTGCACGTTTCAGCGAAGTAGTCTACAACGGCGGAAACAGCTTTACGGACGTGACTGAGAATCACTGGGCGTCCCGCTACATTGCTCTGGCGGAGTATCTTGGCTGGATAAATGGCTATCCCGACGGTACTTTCAAGCCCGACCAGGCCATTACGCGTGCTGAGGCCATGACCCTGATCAACCGTGTGCTTGAGCGCGCTGTGGAGGAAGAGCACATGCTGCCCGATATGGTGACCTGGGTCGACAACCTGCCCAGCGCGTGGTACTATGAGGCTGTGCAGGAGGCCACTAACTCCCACGAGTATACACGCCTGACCAAGCAGGTCCCCGATCAGGACTTTAACTATGAGGATTGGCGGGAGATCCTGGAGATACCCGATTGGGCCTCTCTGGAGAAAGTCTGGTCTACGGCCAACAGTAAGTGATTTTAGTAAAAGAGTATTCCCATAAATGAAAATGGCCTGCCGCAGATCCTTCTGCGGCAGGCCATTTATAATTATAAAATCTTTATCCGCGCATTTTTCGTTTGAAAATAAGAACCGCCGGAACGGCCACAACTATAGCATAACCTATTACCCATGCAAGGTGCGGAAGTATTTCTCCATAACTGCCGCTTAGGGCACAGCTGACGGCTTTGACCGCGTGGGCAAAGGGGAGGAGATAACCGAACGTCTCAAATGCTCCGCCGATTAGCTCAAGCTCAAACCAAGTGCCGGACAGCCATGTCGTTAAATTGACGAATATCGAGAAAATGCCGCCGACCTGCTTGTCGGCGAAAGCGGAGCCGAAGAGCATGCCGAAAGCGATATACATAATGGCGACAGGGACAAGTACGAGCAGCGCGAGGAACGCGTTTGCGGAAAAGTTCAGTCCCAGGATAAAGGCGAAACCGAAGCACACGATGCTCTGCGCGAGCGCGACGGGCAGCATAGGCAGCGCGTAGCCGATCATGAATTCCCCAGATGTCATGGGCGAGGCAAACAGCCTTGAGAGAAATGAGTTGGTCTTGTCGCCAGAGATCAGCAGAGCCGTGAATAGAGAAATAAATGAAAAGCTGAAGACAGCCATGCCGGGAGCAAAGTTTGCAAGCTCGAATGCATTGTTCCCGGTAGGGATGCTGGAGGACAGCAGATGTATGAAAAACAGAAGCACAACAGGCAGACCAACGCCGAAGATAAGTGTCAGCGGGTCGCGGAGTATCTCCTTGCCGCAGCGGGAGGAAAATGAAAGGGCTCTCATATCAGGTCACCTCCGTCCGTAAGTTCAAGAAAGGCGTCCTCAAAACTGTCCTGTCCGGACAAGGCAATAATTTCGGCCGCAGTTCCGAGAGCCCGAAGGTTCCCGCCATGCATGATGCCGATCCGATCGGAGAGGGCTTCCGCTTCCTCAATATAGTGCGTTGTAAGTATAACGGTTTTTTTGCCCTTAAGCTCAAGCAGAGTTTTCCACAGCACCCTGCGCGCTCTTACGTCGAGGCCGAGGGTGGGCTCGTCGAGAAAAACGATCTCGGGGTCGGATATCAATGCCATGGCGATGCTCAGGCTGCGCTGCAATCCCCCAGACAGAGATTTTGCCCTGTCTTTTGCGCGGTTGGATAGACCGAACCGCTCCATGGATCCAACAGCGGCTGATTTTGCATCGGCCTCGTTCATGCCGTAGATGCGGGCTATAAGCTCCAAATTTTCGCTGACGCTGAGTTTGGAAGCGACCGCCGTTTCCTGCGGGGAGAGATTTATCCGCCGTTTTACAGCCTCAGGATTTTTAACGATGCTGTCTCCGCCGAGCAGAGCGTCCCCGCTGTCAGGGGAAAGCAGGCAGCAAAGCATGCGGATCGTTGTCGTCTTTCCTGTACCATTCGGTCCCAGGAGCGCGAAGAATTCTCCCTTTTTTATATCGAGTGACAGCCGATCAACGACCGTGCGCTGTTTATAACTCTTTGAAAGCTCCCGGATTTCGATCGCATTTTCAGTCATGATTATCCTCCTTGGCAGTCCCGCCGAGAATCTGGTCAAGACTCCAGTTGGGAAGGATCGCGATACCGCGTTCCGGATCGCCTAAAATGAGCAGCGTATCTCCTGCGCTTATGCCGAACATGTCGCGCAGCGCCTTTGGAATGACTATTTGTCCCTTTTCGCCGACCTTGACGCTGCCGGCGTATTTATCATCCTTAAACATAAATTCCTCCCACTATGTAAGAAAAGTATAATTAATCATACTTTACTTACATAATTTTGTCAAGGGGAAGACAGCCGTTATTGCTTATATTTTATTTTTCCGTGATATGTTCCTCTATTTCAATAGTATCGCCGCTTCGGATCGTTCCTTCTTCCAGAACGATAGCGAAAATGCCCTCCCTGGGCATAACGCAGTCGCCTACCTGCTTGCGTATCGCGCATGAGGTGTGACATTCTTTCCCGATCTGCGTTATCTCGAGCAAGGTCTCGCCGACCCGGAGCCTTGTACCGATAGGCAGCTCATACAGTGTGACACCCTCGGTAAGAATGTTTTCGGCAAAGGCCCCAGTGGGGATGTCCGGATAAACCAGGCGCATTTTATCAACGCTTTCCTTACCCAGCAGGCTGATCTGGCGGTGCCAATCTCCTGCATGGGCGTCCCCGACAATGCCGTGACGTTTTTTTACATGTATCTCCGGAACCTCATGCTTCATGGTCCCTTTCTGTTCGCTGATGCAGACTGCCATTACTCTTGCCATCTGCGTTACCTCCTGTTACTCATTTGTATCCGCGCGCTCCCGGTACGCCGAAAGGATAGAAAAAGAATAGCTTTAATTACCTACTGTGTCAATAGGTAATTTGCTGGCTTTTTATCTGCGGGGGCATCATATCGCATATATAGTTTGGCACGAAAAAAGGATTATTGCAGGCAAATGAACTGCCGGACTATTTACAATAAAAATTTACTGTGATAATATAATCAGTCGGAAAATGAATTGAGAGGATAATTTAAATGCTTGAAAAGCTGAAACAGATCGAGGAAAAATACGAGGATTTGCAGCAGCGCATGGCCACTCCGGAGGTATATATCGATTCGTCGCTATATGCAAAATATGCCAAGGAGCAGAAGCAATTGGCGCCGGTCGTTGAGGCTTACAGGAGATATGAGCGCTGCCGCTCTGACATGAATGAGGCGCTGGAACTTATGGGCGATCCAGACTTCAAGGAATTTGCACAGGAGGAATATGAGGCGGCAAAGGCCGGAATGGAGCAGATCGAGCAGGAGCTGAAGATACTGCTGCTCCCGCGCGACCCGAACGACGAGAAGAACGTCATAGTCGAGATCCGCGGGGGAGCCGGAGGCGACGAGGCCGCGTTGTTCGCCGGCAGTCTTTACCGCATGTACTCAATGTACGCCGAATCAAAGGGCTGGAAGACCGAGATCGCGAATATAAACGACACGGAGATTGGCGGCATCAAGGAGGTCAGCTTTATTATAGAGGGCGAGGGGGCGTATTCCCGCCTGAAATTTGAAAGCGGCGTCCACAGGGTACAGCGTGTGCCCGAGACTGAGGCGTCCGGAAGAATACACACGAGCACTGTAACAGTCGCCGTGCTTCCGGAAATGGACGAGGTTGATTTTGAGATAAACCCCGCCGATCTTCAGATCGATACTTTCCGTTCGTCCGGGGCTGGCGGGCAGCATGTCAATAAGACTGAAAGTGCGATTCGAATAACCCATCTGCCGACCGGCACCGTCGTCGAGTGTCAGGACGAGCGCAGCCAGCATAAAAACCGTGACAGGGCTATGAAGATACTTGCCTCGCGCCTTTACGAGGAGGAGCAGCGCAAGCAGAACGCCGCTATCGCCGCGGAACGTAAGAGCCAGGTCGGTACCGGCGACCGTTCCGAGCGCATCAGGACCTATAATTTCCCGCAGGGGCGGGTGACCGATCACCGGATAGGACTGACGCTGTATAAAATTGAGCAGATCATGAACGGCGCGCTGGACGAGATAATAGATGCGCTTGTGACCGCAGACCAGGCTGAAAAAATGAAAGCGCAGGTCGAGTGAAAAAATGAAAACTCTGTTTATAACGCAGGGGGATGTCGCTGCGGCGGCTGAAGTGATCAAAAACGGCGGCCTTGTATCCGTTCCGACCGAAACGGTATATGGTCTTGCCGGAAACGGGCTTGACGCCGCAGCTGTCAGAAGGATATATGAAGTCAAGGGCCGTCCGGAGCGAAAGCCGCTCTCGCTTATGGTGGCGGGCACCTGTGCAATGGAGCAATACTGGACTGCCGTGCCTTGGGGCGCGCGCGTACTTGCAGAGAAATACTGGCCGGGGCCGCTGACGCTTGTCATGACGGCGGCGCCTGAGATACCGGAGATCGTGACGGCGGGCGGGAGCACTGTCGGGCTGCGTTGTCCGGATCACCCGCTTACATTGGAACTGCTGGAGCGCGCCGGATTGCCGCTGGCTGCTCCGTCCGCAAACCCGAGCGGGGAGGAGAGCCCAAAGATTGCGGAAAAGGTCCTGGACTATTTTGACGGCCGGATAGATGCAGTGATCGACGGAGGGGAGTGCCGCCTCGGCGTTGAATCAACGATAATTGATTTCAGCGTTTCACCATGCGCACTTCTGCGGAAGGGAGCGATACCTATGGACGAAATAGAAAAGACGCTGGTCAACGGGCTTACCATTATCGGGATAACGGGAGGTTCCGGCTGCGGAAAGACAACGGCGCTCAATACCCTTGAAGAACTGGGCGCGCTGGTCATTGACTGCGACGCCGTTTACCATGAGCTTACGGAGTCGAGTGAGGATATGAAAGCGGAGCTGACGGCTCGGTTTGGCCCGGTTTACAATGGCCCGGTGCTTGACCGAAAGGCGCTTGGTAACGTTGTGTTCTCAGACAGCAGTGCTCTTTCCGACCTGAACCGGATAACTCATAAATATGTGAACAACGAGGTTGAAAGACGGCTTCTGGATTGGGCAAAGCGCGGCGGGAAATATGCAGCGATAGACGCGATCGCCCTTCTCGAGAGTGATATCGTGCCGCGCTGCAAAACGACTGTCGGCATAATTGCGCCTTCTGAGGAACGGGTAAAGCGCCTTATGGCTCGCGAGGGAGTCTCAGAATCCTACGCCCGCATGAGGATAGAGGCGCAGAAGAGCAACGAATATTTTGAAGCGAACTGCGGATATGTCATAAATAACGACGGTACATATGAACAATTCCGGGAGAAATGCAATATACTGTTCAGCCAATTGCTGAAGGAGGATGATTGAATGGAAGAAAAGAGAGACTTCCGCAAGGAGCTGTTCTATATACAGAAGAACGGCTATGACCTAATAAGCGCGGAGGAACGCATAGCTTGTGACGAATACTGTGAGGGCTACAAGACCTTTCTTGACAATGCCCGCACGGAGCGGGAGTGCGTCAAAGAGGCAATAAAACTGGCAAGGGAAAAGGGATTTGTCGCCTATGAGCGCTGCATGGATCTGCCCGCAGGAACAAAGATCTACCAGTCTGTACGCGGAAAGGCGCTTATGCTCGCTGTCATAGGGACTGAAGGGCTTGAGAATGGCGTTAATATCGCCGCGGCTCATGTCGACTCGCCAAGGCTGGATCTCAAACAGCTTCCGCTGTATGAGGATTCTGAGCTGTGCTACTTCAAAACACATTACTATGGCGGCATCAAGAAATACCAGTGGACTACGATACCCTTGGAGCTGCACGGCGTTGCAGCTCTTAAAAATGGGGATACAGTCGAGATAGTCATCGGCCGTGACAATGATGATCCTGTTTTTGTCATAACGGATCTGCTGCCGCATCTGGCTGCCGACCAAAACAGAAAGAGCCTTTCGGATGCCATTTCCGGCGAGAGCTTGAATCTTCTCATCGGCAGCGTACCCTATGCAGATGACGGCAGGGACAGGGTCAAACTCGCCGTCATGTCCCTGCTCGCTGACAAATACGGAATAACTGAGGAGGATTTCCTATCCGCGGAGCTCGAGGCCGTACCCGCTATGGATGTGCGTGACATGGGAGTTGACCGCAGCATGATCGCAGGTTACGGCCACGACGACCGTGTCTGCGCCTATGCGGAGCTGGCGGCAATTTTTGACGTGGAGGCGCCCCGCCGCACGGCTGTCTGCATACTCGCGGATAAGGAGGAGATAGGTTCCGAGGGCGTTTCCGGCATGCAGAGCCAGGCCTTTGAGACTTTTATGCAGGATATCTGCAGCACCCAGGGCATAAGCGTCGGACACTGCTTTGAAAAGAGCCTGTGCATCTCTGCCGACGTCTGCAACGGTTTTGACCCGAATTACCCCGAGGTCAGTGAGAAGCGCAATAATGCAAAGCTCAACTACGGCGTTGGGATATGCAAATTCACCGGCTCGCGCGGCAAGTCCGGCAGCAACGACGCCTCTGCGGAAATCGTCGGTTATCTGCGCGGCCTTTTCGAGAGAAACGGTGTTGTCTGGCAAATGGCGGAGCTCGGAAAGGTCGACCAGGGCGGCGGCGGGACCGTCGCGATGTATATGGCCAAACGCAACATCGACACGATCGATGCGGGCGTTCCCGTACTCTCGATGCACGCGCCGTATGAGACTGTTGCCAAGTTCGACTGCTATATGACATATAAAGGAGTGAAGGCTGTCTATGCTGAGTGAAAATCTGAGCAGAGGGAAATATCAGCTTTTGGTACTTATCCTCAATAAGGTCGAGTGCCTCAAGAATATAATGGATGAGCTTGCGGACAAGGGGATAACTGGAGCTACAATCCTTGACAGCCGCGGCATAGCCCACAGTATGATGGACGATAACGCGGCATACAGCTTTCTAGGCTCGCTGCGCAGTCTGCTTGACCCCGCGCATAAGGAGAGCAAAACAGTACTCATGGTTATAGATGATCCTGCGCTGCCCGTGATTTCCGAGGTTATAAACCGCGTGACAGGCGGACTTGACAAACCCGACACGGGAGTTATGTTCTGCGTGCCGGTATCATATTCGGAAGGAATTGTTATAGAAAAATGACGGCGCTCAATACATTTCTGATACTCGGCGTAATGCTTGCACTGGGGTTGTTTTTCGCGTGGATCGCAAGGCTTTGCAGGCTGCCGAATGTGACGGGATATCTTGTCGCGGGATTGCTTATAGGCCCGAGTGTTCTCGGACTTGTCGATTCTGAAACGCTTTCAAGCCTTGATATAATCTCCGAACTTGCCCTCGGCTTTATTGCATTTTCCGTTGGCGGGGAATTTAAGTTCAGTTATTTCAAAAAAGTTGGAGTAACGCCGATCGTGATTGCGATCCTGGAGGCGTTTATGGCGGTCTTGTTTGTAATCATAGGTCTGGTGATCGCGGGGTATTCGCTTCCGTTTTCGCTTGTGCTTGGCGCGATAGCCGCCGCGACAGCTCCGGCCGCGACGATCATGGTCATACGCCAGTATAAGGCCAGAGGGCCTGTTACAGATACGCTGCTCTCCGTCGTTGCGCTGGATGATGCAGCGGCTCTCATCCTGTTCGGCATAGCCGTTGCGGTTGCAGGCGCGCTAGAGAACACCGCGACGGGCAGCTTGGCGGCAACGCTGCTGTCTCCGGTAATTGAACTGGGCGGAGCGATACTTCTCGGTCTTGTGCTGGGTTTCCTGCTTCGTTTCCCCTTGGGCTGGCTTAAGGTCAAAAGCGATAAGCTGATCGCAGCGATCGCATTTGTGCTTCTTGGGGTCGGCATAGCTTCTCTGCTGGGACTATCGTCTCTGCTGCTGTGTATGGCCCTTGGGGCGGCTCTTGCGAACACCTCTGCGGAAAGTAATGAGACGATGGGACTTGTGGATGCCTTCACACCGCCGATATTCATGTTGTTTTTTATGGTGTCCGGCGCAGAACTCCAGCTTTCTGTCCTGCCGTCTATAGGCGTTGTGGGCGTAATATACATCGTTCTGCGTGTCGCGGGAAAGTATGTCGGAGCGCTGCTTGGCGCTGTAATATGCAAGGCCGACAGCAGTATCAAAAAATATCTTGGACCAACTCTTATACCGCAGGCTGGTGTGGCGATCGGACTGTCTCTGCTTGCAACGCAGGTCGTGCCGGAATATGGCGCGCAGATACGCGCGGTCGTACTGTGCGGAACGCTCATCTATGAGCTTATCGGCCCCGCTGTGACAAAACTGTCGCTTACAAAAGCGGGAGAGATAAAAAGCTGATACATATAATAGGTAAAACAAAAGGCTGCAGCGTTTTTATCCGCTGCGGCCTTTTGTTATGTGTTTTGAGTTTTATTCCGTGTCGTCAAGCAGTTTGAGTCCCGCGACATCGCTCACGGGAAGCGAAAAAACGACTGCGCCGGCGGGAGTGTCGGGGCCCGCGTTTTTTACGATTGCGCTCATAATATTGGCCTTTTCCCTGGCCTTTGAGACGATGATAAGCACTTCTTTTTCCTCAACTATCGATATTTTATAAAACTTTTCCGAGATCCTCGAACCGGTTCCCTTGCCGTGCAGGATCGTGCCTCCCGCGGCTCCGGAAGAGCGGGCCGCATCCATGACCTCGTCGGCATGGCCTTCGTTGGCGATAGCCAGAATAAGCTCGTATTCGTAATTGATTTCGGGGAGGCCCCTGGCCTCTTTTCCGCCGCTAAGGTATTCCAAAGCTTTGCCACCTCCTACGCTTTTTATGGGGACCGAGACGACGATTCCGCAGCCCGGTGTGTCTATATACAGCTTCCGCCGCATTTCTCGGATAAATTCCTTTGTTGATCTGTTGTCCGCAGCGGTCAGAACGAGGCGACGCTCCCTTGACTCAATTCCAAGCAGATCCAGCGTGCTTTTGCTGGCAGTTCCGCGGCCATAAAGAACCATCGTGGAAGAGATCTGCAGCTTTTCGCAAATTTTCAACAGAGTGACTGCTGATTCGGGGTTGATAATGGAAATAATATAGTTCAATTCCGTTCCTCCCACAATTCGATGATCTCGTAATCCGTGTAAGCGGTCTGAAGCTCGGGCGCGGCTGTTTTGACTCTGCCGTAGATAAAGCCCATTATCTGAACGGTTATAAGCGGCATCATTGCGACCATTGCGACAAGCCCGAAAGCATCGCTGAGAATATTACCGCCGATAGAAAAGCTAACTCCGATCACGAACTGAAGCATAAACGTGGCGGTCATTGGTCCGGAGGCGACGCCGCCGGAGTCGAAAGCGATCGCGGTGTAAATATCCGGCACGAAAAAGGAGAGCAGGAGCGCTGCGGCATAGCCGGGGATAAGAAACCAAAGTATGGATATCCCTGTCAGAACCCTCAGCATTGAGATCCCTGTCGCAAGCGAGATAGCGATCGACAGGCTGATCTTGACGGCTTTCCCCGGGATTGCACCGGAGCTTACCTCCTCGATTTGTTTTTCCAGGACCTTGACAGCAGGCTCCGCAGAAATTATGAACCAGCCAAAGAGCATTGCAAGCGGTATAAGGATATACTTTGTCGCACCGGAGGCAAGCTCGCTTCCGAGTACGCTGCCAAGCGGAGAGAAGCCAACATTTACTCCGGTCAGAAAGAGCACAAGGCCGACATATGTATAGACAACGCCGCTGCATATTTTGAAAAAGCTCCGCCGCGGCATTTTGAAGGACAGCGCCTGAAACAGCAGAAAGATCACGACGACGGGGGAGAGTGCAAAGCCCATATCCAGCATATATTTTGGGATCGCGGAAAGATAAGCCCGGCCGATCTGCAGAGTATCTGCCCAGGAGGCGGCGCTGATCTCTGCCGAAGCGCCCTCACTTTTGTAGAAAAAGCCGAGTATCAGCACGGCGAGAACGGGACCTATGGAGCAGAGCGAAACAAGGCCGAAGCTGTCAGATTCCGCCTTGCGGTCACTTCGAATGTTGGATATACCGACTCCGAGCGCCAGGATGAACGGAACCGTCATCGGTCCGGTCGTAACGCCGCCAGAGTCGAAAGCAACGCTCAGAAACTCTCTGTCCGTAAACGCCGCAAGAATGAAAACGATCGTGTAAAAAAAGATAAGCAGCCAGCGCAGACGAATACCGGTCAGTATCCTGAGCATACAGACGACGAGAAAGAAACCAACGCCGGCTCCGACAGCGATGAGAAGAACATTATTATCTATGTGAGGGACCGTCTCGGCGAGTACTTGAAGGTCAGGCTCTGCGATGGTGATAGATGCGCCGAGGATAAATCCGACGCCGAGCATCAGCCATATTTTTTTTGACTTTGTCAGACTGGCGCCTAACCTGTTTCCGATCGGCGTCATGGCGACGTCGGCGCCCAGGGAAAAAAGCCCCATACCAATAATAACCAGAAGTGTTCCGATGAAGAACGAGAGCATCAGATCGGTGGAGATCGGCGTGACGAAAAAGCAGAGAACCGTTACGATAGCGAGTATCGGCAATACGGAAAAAACAGATTCCCTTATCTTATCACCAAGCGCCGATTGTTTTTTGAAAATTATATCTCTTCTAATGAATATACCTCCTGTCTGCCGTGCACCGAAAAACTTCCGCATATTACGTCATATAGATCTGCATACGGCGAATTCTTAAAATTAATTTATTATATCATAAAACGGCATTTCCATCAACCGCTTTGCAGCTTATATCGCAGATCGTATTTGTAAATAATCAAAGGTTTCCGCGCTGGTTCAGCGAGAACAAAATGCGGATTCTGATTATATAATCGTCCGGTTTCGCGCAGAATACATGGAAGGGAGATGATAAGGTCATGTTTGAAGAAAACGAAACGATGAGGGAAAACGACCCCGTCAAGGAGTACGGATCCGTAAGCGCCGGGAATATACATTGCCTTACGATAGTTGGGCAGATCGAGGGCCATGTTCTTTTGCCGGAGAACACGAAAACGACAAAGTATGAGCACGTTCTGCCGCTCCTGGCCGCCGTTGAGGAGAGTCCGGATATACGGGGACTTCTCGTCATGCTCAATACGGTAGGAGGCGATATTGAGGCGGGTCTTGCGATAGCGGAATTGATTTCAGGGATGAAAAAACCGACGGCCTCGCTCGTGCTGGGCGGCGGACATTCGATAGGCGTGCCGTTGGCAGTTGCAGCGCAGCGATCGTTCATAGCCCCCTCCGCCGCGATGACGATACACCCGGTGCGCATAACCGGAGTGGTTATCGGCGCGCCGCAGACATATAATTATCTCGCGCGTATACAGGAGCGGATAGTAGGCTTTGTAACGGCAAATTCGTCAATAACGCGGGAAAAATTTGTCGGATATATGATGGAAACGGGAGAGCTTGCAACAGACGTCGGAAGCGTAATATACGGCGAGGAGGCGGTCAGTGCGGGGCTTATAGATGAGGTCGGCGGGCTGTCGGACGCTCTTTCGTATCTCCATTCGCGCATCAGTGCTGAAGATGAGGGAAAATCTACTTGTGATTTGTGATTCTATGTGGTAAAATTTTTTGATACAGTAAACATAACACCATAAAATCGGTATTGCTGTGAAAACAATTATTCCCCGGGAGGTTAATGATATGTCTATACTTTGGGCCGCGTTTCTGGGCCTTGTCCAGGGCATTTCGGAGTTTTTGCCGATCTCAAGCTCCGGACATCTTTCCATCATCCAGAATTTATTCGGCGGAGAATCAACTGAAGGACATATGTTCTTTGATGTTCTGCTGCACCTCGGAACCCTTGTCGCCGTCTGCGTGGCCTACCGCAGCGATATAATCGACATTGTACAGCAGCTGCTTGCATTTTTCAGACTCGGCAAGAGCGGAAAGCGCCTCGCAGATGAGCATAATGCGGAGGGAAAGCGGAAATACCCTGCCGTTAGGCTTGTACTGATGATAATAATCGCTACGCTGCCATTGTTCATAGTGCTTCCGGTGAATGACCTTGTTGAGCAGCTGTATTACAAAACATGGTTTATCGGCATTGTCCTGATACTTACGGGCGTTATGCTGTATGCGTCGGACCATATGCCGCTCGGCGGCAAGACGGAGAAGAACATGTCCTTTAAGGATTCGTTGATCATCGGCGCATGCCAGGCGGTTGCGACTATACCCGGGTTGTCCCGGTCCGGAACAACGATAACTGCAGGTATCGTGACTGGCCTCGACCGCGAATTTGCCGTCAAGTTTTCTTTTCTGCTCTCAATTCCTGCCGTGCTTGGCGCGAATATCCTGAGCCTTATAAAGGCGATAGGGGAGGGCGTGGATGTGTCCCTGATTCCCGCATATCTTGTCGGAATGGCTGTTGCTATGGTCAGCGGTTATTTCTCGATCGTCCTGCTGCGTCGGATCGTGAGAAAGGGCAAGTTCGGAAACTTTGCCTATTACTGCTGGGGCGTTGGCGTCATAACGATTATTCTTTCAATCATTTTTTAGGAGTGTTACATAATGGCACAGACAGCTAAAAGCGGCGGCAAAAACACCTCCGCCAAAGGCAAGAGCAGTGCGTCCGCAAAAAGGACAAACTCGAAACAGAATGACACAAGGCCGATCCGGCGCGAGGTCGGAGCAATAGTCTGCCTTTTCCTCGGCATCTTTTCAATCATCGGATATTTCGATGTTGATGCGTGGTTTATAGATATCTTCTTCGGTTTTGTGAAGGGACTTATAGGCTGGGGCTATTACCTGTTCCCCCCGGCGGTTTTGTGCTGCGCCTATATACTGGCCTTTCACCGCGGACGGCCGGTTGCGATGCGCGTTACCTTTGCTCTTTTAACGACGGTTTTCCTCGGCGCGTTTGCATATCTCTTTGCTAAGAATAGTTATGAGGATTTCAAGGGGCTCATATCCGTGCTTTATACGACCGGCAAGGCGATGGAGCCCGGCGGCGTTATATCTGGACTCCTGGGAGAGGGGCTGCGCGCCGCAGTCAGCATTTACGGTGCATTTCCCGTGCTCTTGGCAGCTATTATTACCAGCGTAATAATTGCGCTGAAGCTTGATCTGCGCAAGGCTGCGGACCGCGTCAAAAACCGCACCCGGCTGGAGTATGAGCCGGAACCCGAACCCGAACCCGAGCCAGTGCCGCAGTCCAGGACAAAGACCGAGATACCGTCGGGAAAACAGCGCCAGCGCCGTGCGGCTATTGACATTCCCATAGACGAGGGTCCCGCGCCTGAGCAGGCAGAGGAGGACAATTTTGAGCGAAAGGCCGGCTTCTTCAACAGGACTCCGCGCGTTAAAACTCCGGACCAGATAGTCTCGGAGCACGAGACGGACGGTAAGGTGATAGAGGACAGTACGGAGGAGCGGGTATCCAAGACCCAGCCGGTGCCTATAAAGTTTGAACCAAAGCCGGAACAAAGGGAGTCCGTGCGGCCCACGATGACCGGCATAAAGCCATTGCCCAGCGATAATGTTGAACCCATATCGATAGAGCAGGCGGCGGAGATAGCCGGCGTTACTATCGAATCCGCGGCGCCGGAGACGGAGAAAACGACGAGCGGCACTTCTCATAAAACAGAGAAGCCAACGGCGGAAGAGGTACGCAGAGAGACAGAAGATATTGCCAGAACGATAGATGAATCCTCTAAGGAGCCCACGGAGGAATATGAGTATCCTTCCGTTGAGCTGCTCAGAAAGCCCGGCGGAAGCGCTGTCGACGGCAGGGAGGAAATCGCGCTCAACCGCGATCGCCTTGAGAATACGCTCCGCTCCTTTGGCGTTGCCGCTGCCATTGTCAGCGTGACCCGCGGTCCTACCGTCACGAGGTATGATCTTGAGCTGGAAGCGGGCGTGAAGCTCAATAAGCTGACAAACCTCGCAGGGGATCTTGCTCTCTCTCTGGGAGTCTCCAGCGTCAGAATAGCACCGATACCCGACAAGAGTTCCACTGTGGGCATAGAGGTCCCGAACAAGCTTGTAAGCATGGTCTATCTGCGCGAGATACTTGAGTCCAATGCGTTTATCGGAGCAAAGAGTAAGCTCAGCTTTGCCGTCGGCAAGGACATCGGCGGCAACTGTATCGTCGGAAATATTGCAAAACTGCCGCATATGCTTATCGCCGGTACGACCGGCTCCGGTAAGTCCGTGTGTATGAACAGCCTTATACTCAGCCTGCTGTTCAAGTCCACTCCCGACGAAGTAAGACTCATTATGATAGACCCGAAGATGGTCGAACTCGGCATTTATAACGGGATCCCGCATCTTTACATCCCCGTCGTGACCGACCCGAAGAAAGCGGCGGGGTCTCTCCAGTGGGCCGTTATAGAAATGCTGAAGCGCTATCGTCTGTTCTCAGAGATAGGTGTGCGTGACCTTGCAACTTATAATGAGCATCAGCGTAAAAACGGCGAGCCGACTCTTCCGCAGGTCGTCATTGTGATCGACGAGCTGGCCGATCTAATGCTCGTTGCCTCCAAGGAGGTCGAGGAGAGCATTTGCCGCGTCGCCCAGATGGGACGAGCTTCCGGTATGCATCTTGTTATAGCGACCCAGCGTCCGTCTGCGGACGTCATAACCGGGCTTATGAAGGCCAATATTCCAAGCCGCATCGCATTCGCGGTCGCCTCAGCCTTGGAAAGCCGCATCATTCTCGACAACGGCGGTGCTGAAAAGCTTCTCGGCAACGGCGACATGTTGTATGCGCCTCTCGGCAGCAGTGGCAAGCCTCTGCGCGTTCAGGGCGCTTTTGTAACGGATGAGGAGCGCGAACGGGTCATCGAGTTCATAAAGCAGGGAAGCACTGCTAATTACAGCGATGAGATCATAGCCCAGATAGAAAAGGCGGCGGAGGAAAAGAGCGGTTCCGGCGGAGGGACAAGTTCATCAAGCGGAAAGGAATCGGATACAGCTTCGAACAATCCGTTTGCTGATTACGACGAACTTCTGCCTCAGGCAGTGGATGTCATATTTGAGACGAAGCAGGCCTCGGTCTCGATGCTGCAGCGCCGTTTGAAGCTCGGCTACTCGCGCGCCGCGCGTCTGGTCGACCAGCTTGAGGAACTCGGTGTTGTCGGACCGTTCGAGGGCTCCAAGCCACGGCAGATCATGATAACCAAGGAGCAGTGGCAGGAGATGCAGCTCATGAACGGTACAGCGCCTGTCGAACAGACGGACGACGTCGTTGACTTCGCGACATACGAGGATGTTCCGGAGGAAGAGTGGAATGACTGATTACTTCGGCATAGAACTCAGCGAAGAGCAGCTTAGCAGGATAAGCGTTTTGGGGTTCGCGCATATGGGCGACTGCGTTTACGAGATGCTGGTCCGGACCTGGCTCTGTGCCCATGGAAGGGTAACGGGAAAAGGTATGCATAAGGATACGGTGTCCTATGTCAGCGCGGGAGCGCAGGCGAAGGCGGCAGCGCGGATAATGCCCGTGCTGACAGAGGCAGAGACGTCAGTCTACCGGCGCGGAAGAAATGCAAAAGTAAATTCTGTTCCGCATAATGCGGACCTGTCTCAATACCACGCAGCTACCGGGCTGGAGGCACTGTTCGGCTGGCTGTGGCTGAAAGGTGAACGCGGAAGGATAAATGAGCTTTTCGAGGCAATTATGGAGGAATAAAGGCAATGCCCCTTGACAGCTTGACCATACAGGCGCTGATTGAAGAGCTTGCGCCTGTCATCGTGGGCGGAAAAATAGATAAGGTCCAACAGCCGGCGCGAGACATGCTGCTTCTGTCCATCAGGGGCGCGGGCGGCAATCACAAGCTTGCCATTTCCGGCGGCGTTGGAAGCGCACGTCTGCATATTACCCGGGAAAGCTTTGAGAATCCTCAAAGCCCACCGATGTTTTGCATGCTGATGCGTAAGCATATCGTCGGGGCTAGGATAACTGCGTTGTATCAGCCGGAGTTTGAGCGCATGGCGGTCATTGAGCTGGACGCATTCGATGATATGGGCTTTCCGGAGAAGAAAAAGCTTATCATTGAGATGCTCGGCCGCGGCACGAACATAATCCTTGTCAGCGGGGATGGACATATAATCGATTGCCTGCGCCGTGTGGACGCGGAGATGAATCCGGTGCGCCAGGTGCTTCCTGGACTCATCTACCGACTCCCGCCAAAGCAGGAGAAAACGCCGTTTTTCGAAAGTGGGGCGGAGGAGAGGCGGAGCATGCTGCAAAGCGCCTCCGGAGATCTGGTTGCGGACCGCTGGATAACAAACAGCTTTTCCGGCGTCTCTCCGACGCTCGCGCGCGAGATGTGTGTCAGGGCAACAGGCGATGCATCGCCGTGCCTGGGAGCGCTGACACAGGAGCAGAAGAAAGACATCGAAGACGTGATGCAGGCCTTTTGCGACAGCGCGGCGGCAAAGGAATTTACGCCTTGCATGATAACTGTCGACGGAAGGCCAAAGGAGTTTTCCTGTGTAAACCTGAGCCAGTTCGGACGGACAGGAGAGACGGTCATATTCGACGGCTTTTCCGAGCTGCTTGATGCGTTTTACACAAAACGCGACAAGGCCGACGATATTCGCCGCCGTGCACAGAGCCTCAACAAATCCGTCAAGAACGCGCACGACAGGGTCAAACGTAAGCTGGAGCTTCAGCGCTCTGACTTAAAAAAGACTGATTCCCGTGAGGAAAAGCGCAAATACGGCGACCTTATAACAGCGAATATTTACAGACTCAAAAAGGGCATGGCCGAGTTTGAAACAGAGGATTACTATGAAGAGGACTGCCCGACTATAAGGATCGCGCTTGACCCGCAGAAAACGCCGCAGCAGAACGCGGCGGCGTTTTATAAAGAGTACAACAAGGCCAAGTCTGCGCGTATGCATCTGACGGAATTGATCGTCTCTGCGGAGCGCGACCTTGACTATCTGCAAAGCGTCCTCGATGAGATAGCCAGAGCTGAAAATGAAAATGATCTGGCGGAGATACGCCGTGAGCTGACGGAAACCGGATATTTGCGCAGGCAGAAGACTAATCATAAGGAGCGGACACAGGAACAGAAGCCGCTCTCGTTCCGTTCTTCCGCCGGGCTGGAGATACTAGTTGGGCGCAATAATGCACAGAACGACAGACTGACAACCAGGACTGCGCGCAAAACGGACGTCTGGTTCCATACACAGAAGATACATGGAAGCCATGTCATACTCAGAACGGAAGGGGAGGACCCGGACACTCAAAGCCTCATGGAAGCAGCGATGCTGGCGGCTTTCTACTCTCAGGGGCGGGAAAGCGGCAAGGTCCCCGTCGATTTCACTCTGGTGCGCTATGTCAAAAAACCGTCCGGATCGCTGCCCGGAAAGGTCATATACACTGATTACAATACGGTCATCGTGCAGCCCGACGAAACGCTTGTGGATAAACTGAAAACGGGAAAGTGAAAACTGTTTTAGGCTGTTGCAGAATGTGATTTCTGCAACAGCCGTTTTCAGGTGTCAATACATATACAAAAATGCGGAGAACAGTTGATTTTCTTAGTGTAAAATGATATATTTTTTAATAACATAGTTGATAGCAGGAATTTCCGGCAACAAAAGGGTACCCTTTTGTTCTGTTATGATTCTCATAACAGAATGAGTTTTGATTACTAAAGAGAAGAGATGTATATGAAAAAACGACTGTTGACATGTCTGTTTGTGATTTGCATGGTAATTATGTTGTTATCAGCAACGGCGATGGCAGATGGGGACGTCGCGCAAATCGGTGACACAGGGTATGGAACTCTGCAAGCAGCTATTGACGCGGCGGGGAGCGGGGAAACCGCAACGGAGATCACGCTGCTTCAGGATGTTACAGAGGCGATCAAGATTACAGACAAAAGAAATATCATCTTGAATCTGGCAGGTAAAACCATTACCGCGCCGGACAGTAGTGATGCTATCACTGTAACGTA
>CAZIHY010000009.1:0-19438 GCA_964539115.1 uncultured Oscillospiraceae bacterium
CTTTCGTGTATTTACGGATATCTTAGGGGCAAAAAGTCCGGTTAGGCGGAATCTGCCGTCTGCGGCCGTTTTTATCAAAAGTTTTTTTAAGAGCTTTTTCTGTTGGGAAAATCGAGCCAATTAAAAAACAAGCCTGAAAAGAGCATATGATAACCCCTGAAAGTGCTATGGTATCTATACTTTCCCTTATGACGAACAACATCGCAATAATGGACAATGGCAATAAAATTATTCCACATATATACCACATTTTTCCGCAGTACTTATGAGCAAATACCCATGTGTCTTTATTTTTCATGGACATATTTGTTCGGTATCCGAATGCAGCATTGATGTCCTTTGGAGGTTTTTTCAAAAACAGCCTTCCGAAACCGATCATGACAGCCGGAATGAGCATATCCATTATTAACATGAAAATCCAGAATCCCACTTCAGTCACCTCACATATTTTCGGTTTTCCTTTAACTTCATTATACCATACCAGTCCGCCCGCATGGAATGGACTTTCCGAACATTTTCCCCTTCACGCTTGCAAAATGCCCAAATGAGTTCTATACTTTAAAAAGGCATTTCGTTTCAAACCAGAGGGGATGTAAAATATGAGTGAGAGAAAGAGAGAAATCGTTCGCTCATTAAAATTTGTGTGCTTTTCCATCAGTGCAGGAGTGGTCCAGATACTCAGTTTTACTCTGATGGAGGAACTCCTTCATCTTACTCACTGGATCTCATATCTGATTGCTCTTGTCCTTTCTGTTGTATGGAATTTTACCCTGAATCGCAAATTCACCTTTCATTCCGCCGGCAACATACCCGTTGCCATGACACAGGTGGCTTTGTTTTATCTGGTATTTACGCCCCTGTCTACGTGGTGGACCGCTGTCCTGACAGGCCCCGATATTGCATGGAATGAGTATCTGGTCCTTATCATCACCATGCTTGTCAACTTTGTTACTGAGTACTTGTTTGACCGTCTGGTGGTGTTTCGCAAAACCATCGACACAGCTGAATAACGCAGTATCAGCTCCTGATATTATCGGAGAGTTCGGCGCTGTGCCGGGCGTTCATCTGGGAATTGGCGGAGTGGGTGCGTTCTTCTTCGATCAAACATAAAAAACCGGCGTTAACAGTGATCATCCGGCCTTATTTATACGTATCGGTATGGTCGGGATGGGCGCTTCCCTAAAAAACACAAAAAGTGCGAGTCTGTAATTTTGCCTCCAAGGCTTAAGCTAAAAATAATTATCGAATGGGGAGCTCGTGATGCAAAAGAAAATAGTAGTACTGACCGGAAGCCCGAGGAAAAATGGAAACAGCGTTCTTATGGCAGAGGCTTTTATCAGCGAAGCGGAAAAGGAAGGACATACGGTTACCAGGTTTGATACCGCGTTCCTGGACATAAGCCCGTGCCGTGCGTGCGGCGGCTGCTTCCAAAACGGGAAGCCGTGCGCTCAGAGTGACGATTATGACGATATCGCCCCGGCTATTATTGACGCTGACGTCGTAGTGTTCATAACGCCGCTTTACTGGTTTACGTTTCCCGCGCAGATAAAAAACGCCATTGACCGTTTTTTCTGCTTCCTGCGCTGCATGCCGCAGATGGAAGGTAAGGAGTGCGCGCTGATTGCCAGCAGCGGACATGATACGCTTACGGCTATGGATGGTCTCCTGACGTCATATGCGCATATTGCCAATATGCTGCACTGGCGCTGCGCCGGTGAGGTGTTGGTGACCGGCACTCGGGCGCCCGGCGCGGTCTCTGAAACCGACGGATGCCAGCAGGCGGCCGCGCTGGCGAGAAAACTGTCGATGGACCTGCCGCCCATGCATCATTGACGATTTGTATTACATAAAAAGCCGGACAGAGGGGATAAACATTCCTCTCTGTCCGGCTTTTTGCCGGCATAATGACCCCCCAGTACAGCACGTTTGTTTTTCCTGTATCGGGGGATCGTTTTATTTGATTCAGGGTGAAGGCGGACGCTTCATATCATGTTGCTGTATCCCATCAGGTATTCATCAACCTGTCTGGCGCATTTGCGGCCTTCCTCGATTGCCCAGACGACGAGAGAGGCTCCGCGCCGGGCGTCACCGGCAGCAAAGACCTTTGAAACGCCGGTATCATAGCTGCCGTTGCCTGTTCTGATGTTGCCGCGGATATCGAGCTCCGCTCCGAAGCCGGACACAGCATAGGGCTCGCAGCCCGCGAAGCCCGCCGCAATAAGAAGCAGGTCACAGGGGATAACGCTCTCGCTGTCCGGTATCTCGACCATCTTCAGCCGGCCTTTTTCATCCGTCGCCGGGTCTGATTTGACGATTTTGAGAGCACAGACGCGGCCGGAATCGTCGGGTATTATCTCCTTGATAGTTGTCTGATACATGCGGGGGTCGCTTCCGAATACGGCGATGGCTTCCTCCTGGCCGTAATCGACCTTAGAATTCGAGGGGATAGAGGGCTTCGGCCATACGCTGCCCTGTTCCGCCTGTTTCGGCTTGCGAACAAGCTGCAAAACGGATTTGCAGCCCTGGCGGAGAACAGTGCCGACACAGTCGTTGGCCGTGTCTCCGGCGCCGACGATGACGACGTCCCGCCCGGCGGCGGAATCAGTTCCCGCTGCAGGACCGTCCAGGAGTTCTCTGACGGAACCGGTCAGGAAATCGACGGCAAAATGCACTCCGGATATTCCTGCGCTTTCCGCCTCCAGCTGCCGCGGTTGTCTCGCGCCGCAGCAGAGGACGACGGCGTCGTATTCATCCAAAAGAGTTTTCGCGTCAACATTCACGCCGACGTCAGCTCCGAGCTCGAAGGAGATGCCCTCCGCTTTCATAAGCTCTATGCGCCGGTTCACGATATCCTTTTCAAGCTTCATGTTGGGGATGCCGTACATCAGCAGTCCGCCGGGCCTGTCGTCTCGTTCAAAAACTGTGACGGAGTGTCCGCGTTTGTTGAGCTGGTCCGCCGCGGCAAGCCCCGCGGGGCCTGAACCGACAACAGCGACGGACTTTCCGCTGCGCACGGCGGGCGGATGAGGCTTCACGTTGCCGGTCCGGAAACCCTCTTCGATTATCGCAAGCTCGTTTTCGCGGACAGTGACGGGGTCGTCGTAAAGGCCGCAGGTGCAGGCGCCTTCACAAAGAGCGGGGCAGACTCTGCCCGTGAACTCAGGAAAGTTGTTGGTTTTGCAGAGCCTTGACAGCGCCTGGTCCCAGTTCCCGCGGTATATCTCGTCGTTCCACTCGGGGATCAGGTTGTGCAGCGGGCAGCCGCTGTAGGACGAGCCGAGCTTTATTCCCGACTGGCAGAACGGCACGCCGCAGTTCATGCAGCGGGCTCCCTGCTCCTGACGGGCGTCCTTATCCATCTCCTCGTGGAATTCGAGGAAGTTCGCGACTCTCTCCGACGGAGCGGCCGCCGGGTTCGCCGTGCGGCGGTATTCCAAAAATCCGGTTTTCTTACCCATTACAGCCACTCTCCTTTCATGCTTTCTGGCAAAGGTGGAATGCGTCGAGCTTTGCCTGCTCGGAGGGAACGCCCTTCTCCTCCAGCGCGGCGATCGCCGTCAGCATCTTCTGGTATTCGTTGGGGACTATTTTCTTGAACAGCGGCAGGTATTTGTCCATGTCGGCAAGGATCTCACGGCCCAGCTCGGAGCCGGTGGCCTCGATATGTGCCTCAATGAGCCGCCTGAGCTCTTCCTTGTCGTGGCGCTGGGTGACCTCGCTCATCGTGACCATCTGCTTGTTGAGCCGCAGATAGAAGTCGTGGTCCTCGTCGAGGACATATGCGATGCCCCCGCTCATGCCCGCGGCAAAGTTCTTGCCTGTACGGCCGAGTACGACGACGCAGCCGCCCGTCATGTATTCGCAGCCGTGGTCGCCGCAGCCCTCAACGACTGCGGTGGCGCCGGAGTTGCGCACGCAGAAGCGTTCGCCGGCGATGCCGCTGATGAAGGCCCTGCCTCCGGTCGCGCCATAGAGCGCGACATTGCCGATGACGATGTTGTCCTTTGCGCTGAACTTGCTGCGCGGGTCGGGAGCGACGATAAGCTTGCCTCCGGAGAGGCCCTTGCCGAAGTAGTCGTTGCTGTCGCCGGCGAGGTTCAAAGTCATTCCCTTGGGGGTGAAGGCACCGAAGGACTGTCCCGCGCTGCCCGTGCAGTTGATGACATAGGTGTCGTCGCTGAGGCTGTCGCCGAAACGGCGCGTGATCTCGGAACCGAGTATCGTGCCGACGGCGCGGTTCGTGCTCGAAACGCTGACGGTACAGGTGTGAGCGCGGCGCTTTTTGAAGCTGGGCTCAAATTCGGGGATGAGTCTGGAAACGTCAAGGGTCTTTTCAAGCTCGAAGTTGTAAATGTCCCTCGGGTCATATGTGATGGGAAGGGCTCTTCCGCCGATGACCGCGGACAGATCGATCGTGTCGGCTCTGTCCGTTATTTTTTTGCTTCTGACGCGGAGCTTATCGGTACGTCCGACCAGCTCTTCGACTGAGCGGACGCCGAGTTTCGCCATGATCTCGCGCAGCTCTTCGGCGATGAAGAGCATGAAATTCATGATATATTCCGGCTTGCCGCAGAAGCGCTTTCTCAGTTCAGGATTTTGGGTAGCGATGCCGACGGGGCAGGTGTCGAGGTTGCATACGCGCATCATAAGACAGCCCATGGAGACCAGAGGCGTTGTTGCAAAACCGAACTCCTCCGCGCCGAGCATGCAGGCGATCGCAACGTCGCGTCCGGTCATCAGCTTGCCGTCCGTTTCAAGGCGGACCTTGGAGCGCAGACCGTTCTGCACGAGGGTCTGGTGGGCCTCGGACAGTCCGAGCTCCCAGGGCAGGCCGGCGTTGTGGATGGAACTCTTCGGAGCGGCTCCTGTGCCGCCGTCGTAGCCGGAGATGAGGATGACCTGCGCGCCCGCCTTGGCAACGCCGGCAGCAACTGTGCCGACGCCGGCCTCTGAAACGAGCTTGACGGAGATAGAGGCGTTCCGGTTTGCGTTTTTAAGATCGAAAATGAGCTGTGCAAGGTCCTCGATCGAATAGATGTCGTGGTGTGGCGGGGGAGATATGAGCGCGACGCCGGGCGTTGAATAGCGCGTTTTGGCTATCCACGGATATACCTTGCTTCCGGGGAGGTGTCCGCCTTCGCCGGGCTTTGCGCCCTGCGCCATTTTGATCTGTATCTCGCTTGCGCTGCAGAGATAGGCGCTGGTGACGCCGAAGCGGCCGGAGGCGACCTGCTTTATGGCGCTGTTTTTCTCCGTGCCGAATCTCGCGGGGTCCTCGCCGCCCTCGCCGGAGTTGGACTTTCCGCCGAGACGGTTCATGGCGATGGCCATACAGGTGTGGGCCTCCTCGGAGATGGAGCCGTAGGACATCGCGCCGGTCTTGAAGCGCTTTACGATCTCGCTTGCAGGCTCGACCTCGTCGAGAGGCACTCCGCCGTTTTCGTCATAGACGAATTCGAGCAGTCCGCGCAGCGTATGCGGCGTGCGCTCATCGTCGACCATGGCCGAGTATTCCTTGAAGCGTTCATAGGAGCTGGTATGGGTCGCCTCACGCAGGGCGAGTATCGTCTGTGGGTTATACATGTGCGACTCGGTGTCGCTTCCGCTGCGGAGCTTGTGTATGCCGGCGCTGTCAAGCGTCGTGTCGACGCCGAGACCAAGCGGGTCGAAGGCGTGGCTGTGGCGCCACTCGACGCCCTCGCCGATCTCCTTGAGGCCGATCCCCTCCACGGGGCTGACAGTATTCGTGAAGTATTTCTCGACTACCTCGCGGCAAATGCCGACGGCTTCGAATATCTGCGCAGACTGGTAGGACTGCAGCGTTGAGATGCCCATCTTGGATGCGATCTTGACGATGCCGTGGAGGATGGCGCTGTTGTAATCGGTGATGGCAGTGTAATAATCCTTGTCGAGCATGTTGCGGTCGATGAGCTCGGTTATGCATTCCTGCGCGAGATAGGGGTTTATCGCGCGCGCGCCGTAGCCGAGCAGCGTTGCGAAATGGTGAACGTCACGCGGCTCCGCGCTCTCGAGGATGATGGAGACGGCGGTGCGCTTCTTTGTACGGATGAGGTATTGCTCGATGGCGGAGACGGCCAGCAGGGACGGGATAGCAACGTGGTTTTCGTCCACTCCGCGGTCGGAGAGGATGATGATGTTCGAGCCGTTGCGGTATGCGCGGTCGCAGTCGACGAAAAGCTTGTCGAGCGCCTTTTCCAGCGCGGTGTTTTTGTAATAAAGAAGGGAGACGGTCTCGACCTTGAAGCCGGGCTTGTTGATCTCGCGTATTTTCATGAGGTCGACGCTCGTGAGTATCGGATTATTTATCTGAAGGACGGCGCAGTTATCCGCTTTTTCGATCAGAAGGTTGCCGTCACAGCCGGCGTAGACCGTCGTGTCGGTCACGACCTCCTCGCGTATTGCGTCGATCGGCGGGTTTGTGACCTGCGCAAAGAGCTGCTTGAAATAGTTGAACAGCGGCTGGTGCTTTTCCGAGAGGACCGCCAGAGGAATGTCCGCGCCCATGGCCGCGGTAGGCTCGGAGCCGGTCTCCGCCATAGGGAGGATAGCGTTGGTTATGTCCTCATAGGTATAGCCGAAGGCCTTGTAGAGCCTGTCTCGCTCCGCCTGGGTATATTTCGGGATCTTGTGGTTGGGTATTGAAAGCTCGGACAGCTGAACGAGATGCCCGTCGAGCCACTCTCCGTAGGGCTGGCGGCCGGCGTAATGCTCCTTGCACTCCTCGTCCGATATAACACGCTGCTGCACGGTGTCCACAAGGAGCATCTTTCCGGGCTGGAGTCTCGACTTGAGAACGATGTTCTCGGGCGGGATGTCGAGTACGCCGACCTCGGAGGAGAGGATGAGCCTGTTGTCGGTAGTTATGTAGTATCTGGAGGGACGGAGTCCGTTTCGGTCCAGCACCGCGCCGACGACGTCGCCGTCGGAAAAAAGAATAGCGGCGGGGCCGTCCCAAGGCTCCATCATGGTAGCATAATAGCGGTAAAGGTCGCGCTTTTTCCTGCTGATACCCGCGTCGTTTTTCCAGGGCTCGGGGATCAGTATCATGACCGCCAGAGGCAGGGGCATGCCGTTCATGACGAGAAATTCCAGCGTGTTGTCCAGCATCGCGGAGTCGGAACCGGACTGGGAGATGACAGGAAGGATCTTATCCATGTCCGCGTCGAGAACGGAAGAGTGCATGGTCTCCTCTCTGGCCATCATGCGGTCCACATTGCCGCGGATGGTGTTTATCTCGCCGTTATGTAGGATAAAGCGGTTTGGGTGCGCCCTCTCCCAGCTGGGGGTCGTGTTGGTGGAAAAGCGGGAATGCACCATGGCTATCGCGCTGACGAAATCCTCGTCCTGAAGGTCATGGTAGAAGCGGCGAAGCTGGTGGACAAGAAACATTCCTTTATATACGATGGTCCTCGAGGAAAAGGATGCGACGTATGTGTTGTCGTTGCTCTGCTCGAACACGCGGCGTATGATGTAGAGCCGGCGGTCAAAATCCAGTCCCTTTGCGACCTTCGCGGGACGGCGGACAAAGCACTGGTATATGCAGGGCATGGAATCCCTGGCTTTCTCGCCGAGCACATCCGTGTCCGCCGGTACCTCGCGCCATGCGAGAAACTCAACGCCCTCTTTGGCGCAGATGACCTCAAACATTTTCTGAGCCTGGCGGCGGGCAAGGATATCCTGCGGGAAGAAGAACATTCCAACGCCGTAATCGCGTTCCCCGCCCAGATCTATGCCAAGTGCCTTGCTGATCTTGCCGAAAAAGCGGTGGGATATCTGAAGCATGATGCCGACGCCGTCACCGATCTCTCCGGTGGCGTCCTTGCCGGCGCGGTGCTCCAGCTTTTCGACTATCGACAGAGCGTCGCTGACGACACTGTGGCTCTGGGTGCCGTCGATATTGATGACGGCGCCGATGCCGCAGGCGTCATGCTCGAACTGTTGGCTATATAATGTCTGTTCGCTTGTCTGGTTCATTTCGAGGTGCTCCTTACCATTATATTAGTTTCCGCTGCCTCCGTAGTTGGACAGGACGCGAGCGGAGGGATCGTCGACGTCGCAACCCTCCCATTCGCGGTTCGGCATCCAGAAATCGACGATCATTTCCGCCTGTCCCGGATAATACTGTTCAAACAGCTCGCGGTAAAGCAGGGATTCTTTAGTAAACGGCGCAGCGTAGGAATACTTCCCGCGCAGCCGGTCAAATTCTTTATCAGTGTAACACGTTTCGGCGTATGCTTTCAAGTCGTCTACCATGGAATGTCCGACAGCGTCGCTGAAAGCGGCCTTTTCTCTCATGAGTATGCCTTCCGGCAGCCAGTCGCCCTCGAAGGCATGACGAAGGAGATACTTGCCCTTGCCGTAGCGGTTGACCTTCATATTCGGGTCGAGCGACATGACATAGCTTGCGAAATCCAGATCGCCGAAGGGCACGCGCGCCTCGAGCGAGTTGACCGAGATGCAGCGGTCGGCGCGGAGAACGTCATACATGTGCAGCTCGCGGATGCGCTTTTCGGCCTCCTTCTGGAATTCCCCGGGCGAGGGGGCAAAATCGGTATACTTATAGCCGAAGAGCTCGTCGGAGATCTCGCCGGTCAGAATGACGCGCAGATCTGTGTTTTCGTGTATGTATTTGCAGACGAGATACATGCCGATGGAGGCGCGTATCGTCGTTATGTCCCAGGTTCCGAGGAGTGCGACGACCTCGGGCAGGGCCTTTAGAACGTCGTCCTCTGTTATGATGACCTCCGTATGGTCGGAGTGGATGTACTCCGCGACCTGCTTTGCGTATTTTAGGTCGATCGCGTCCGTGCTCATTCCGATGGCGAAGGTCTTTATTGGCTTGTCGGAGAGCCTTGCGGCGACGGCGCAGACCAGGGAGGAGTCCAGCCCTCCGGAGAGGAGGAAGCCGACGGGCGCGTCGGCGTCGAGACGCTTTTCAATGCCGGCTATCAGCTTTTCCCGGATGCTGCGGCAGGCGGTCTCCAGATCGTCGGAACTCACGGCAGAGACATGGCTCATGTCGCGGTAGCAGACGAATTCCCCGTCCTTGTAATAGTGCCCGGGCGGGAAGGGCATGATCTTGTCGCAGAGCGGGACAAGGTTTTTTGCCTCGCTGGCGAAGAGAATGCCGCCCTTTTTGTCATAACCGTAGTACAGCGGGCGGATGCCTATAGGGTCGCGCGCGGCGATAAGTCCGCCGCTCTCCCCGTCATAGATGACCATCGCAAACTCGGCGTCCAGCTTTTCAAACATTCCGGCGCCGTATTCCTCATATAGAGGCAGAAGCAGCTCGCAGTCCGAGCCGCTCTCGAAACGATAGCCCTTTGCTTCCAGCTCCCGTTTTATCCGGCGGAAGCCGTATATTTCGCCGTTGCAGACGACCATGCGCCCGCCGAGGGAAAACGGCTGCATGCCGGCCTCGGAAAGGCCCATGATCGAAAGCCGGTGGAAACCAAGAAATCCCGTGCCGATATCCACGATCCTTGACATATCGGGGCCACGGGAGACGGTTTTATCAAAACCGGATTTGAATTCTTCGTAACTGAGTTCAGTACCGCAGTAACCCATAATTGAACACATTTTGAGACAACCTCCGAAAAAAGTTTTGCGCGCAGATTCCGTTTTATGACAGGACGAGCTGCGCAAACTCGCGGTACCACCTATCTTATCTCCGAAGAGATCACCTCATTTTCCGGTTAACGCCCGAAATACGGCGTACCTACTGGCGAATAGTTCCGCGTTCAGTTTGCAGCTCTTGAGTGTTCTTCATACGGGGTCTGCCGCGCGGCTCTCACCCCTCCCGCGCTCTCTGTGGGCAGACATTTCCGTATTACTTTTCTCAGTCAATGCTTTTTAATGTATTTATTCGACATCCTGGAGCGCGTCATAGCCCTCCTCGCCGGTGCGGACCTTAACGACGTTCTCAACGTCGTAGACAAAGATCTTGCCGTCGCCGATGTGTCCGGTGTAGAGCACCCTCTTCGCGGTCTCGATGACCTGCGAGACGGGAACCTTGCTCACTACGATGTCGACCTGGATCTTGGGCAGCAGCGTGGCCTCGACGGCGACGCCTCTGTAATACTCGAGCTTGCCCTTCTGCGTGCCGCAGCCCATAACATGGGATACGGTCATACCGGTTATGCCGATGCTTATCATCGCGTTCTTGAGAGTCTCCAGTCGGGACTCCTTGCAGATGATCTCGACCTTGGTCATCTTGGGCATGCCGGAAGCGGGCTTGTCGAAGGTAGGAACGGTCTTGACCTCGACGGCTTCGGCAACGGGGACGTCCCCGCTGACCATGACGACGCCGTCCTCAAGGATGGGCTCGGGGGAGAAGGTGAAGCCGGCATAAGCGCTGGGCAGGCCGTGCTCGGAGGAATCGAGGCCTTCTATCTCCTCCTCGCGGGAGACGCGGAGGCCAACAAGCTTCTTGATGAGCAGGAAGCCGAGGGTTATCGTAACTGCGGTCCATGCAAGTACGGAGACGATGCCGGTGCACTGGAGGCCGAGCAGTTCGAAGCCGCCGCCATAGAACAGGCCAACGAGCTTTTCGCCGGAGGCGTTTGCGATGGAATAGCCGGGAGCGGTGTCGGTTGCGAGAAGGCCGACGGCGAAGGTGCCCCAGATGCCGTTAAGGCAGTGGACAGCGACAGCGCCGACGGGGTCGTCAACGCGGAGCTTGTAATCAAGCAGCCACACGCCGAAGCAGACGAGCAGACCGGAGACGATGCCGATGATGACGGCGCCGAAGCAGTCGGTCACGTCGCAGCCTGCGGTGATGCCGACAAGGCCGGCCAGGGAGGCGTTAAGGCACATTGAAACGTCGGGCTTGCCGTACTTGACCCACGTGAAGATCATGCAGGTGACGGTTGCGAGAGAAGGAGCTATCGTGGTGGTAAGGAAGATGGAGCCGAGCTGTTCAACAGAGGTCGCCGCGGCGCCGTTGAAGCCGTACCAGCCGAGCCAGAGGATGAACACGCCGAGGCAGGCGATGGGCAGGTTGTGTCCGGGGAAGCTTCCGACCTTGATGGAGCCGTCGGCTTGCTTGGTGAACTTGCCGATGCGGGGGCCGAGCATCTTCGCGCCGATCAGGGCGCAGAGGCCGCCGACCATGTGGATCGCGCAGGAGCCGGCGAAATCATGGAAGCCGAGCTGGGACAGCCAGCCGCCGCCCCAAATCCAGTGGGCCTCGATAGGGTAGATGAGAGCAGAGATGATAGCGGAATAGATACAGTAGGAAAGGAACTTAGTACGCTCCGCCATGGAACCGGAGACGATAGTGGCGGTCGTTGCGCAGAAAACAAGGTTAAATACGAAAGAGGAGAAATCAAAATCTGCATAAGCGGTGAAGATGTCAAAACCGGGCTTGCCGATAAGGCCGATCAGGTCCTCACCCATGAGAAGGCCGAAGCCGATGAGGATGAACATGACGGTTCCGATACAGAAGTCCATCAGGTTCTTCATGAGGATGTTGCCGGTGTTCTTGGCTCTGGTGAAGCCGGCCTCGCACATTGCGAAACCTGCCTGCATCCAGAAGACGAGAGCCGCGCCTATCAGGAACCATACGGAAAATACTTCGCCTGATATTGCTTCCAATACGGTGGATTCTAACATAATATGTACCTCCCATTAAAATTGCCGAAAATTGCTGATTATATTATCTGACTCCGAAGAGCAGCTCGCCGTAGGACGGATAGGGCCAGGCGGCGCTGTCCGCGATCATTTCCATTTCGTCCGCGGGGATGCGGAGCGCCGTCATGTCGGGGATGATGACGTCCTTGTAATATGCGCCGAGTTCTGCGTTGCTCTGAATGGCTTTGGCTCCCAGAAGATCGGCCTCGAGCTTCTTAGCCTGCCTGTAAACCGCGCTTATCATGGCGCTGAGCGACTTGAGAGTATCTTTCTCATAAGCGCAGTCGATGTCGGGAGAGATGGCATATTTCTGTGCGCAGGCGTCCGCGAGGGACTTGCTGTATTTGCTCATTGCGGGGAGAATGTCTTTGTTCGCCATGTCCAGCATTGTAAGGGCCTCGATGTTGACGTGCTTGCAATAGCTTTCAAGAAGGACCTCATAGCGGGCTTCGAGCTCCGTGCGGCTGTAGACCTTGTGAGTTTCGAACAGGGCCAGGTTTTTCTCGTCGAGCATGTGCGCCAGCGCATCCGGAGTGGAGCGCAGGTTGAGAAGTCCGCGCTTCTCGGCTTCTACGACCCAGGAGTCGTCATAGCCGTCGCCGTTGAAGATGATGCGCTTGTGCTCGCTGATAGTTCTCTTGATAAGGTCGTGCATCGCGGAGGTGAAGTCTTCTGCGCTTTCAAGCTCGTCGGCGAACTGGCGGAGTTCCTCTGCAACGGAGGTGTTGAGGACCGTGTTCGCGCAGGAGATGGAAACGGAGGAGCCGGGCATGCGGAACTCGAACTTGTTGCCGGTGAAGGCGAAAGGAGAGGTCCTGTTGCGGTCGGTCGTGTCTCTCGGGAATTTCGGAAGGGTGTCGACTCCGATACGCATGAGTTCCTGTTCCCTGGTGCTGTACGGAGTGTCGGCCTCTATTGCCTCCAGAATCTCGCTCAGGTCAGTTCCGAGGAACATGGAAACGATTGCGGGAGGAGCTTCGTTTGCGCCGAGGCGGTGGTCATTGCCGGCGCTGGCAACGGATATACGAAGCAGATCCTGATATTCGTCAACGGCCTTGATAACGGCACAGAGGAAGAGGAGGAACTGTGCGTTCTCATAAGGGGTCTCGCCCGGCTCGAGCAGGTTTGCGCCGGTGTCCGTGGAAAGAGACCAGTTGTTGTGCTTGCCGCTGCCATTGACGCCGGCGAAGGGCTTCTCGTGCAGCAGGCAGACGAGGCCGTGCCTTTCCGCGACCTTCTGCATGATCTCCATGGTCAGTTGGTTATGATCCGCGGCGAGGTTCGTGGTGGTGAAAATGGGGGCCAGTTCGTGCTGTGCCGGAGAGACCTCGTTGTGCTCGGTCTTGGCCAGAACGCCCAGCTTCCAGAGCTCGTCGTTCAGGTCTTTCATATATGCCAAGACTCTCGGCTTTATGGCTCCAAAGTAGTGGTCCTCCATCTCCTGTCCCTTGGGGGGACGGGCGCCGAACAGGGTGCGTCCGGTGTAGATGAGGTCCTTTCTCCTGTCATAGAGCTCTTTGCTGACGAGGAAATATTCCTGCTCGGGGCCGACGGTCGTCTTGACGGATTTGGCATCGGTATTGCCGAAGAGCTTCAAAACACGCAGCGCCTGTTTGCTGATCGCCTCCATGGAGCGGAGAAGCGCGGTTTTCTGATCGAGTGCCTCGCCGCCGTAGGAGCAGAAAACGGTCGGGATGCAGAGGGTCCCCTCTTTGATGAAAGCGTAGGAGGTGGCGTCCCACGCGGTATAGCCTCTGGCCTCAAAGGTAGCTCGCAGGCCGCCGGAGGGGAAAGAGGAGGCGTCGGGCTCGCCGCGGATCAGCTCCTTGCCGGAGAATTCCATGATAACCTTGCCGTCATCAGTCGGGGAGATAAAGCTGTCGTGCTTTTCGGCGGTGATGCCGGTCATGGGCTGGAACCAATGGGTGAAGTGGGTCGCGCCGTGTTCGATGGCCCAGTCCTTCATTGCGTTTGCCACGACGTTTGCAACTTCGCTGTCAAGGTAGCTGCCGTCTTTTATAGTGCGCTGAAGCGCTTTGTAGGTTGCCTTCGGCAGACGCTCTCTCATTACCGCATCGCTGAAAACCTCTGAACCAAAGATTTCGGGAACTTTACTCATTTCGGATCTCTCCTTAATAAAAATAAAGCGACAAGGGGTCCTATGGATCATCCATAACGACGCCATTGTCGCTCTACAATAATTCATAAAAACAAAAAGCCGCAGACGAAAAAACTTCCATCCGCGACTTCCTTGTCACATCATGGTGTGGATTCTAGCACCACTTTTCCGGTTTGTCAAGAAGTTTTCTACAAATTTTTTGAGATTGTTTTGTTGACAAATACCTACTCAAATAGTAAACTTCAAAATGGACAAGGATGTTCACTGACACGGGGATAGGTATACCCATGCTCTGCGAACATCCTTTTATTCTTTTATTCAGTATCTGTTAATATTATGATTTCAGGGCTTTAGAACCCATTTTTTAAGGAGGCACTGGCGATGAACTATTCTTATGATGAGATAATGGAGTATATCGAGCAGGAGGACGTCAAGTTTATCAGACTCGCGTTCTGCGACGCCTCCGGCAGACAAAAGAATATGGCGATCGTTCCGGATGAGCTCAAGCGGGCTTTTGCCGACGGCATATCCTTTGACGCTTCGGCTATCCCGGGATTTACCGACGAGGTAAAGTCCGACCTCTTTCTTTTTCCTATCCCCTCCACGATCACAACGCTGCCCTGGCGTTCGCTGCATGGAAAGGTCATCCGTATGTTCTGCGATATCCGTTATCCCGACGGTACTCCATTTGAAAAGGACAGCCGGGCTATCCTGAAGCGGGCTGTCGCCGCTGCGAGGGAGCAGAACCTTACCGTATATTTCGGTTCCGAGTTTGAGTTCTATCTCTTCGAGACTGACGACAAGGGCAACCCGACGAAGATACCGCTTGACAACGCCGGATATATGGACGTCGCGCCGGAGGATAAGGGCGAGAACGTCCGCCGTGAGATATGCCTGACCCTTCTGGATATGGGCATCCATCCGGAAAGCTCCCACCATGAGGAGGGACCGGGCCAGAATGAGATCGATTTCCGGTACAGTGATGCGCTGACCGCCGCGGACAACGCGATGAACTTCGTAACGGTAGTCAAGGCCGTCGCGGTCCAAAACGGTCTTTACGCCGACTTTTCACCAAAGCCTCTGCCCGGCGAGAGTGGCAACGGGTTGCATATCAATATGTCCGTCCGCAGCGATGACGGGACCGACAAAACTCCGTACTTTATGGCCGGTATCCTTGCCCACATCAGGGAGCTTTCCGCCTTCCTGAACCCCTGTGAGGAGTCTTACAGGCGGCTCGGCGAAAAAAAGGCCCCGAAATATATAACCTGGTCTCCGGAAAATCGCTCCCAGCTGATCCGCATACCGGCGGCGAAGGGCATATTCAAGCGCATCGAGCTGCGTTCGCCGGATCCGATGACAAATCCTTATCTCGCCTATGCGCTTCTCATCTACGCAGGGCTCGACGGGATCAAAAGGCAGCTCACCCTGCAGCCAGCGACGAATCTCAACCTCTTCACGGCCGGCCTTGCCGAAACTGAGGGGCTGGAAACGCTGCCCTCCAGCCTTGCAGAGGCGGTCGAGATCGCGAGGAAAAGCGAATTTTTGTCTTCCATATTGCCCGCAAATTTTCTTAACAGCCTGACAGAATAAACGGAGGCAGCAGCATGAATTATCAAAAGACCCACCGGCGGGTACTGATCGTCTCCGGCGGTGATAAGTTTTTCGATTATTTTTCCGGTATTTTGCCGCAGTCCGATTTCCATCCCGTCGTTCGCGCCAGCAGCGCCGGCGAAGCCAGACGTTCAATGATACAGACCCCGGCGGATATTGTCATCATCGACACTCCGCTGCCGGATGAGCTGGGGGTCGACTTTGCTATGAGTATAGCCGATATGAGCGTCGGCATCCTGCTTGTTGTGAAGAGCGAGCTGTATGATAAGGTCGCCTACAAGGTCGAGGACAGAGGTGTTCTGACAGTCGCCAAGCCGAATTCAAAACAGGTTTATTACAGCTCGGTAAAGCTGCTTGCGGCACTGAGCACGAGACTGCAGAAAATGGAGACAAAGAACAAGACCCTGCAGGAAAAAATGGCGGATATCCGGGCGGTCAACCGTGCGAAATGGCTGCTGATAGAAAAAATGAAGATGAACGAGAGCGACGCGCATTACTTCATTGAAAAGCGTGCGATGGATGCCCGTATCTCGCGGCGCGAGGTAGCGGAGAATATCATTCGTACATATGACGGCTATGATTGACCGCGGCATTATATGGCTATGAACGCCCTTTTTGATTACAAACGGAGGAATGAGTAAATGAAAACGGTCAAATATGTTTTTGTCACCGGCGGCGTTGTGTCCGGACTCGGGAAGGGGATAACTGCGGCGTCTCTGGGACGGCTCCTGAAAGCGCGCGGGCTGAAGGTGGCCGCGCAGAAGCTCGATCCATATATCAACGTTGACCCCGGCACCATGAGTCCGTACCAGCACGGCGAAGTCTATGTTACGGAGGATGGGGCGGAAACGGATCTCGACCTGGGTCACTATGAGCGCTTTATCGATGAAAACCTGAACATGTTCTCTAACCTGACCTCTGGTAAGGTCTATTGGAATGTGCTTAACAAGGAGCGCCGCGGTGAATACCTCGGTGAGACCGTGCAGGTCATTCCCCATATCACAAACGAGATCAAATCCTTCATATACAACGTCGGCCGGCAAACCGATGCGGACGTGGTTATAACGGAGGTCGGCGGCACTACCGGTGACATTGAGAGCCAGCCGTTTCTGGAGGCCATACGCCAGGTCGGGCTCGAGGTCGGAAGTGAGAATTCACTCTATATCCATGTAACGCTCGTGCCGTATCTGCGCGGCTCAGACGAGCACAAGAGCAAGCCAACTCAGCACTCGGTCAAGGAGCTTCAGGGTATGGGCATCAAGCCGGACATCATCGTGCTGCGCTGTGACGAGCCGCTCGAGGAGAGTATTTTCAAGAAGATAGCGCTGTTCTGCAACGTAAAGCCGGACTGTGTCATTGAAAACATGACGATCCCTGTTCTCTACGAAGCGCCCGTCATGCTCCAGAAAAAGCATTTTTCAGACATCGTCTGCCGCGAACTGGGTATCTATGCTCCGGATCTCGAAATGGATGACTGGAATGCGATGCTCGACAATATACGCCACTGTGACCGTGAAGTGACGATAGGTCTTGTCGGGAAGTATGTTCAGCTGCACGACGCATATCTCTCTGTGGCGGAGGCGCTGCGCCATGCGGGTTATACTTTCAGGACTAATGTCAGGATAAAGTGGATAGACTCTGAGACCGTGACGGAGGATACGATTGACGGCATCCTCGCGGACTGCAGCGGCGTGATCGTCCCCGGAGGGTTCGGCAACCGTGGCATTGAGGGCAAGATATTGGCGGCAGACTATTGCCGCCGAAAGGATATCCCGTATCTGGGCATCTGCCTTGGAATGCAGGTTGCCGTCATTGCCTTTGCCAGGAGCGTCTGCGGCATGGAGGACGCAAATTCCAAAGAATTTGACGAGGAAAGCGCGCATAAGGTGATAGACTTTCTTCCGGATCAGGACGATAATACGGACAAGGGCGGAACGCTTCGCCTCGGAGCATATCCGTGCAGGATCGAAAAGGACAGCCAGATGTACCGCTGCTACGGCGAGGAAAATATATCTGAGCGCCATAGGCACCGTTATGAATTCAACAACGACTTCCGCGAGGTACTGACAGATGCGGGGCTCGTTATCAGCGGCACATCACCGGATGGCTATATCGTAGAGACCGTTGAGGTTCCGGGAAACGATTATTACATCGGCGTTCAGTTTCATCCGGAGTTCAAAAGCAGGCCTAACAGGGCGCATCCGCTCTTTATCGGATTGGTCGAGGCCGCGCTGAGAAAACAGGAAAAGAAAAAATCGGAATAATAAAAAAGAGAGCGCGTTGTAGAACAAAACATTCTGCAGCGTTCTCTTTTTGTCTGCTCAAGGGGTTGCGGAAGGCGATAGTGTGGAAAAACCGACGCAAATTTAGCTATTGGGAGATGGCAAAGCTGGCCCCGGTGGGATTTCGGCTGGCAGAGCCGTATGGACGCCGGCCTTGAGCCGGTCTCGCAGCCGGTAGGTTTGGCCTCGGATATTCACCACATGAGCATGGTGCAGCAGCCGGTCCAACAGGACGGTAGCCAATACATGTAGCTGAGCAACTCGCCCAGTTGCTGAAGCTGGTGAGAATCACACTGCCATGCTCGTAGCGAAATCAGGCGAAACAACAGCTCTGCCTCCTGTTGGTCAAGCTGCATATAACCAACCTCGTCAATAACCAGAACAGCCGGCCGCGGGTAAACCCGCCACCGGCGGTCCAGATGTCCCTGAGATTGTGCATTTTTCAAGTCGGCAATCAGATGCGAGAGAGTGGTATAGTAGACCACCATGCCGGACTCTATCCCCTTATGGTGGGGTAGCCGGGCCGGCTCTAAGCGGGTATTCATGTTCTTGGGACGGCGCTCTTGCTGTTCGGATAAGAGTAATTCATTCTCTTTCGGAATACTGATCCCGCCATCGTAGCCAACTTCCTGTAATCGCGCCAGCAGCACCACGCAGTTGTAGATCCCCTGGCACATCCATTCTTCCAGCAGGGGCTTATGGGGCGATTATACTCCGGAGATAACATACAGAATCGCTGCGCATGGCTAGTGGTTATGGCTTGTTGTGCGAATATTGAACTAATGTTGTCTATCAGCTTTTCTAGGAATATAATAATATTTAACAATTATAGAAGATTCGGCAGGAGTAAACATATAAACACTAAGTTGGAGGGTTGCTTTAGTGAAGGAACGGATGAATATCACACAGTTAGAGCACTTTCTGGTGGTTGCTGAGCTTGGTAATATTTCCCGTGCTGCTGAAAAGTTGTACATAACACAATCCGCACTGAGCAAGTCAATTTCCCGTTTGGAGGGAGAGCTTGGTTTTGCCCTATTTGAAAGAACGAGAAATGGAATGCTCCTGAATACAAAAGGACGGATACTATACTCGTTTGCAAACAAGATGTTCAGCGATTATGACCTCCTACTGAGGCAAATGAGGCAAAATGCATCATTCGAAGATAAAAACGTTCACATGTGTTCGTCCGTGTCCATGCTTCTTTCTCTCTGGGCAGAGAATTACTTGAAAAGTGCCCCGGATGTGAGACTCTATATTGAGCGCTGCTCGAACAGAGAGATATTGCAGAAACTCACAGAGGGTAGTGCTGAGCTTGCGGTGACTACAGAGGCTCTTGTTTCGCCACGAATACAGTGTCAGCCTTTTGTCACTGAGGAACTGGTGCTGCTTGTCAATAATGATCACCCATTTGCGCAGTTAGATTATGTCAAGGTAGAAGAACTGGTGCGTGAACCATTTTATCTCTTTGGTATTTCGGCGGGTATGAAAGAAACCTTGGAGTCCTATTTTGAAAGTCTGGGATACTCTATCAACATTGCATTTTCCAGCAATGAACCAATGCGAAAGCCCGCACACACACAAGACAGAGGAATCTTTGCCATGACGGAGCATATGTTTTCTTCGATGGAACACGGCGGGCAGACAACCCAGATTCGACTAAACCTCGAAACGCCGTGCAAATGGACGCTTTATTTGGCAATGCGCACAGAACCCGAACTCAGCCCTGTTGCAAAACGTGTTTTTGCCTACATTGAGCAGGAAACACTTAAATATG
>CAZIHY010000009.1:19538-21670 GCA_964539115.1 uncultured Oscillospiraceae bacterium
ATCAATATTCTGAATAGTCGAAAATCATATAGAAAAACAAAAACCGAGGGGCATGTGTCGTTTTGTGCGACCCCTCGGTTTTTGTGTTTTAGCTATTAATTTGGTCCTTCCAAAATTGACACTAGGTCAATCTTCTGGAAAGCATGAAGAGAAAAAATTCAGTCCGCCAGATACCTGTCAAGGGCAGCCTGCTTCATGTCTATGCAGTCCTGAATGCCAAGTTCCATCAGTTGTTCGACGAACTCATCATATTCGTCGAAAGATATTTCACCCATAATAAACTTCGGCACATTTTCAGCGATGTACGTATCAATCGTGATATAGATGTTTGAGTATACAGAGTTCTCGTCTGCGGTCATAGATACCGAAGCAGGGATGTTGTATGCGTTATCGGACTTCGACCAGGTTGCAACAGCTTCCATGCGTACATCAGAGTATCTGCTTGCGTCACGTGTCCAATCACGAATGAACGAACCGGTGGACATTCCATATAGCTTAGCAACTGTCATTTCATCGAGGTCGGGGTGAGCTTCGTAGATTTCCTGCATTAGGACGGGCTTGCCCTCAACATACTCAAAGGATATGCCTTCGACGCCATAGTTAAGAAGAATCGTGCCTTCCTCAGAGTAGTAATAATCGAAGTATCTGCAGACCATTTCGGGATCCTCGCAAACAGTGGTGATAAGAGTCACCGTGCTCTGAATCTGGCTGACGTTCTCGCGGAAGTGGGCAGTATCGCCCTCGTTCAATACAGGAATATTTGCGCCGGCAAAGGTAGCGTTCTCGTTGCCTGCAAACATTATCCCATAGTTATCCAAGAAGTCGCCTACCATGTTGGCAACGCCCCAACTGTCAGGAACGCTTGTAGGAATCATCGCGTCTGTGTTCGTTGCGAAATCGGAATACAGGAGGCCTTCTTCATACCACTTATTCAGCATTTTGATATAATCAAGGAATCCTCCCTCAAGAGGGCTAAAGTATACTGTGCCGTCGATTTGATAGAACGGAGGCGACGTTGTAGTTCCTACTATGCCAAGTACACCATATCCGCCTGCCCAGGCACCGCCGTTCATATCACAAGCGGAAGACAGGAACAGAGGCGCTTCAAGATTCAGCTCAGACTTAAACGCCTTGAATAGTTCGTAGTATTCATCATAGGTCTCTGGCATTTCCATTCCGACACTTTCAAGATAGTCCGTGCGAATGACAGGTCCCTGAGAAGGCGGGTAGTCATCCGCATAGAAACCATAAAGACCAAGATATCTGCCATCAGAGGACGTGACGGCCTTTCTGTATGCGGGGTGTTCGTCGAGAATGCTCATGTAATTAGGCATGTTTTCGGCGATAAATGCGCTCAGATCTACAACAACCTCTTCCTCGACTGCTGATTCATAGCTTCCAAAGTACGACTCGCTTGGCGAAAGAATTACATCCGTATATTCGCCGCCTGAGAGCATAACGGTGAGAACTTCAGAAAAAGACTGAATACCTATCAGCGTCATTTCAAGATGTATATTAGTGCGTTTTTCCAGTTCGGAGTAGTAGATGAGAGAAGCATACTCATTCTCATCCAATATTTGACCCAGCTGCGCGTCGAGTGCGGAGGTCAAAGTCACTGTAGTCACTTCTTCTGTAATAGGAAGGGATACTAGGGCATCGGCATCTGCTGCGGGAGAATCGGGTTCAGAGGCATCAGGGGTGTTAACGTCCGGGGTAGAATCGGGTTGCGAAACCGTGGCATTCGGGGTCTCTGCCGGGGAATTGGAACAGCCGATTAACAGAAAAGCTGATAACAGAACCACGGCAATACTGCGTTTTGTTTTCATCCTTAGTAATACCTCCTTGTATTAATTGCTATATTTCCATTAGAATTTGGTTCGACCTCTGGAATAAGTGTTTTCGTCATCCATCGTGACATAGGGTTTTGGGTAGGGAACGGTATTTTGAATTGTCTGCAGTGTGCCGTGTCCCAGATGCGTAAGACCGCGCTCCGTGATTTTCTCCGGGCCGCCGCCTGCGGGGTCAAGGAAGGGTTTTTCCTTACTCACAGCAAGCAGGTAAGCGTCGCGGGCCCAGTCTCCAGTGCGAGGCATTCCACCAGGACCACCAGGACCTCCAGAACTTCCAGGACC
>CAZIHY010000009.1:21770-39076 GCA_964539115.1 uncultured Oscillospiraceae bacterium
CCAGGGCCGCCAGGGCCGTCACCGGGAGCACCTTCGGGTTTTGGCGCATTTTCCGGAAGCGGAGGAGGTGCGCTGTCAACCAGCCCGTAGTTTCCGCCGAGGTCGGGACAAACTTGTTCGTGGAAATAGAACCACTCGCCGTTTACACAGCAGAAGTCTGAGCCATATCTTTCCCACATCCAGCTGCATGACTTTGTTTTTGTCCTACTGGAGAAGGAAAATCCCATTGTTCCCGATGTAACACAATATGTTCGTCCGGTTTCACCGTCATCTGCTACCTCAATAATAGCCGAAGCAAGTGAATGAATCCCGGTGGCACCTACGCTTCTGTAATCTTTTGTTGCGGTTTCAGGGAAGACAACAACGTCTTTCAGTGCACCTTCATATACCTGACGATCCATGTCAATGACACAACCGAGCCATATCTCTGGGAAGCCAATCATCTTACCAAAACGATGCGCCCAAGTGGCGTTCGAAGAACGAACCCACAGGTAATCCCATTCTTCTCGAGAATGGCCAATTGCATGCAGGTAGGCATGCTCTGATTTAATGCGCTCAATTTCTTGGCAGCCAAATGCGCAGTCAACGCGCCTTTCTATCGGTAGATTTTTCTTCATGGTTGCCTCCCTTTATTCGTTATAATCGGTATACGGGAACTCGTTGTATGTGTGATGCTTTCCGTTGGGGCCGTAACTTTCTGCATCTGAATAACTGTAGTATTCTTTTGGCATTTTCTTATACAAATCTGCCCACCCATAAAAGTTATCATAAACATCACACGGGAAGGTTGGATTTCCTGCTTCAGCATCAAGTGGATCATCGCCAAACGGACGATGAGCAGGCACAGAATAAACCTCATCGGCATTTACGGTATGGTCGCGTTCAAGAATCAGGTGCCAAATACGCCATTCTCCATCTTCCTTTACGCAGTCGGCAAAAATGTTTCCAAAGGTGAATAGAACTCTCGCGGTCCCATCGCCTTTGCCTACACTTTGCTGTCCCTGATCATACCCCAGGAAACGGGCGGTTTTTCCATCACCGGCAAGATAAACAATGGGAGTGCTGACAGTATGCGTTTCCATAAAACCATGTCCGAAATTGGTGAAATTCTGTTCTATTTCGGGATATTCTGAAAGACGCTCAGCCTGCAGCCTTTCAAAATCATTAACGTAGTACTTATATATCTCGTCCATTCCTATAAAATAGCCGTAGTTATTAGCTAGGGAGGCCGAGGCGGTGTATGCAGGTGTGTGGACCCAGAGATCAGCAAGCTCTTCTTTCCGCATGCAGTTACACTGATATAGGCAGTGCTTTGAAATCAGGTCTTTCACTTGTTCGCGATCTATTACTCGGCGCATCTTCTCATCTACATTGAATTTCAGTTCTGATTTATTCATGATTCTCCTTTCCCGTCAGACGCCATAGCTGAACGTTTCCGAAAATGTTCTGTAGGGGCGTGGGATTTGTGGGGTAGGCGTGAAAGGACGGTCTGCGCTGTAATATTCGCGCAGAGTACATTTCACATTCGGCTCGGGACGAGAGAAAGTGTCCATCGGGAGAAATTCAGGCACATCGGGGTACCCCATAAATTCTTTAGCCCAACTTACGCTGATAGGATGGTCAACATCGTCAAGATGAAGCATATGCCAAATACGCCACTCACCGTTTTCAAATATGAAATCGCATGCCATCCAGCCCCACTCCCAATAGGCTACGGGGCCTCCGCGTGTCAGCGCGTTGTAAGAGCCACGGATTGCCCAAAGACCTTTGGCAGTATTTCCATCTTCTGCGACCTCCATAACACCGGTATCAAGAGGGATATAGCGCATGAGGCCCATTCCAAACAGTTCTTCCTGTGATTTTCCTGCAATTTTTTCATCGTCTGCAAATTTGTCCGTGAGAAGCTTGGTTGTCAGCACTGCTTCATCATAAAAAGATTGGTAGTAAGCGCGAATTGCGTCAGGACCGCTGTAGTATCCTGTGTTTACGCCAAGAGAGACATCCTCCCTATTGGCCCAGAAAAGGTCGAATATTTCGTGCTCTGCCTTAATGACATAATGAGCTGCAACCTTACCCACAAGGTTTTGTATGTCTCGGCGGGTCTCGAAGATATCTGCCAGCTGTTGGGTCGCCATTACTTTTGTACTCATATTACCTCCAATTGCTTCCGAGATTGTCACTAGAGGATTCTGTGCAATTGTGACAAATCAAATTCCAAGAACTCTATAATAAAACATGTTTTATATAATAATATTAACTTCTTTAGGATTGGTTGTAAAAGTCATTATGGAGCAATAAGCCATGACACAGAAGTCATATAACGTGAGGGATATTAGATTCTTCTGGTGTAACTGATTACAAAGACCTTGTTACCGGATGCAATATTGCCTTTAATTCAGAAGCACATGTACCCTTTTTCGGGGTGCGCCCTTGCAGGCTAGATAGCCTTAACCATCTGAAATTTGCATAAACTCCCGTATTTTAGGCAAAAGGTCATACTTCAAGCGTAATTTCCTCAGAAAATCAAAGCCGTACTCCAAATCAAAGAATTGCGGCTATCTTCCCTCACTTCAAAACGGCCGCGGCCCCTATTTTGCTTCGCGGCCGGCTTTGCCATACCCAAATAGCGAAATTTGCGCCGGTTTTTCCATATGATCTCCTTCCGTAACCCCTTGAGCAGACAAAAAGAGAGCGCGTTGTAGAATTTTTCGTTCTACAACGCGCCCTTTGACTTTATTTATTTGATTTCGACAAGCACTTTTTCAACTCTCAGGCCGTCCTCGTCCATTTCCAGTACGGTCACATGCAGGTTGAGAACGTCGAAGCTGTCTCCGACCTTTGGAAATGCGCCGAAGGATTCGATCGTCCAGCCGCCGACGGTGGCGCTCTCGCTCTCGGGTATCTCGCCGTCGTGCTCTTCCTCGATAAGCTCGAGGAAGTCGGACATGCTCATGTCGCCGTCGAGTTCGTACTTGCCCTCGCTGCGCTCGACGACCTCTGCTTCAATCTCGTCGGATTCGTCCCATATATCGCCGACTATCTGTTCCATGACGTCCTCCATCGTGATAACGCCCATTGAACCGCCGTATTCGTCGGTCACGATCGCGATATGGGTCTTTGCGCGGCGCAGCTCTGCGAGGACCGCGGGAAGCTTCATCGTCTTGTAGACATAGCATGGCTCGATCAGGAGCGCACGGATATCGGGCTTCGGCGTGTCGAGTATCGCCTTAAAGAAGTGGTTGAGATACAAAACGCCGATGATGTTGTCGATGCTGTCCTCATAAACAGGTATGCGCGAGTAGGATGACTGCTCGAGCTGGGTCATGATCTCATCCCAATCGTCGTCGATGTCGATAGTCTCCATATCGACGCGCGAGGTCATGACCTCGCTTGCGGAGATTTCGGAGAAGTCCAGCGCCGCCTGAAGCAGGCCGGAGCGGTCCTCGTCGATCACGCCCTCGTCCTCAACGGTCTCGATTATGGACTGCAGTTCCTCGACGGCGGACTCCTCGTCGCCGCGCTCGTCCTCGCCCTTCATGGGCTTTGTTATCAGATGCGCAAGGCCGACTACCAGCCATACGATGGGATAAAGTATCGTCATCAGCAGACGAATGGGATAGGAGATGACGCAGGCCATGCGGTTTGCGTTTTTCTTTGCGATTATTTTCGGCGCAGTCTCGCCGAATATGATGACAGCGACTGTGGTTATCGCGGTGGCTGCGGCCGTATACTTTTCCCAGCAGAGCAGGACCATTACGACGCTCGTCAGCGAGGAGGCAGCAATGTTCACAAGGTTGTTGCCGATGAGTATTGCGCCGAGCGCGGAGTCGAATTTGTCGACTATGCCGCAGGCGAGCTTTGCGCCCCGGTTACCGTTTTCCGCGGCGGACTCAAGTCGCATGCGGTTAGCGCTGGAAAAGCACATCTCAGACGCAGAGAAAAAGGCGGAAAATGCCAGACAGGCAACTATGCCGACAAAATACCAGGTCATTCCTCTCCGCCCCCTTCCTCCTGATTTTCAGGCAGTATGCGGAATGTGAGCTTGGTTATGCGGTGTTGGCGCATTCCGGTTATGGTCACCTCAAGCTCGTGATAACGGAAACTGTCGCCCGCGCTGGGCAGCAGCTCGAACTGTTCGTAGGCCCATTCGCCGAGGAGCTTATGCTCCCAGTCGGTGTCCTCGGGGTCGTCGTATTCGAGCAGCTCAAAGGCCTCCTCGAGGTCGAGCTCCGCGTTCATTTCAATGCTGCCGTCGGGGTTTTTGGTGAAGGTCTCGATGATCTCGTCGTCCTCGTCCCAGATCTCGCCGACCAGTTCCTCGAGCATATCCTCAATCGTAACGATGCCCAGAGTGCCGCCGTAATTGTCCGTGACAACGGCGATGTTGAGCTTTTTGCGGCTCATCTCGGGCAGAAGCTCGTCAATGTTTGTGCTCTGGTGGACGAAGAACGCCTCGTCCAGCAGCGGCTCAATGCGTACAGAAGGACCCTCGCGGAGATAGGCCTTTATGTACTTGCGGATCTGAAGTATGCCGATTATGTTATCGATGCTTCCCCGGTAGACCGGCAGCCGGCTGTGCTTTACGCGCTTTACGAACGCGATCACTTCCTCCGTTGGTTTCTCGACGTCCACCGCGTCGAGGTCGACGCGCGAGGTGAGTATGCTCTCGACGGTCACGTCCCCGAACATGAGCGCGGAGTGGACAAGCTCGCTGCGGTCCTCACCGAGCTCGCCCTCATCCTTGAGGTTTTCGATTATGTCGTAAAGCTCATCCTCTGTTACGGTGACCTCGGGATCGCCCTTTGTAAGGCGGGCAAAGAAACTGCCGAAAGCGGTCAGAACCTTGGCTATTGGGGAGAAAATGAACATAAAAAAGCACAGCGAACCGGCGGTAGCCAAAGCAAACCGCTCGCTGTATTTCTTCCCAATGCACTTCGGCAGCATCTCGCCGACGAAGAACACGACGATCGTTGTTATGATCGTGCTCCACGCAACGGCGGATACGCCCCACTTGTGCGTTACAAGAACGGTGACAAAGGAGGCGGCTGCCAGGTGTACGATATTCGTGCCGATGAGAAGCGTGGTTATCGCGGAATCGAAACGGTCAAGGACCTTTATGGCCTTGACAGCGCGCTTGTCCCCGCGGTCCACACCGGCTTTTATCCTAATTTTGCTGACGGACGAAAACGCCGTCTCGGCAACGGCGAAATAAGCCGCCATCGCAAGCAGAAACACTATCAAAACATAGGATAAAGGATTGCCTTCGTCCATACGGACTTATCACTCCAATCATAGAATAAGAATTTGCTGCTTTTGATATTGCGATATAGTATAGCATAATATATCCGGCGCGTCAAATAAATGCATTAGCACGCTGGAAAGTTTTATAATAATATGCATTTAATCATGCGGGCCCATTGGTATCGGTTATCAGTCTACAATGTTTATTGTATTCGTCAAAATTTATCAACGCACAGGCGTATTGATGGGTCTCCACCGGATATATTTTTGCCCTTGTAAAGTTATCCCTGTGATGTGTATAATATATCCTGTCAAATCAACGGAAAAGAGGAGGCTGATGCAGGAATGCCCAGCCAGTGGAAGATGCCGGCTGAAAAGCTGCACAAGACTTATATTGCCAACACCGACGCTTTTTACAAAGCCGCCGGGTCCTCGCTCTCGGGCGAGCTTGACGACTTCATGCGCTCCTGTGCGCTCAAGCTCTGGAGCCGTTCCGGAGCGGTCACGCAGAACCACGTCGACGCGGTAAACCAGCTGTATTCTAAAAACACGCCCGCGCCGCACTGGCTCTTATGGGAGCTTACAGGCGCCGTGTGCGACAGCGGCGAATTCCTGCCGCCGCTGTTTTTCTGGGGCCTGGCAGAAAAGGACGCCAAGCGCGGAACGGACTATTCCCGTGTTTTCATACGTATGCTGACGAACATACTGCTCTATCTCGCCGCGGTGGACGACGATGTGACGCTCGCCGAGGCGGAGTTTATAACCGAGTGCGGAGACAGGCTCGCCGCCATATGTGACAGCGCGGGAGTCAAAAAGTCGAAGGCTGCCCTGCGCGCGACGGACTATGTGACGAGTGCGGAACCGAGCTTTACGGAGAAGCATCCGCCAGCCGCAGCAGGCGCGCAGTCCGGAGCGGGCACGCAGCAGACCAAGGCTGCCTCTGAAACGGATCAGGACGAAAGGCCTGGCCTTGATGAGCTTATGGTGTCCCTCGACGCTCTGACAGGTCTCGACGAGGTCAAAAAGGACGTCAAGAGCCTGATAAACCTCATAAAGGTACGCCGCCTGCGTATTGAAAACGGGCTGCCTGCGCCGGATATGTCGCTGCACCTGGTATTCATGGGCAATCCAGGGACCGGCAAAACGACGGTCGCGCGCCTGCTCGCGGGGATATACGCGGCTATCGGCGTCCTGTCCAAGGGACAGCTGATCGAGGTCGACCGCTCCGGTCTCTGCGCGGGCTATGTCGGGCAGACGGCGCTCAAGACGCAGGAGGTCATACAGAGCGCGCTCGGCGGAGTCCTGTTCATTGACGAGGCGTATTCGCTCGCATCCGGGGGCGAGAATGACTTCGGACGCGAGGCGATCGAGACGATACTCAAGGGCATGGAGGACAACCGCGACGATCTTGTCGTCATCGTGGCGGGGTATTCCGACCGCATGGAAGAGTTTATAAACTCCAATCCGGGTCTTGAGTCGCGCTTCAATAAATATTTCTATTTCCCTGATTACGACGGGGACGAGCTTTTCGAGATATTCAGCGGCCTGTGCGCCAAAAACAGCTACGAGCTGACGGAGGAGGCTGAAAAATGCGCGAAAGAGCTTTTCACAAGCCTGTATGAGGACAGAAGCGAAAACTTTGGCAACGGCCGCGATGTGCGCAACCTGTTTGAGGACATGGTCGCGCGCCAGGCAAACCGCATCGCCGCGCTCGAGACTCCGACGAAGGACGATCTTATGACGATCGAAAAGGCGGATATAATCGAGGGATAGAATTTATTTTTGGTTTGGAGATGCGGCAGTCTAAGATGAAAAAGTAATAATTATGGGCCGATGTTATCATCGGCCCATAATTATTATTTATTACTTTCCGCAGAGCTCCGCGATAACTGCGGCGTATATCTTCGTTGTCGTCAGCATATCGGCGATGCGGAACCGCTCGTTCTGGCTGTGCATGTCCGCCTCAAATCCAGGCATTGTCGCGCCAAAGGCGACGCCGCCCTCGACATGGTGGACGTAGGTCCCGCCGCCCATCGACAGACACTCGCCCTTCAGACCAGTAAAGCTCTCATAGCAATCCAGCAGCGCATTTATAAATGGGGTACCCGCCGGGGTGTGGTGCGGCGCCTCCATCTCTCCCTCGGCGGTGAAGCCGTGCGCGGCAAAGTTCTTTTCCGCCGCGTTTTTGCAGTTTTCCTCGTTTGCGCAGATGGGAACGCGGCCGTCGAACTGTCCGCGCAGCTCGGTCTCTGTCATGGTCAGAAGGCTGAAAGCGCAGGTCAGATCGCCGCTTATCTCGTCGCTCATGGCTATGCCGAGCGCGCGGCCGCGGTCGTCGCCGTGGGGGAACAGCTCGTGCAGCGCGCGGAGAGCTTTGGTGCCTCCGCAGTCCGCCAGGGGCAGGGAGAGAAGTATCTCGATAAGCGCGGTGATGCCGTTTATGCCATCCTCCGGAAGAGAGGCGTGGGCGTTGCGGCCCTTTACGGACAGACGGACATTTTCGCCCTCGGCCTCTACGGTGAAGCTTACGCCGAGACTGGGAGCGAGAGAGGCTGCGGCCTCCGTCACGGCAGCGGCGTCAAGTCCGCGCAGAAGCGCGGTAGCATCCGCAGGCAGGACGTTGATGCGGTAGCCGCCATCGATGGATATGATAGAGGGAACGGCGTCCGTCTTTTCAAATTTACGGGTAAAAACAGGTTTGTAAAAGCCCTTTTCGGTGTTATATACGGGGAAATTAGCATCGGGGGAGACGGTGTTCGGCGCGGGCGGGTTCTCGGCGTAGTAGCAGGGAAGGTCGTCCATCCCGGACTCCTCGTCCGTGCCCATGATCAGCCTTGCGCCGTGGGCAAGAGGGATCCCCAGCTCACGCACGCAGATCATCGCATAGAGCGCCGCGACTACAGGTCCCTTGTCATCGATCGCGCCGCGTCCATAGGCGCAGCCGTCGTCCTTGATGGTAAGGACATAGGGGTCGGTGTCCCACTCGCTGAGAGCGCCCTCGCCGACGACGTCCAGGTGACCCAGAATGTCAAGGATAGCGGGGCCCTCGCCGAGATCGGCGGTACCGACGCGGTTATGATAGTTTTTGACGGGGAAGCCGCGCTCTGTGCAGAGGGCCAGGGCCTCGTCCAGGGCCGCAGCAACTCCCTTTCCAAATGGGGCGTTTTCCTCCGGCTCTCCCTTTACGCTTTTAACGGCGACAAGGCGCGCGATATCCGCCAGAAGTTCCGATTCGTGGTCGTCCACCCACTCGCTGATCCTGTTTTTGAGTTCTTCGTTTACCATTAATAATTCCACCTTTTCCGCAAATTACGTAAGGTCACTGTCTTTGACAGAGCTGTCATTGGGGTTTATTTGCTTATGGCCGGGCTGCACAAGAGCGGTTGTGGCGGGTTGCCGTTCCTGCCCGTTACAGCCGCTTCTTTTGCAGCCTGATATCCTTCCCGACAAATGGCACGACGGCGTATTCGCCCAGCAGGCGGGACGACAGCTGCGCGCCGTAGCGCGCTCGGATCCCGTCTTTGCTCAGATTCGTGCTGATAATGGTCTTTTTACCGCTTATAAGGCGGGTGTTCACGATGGTGTACAGCACACTGTCGGAGAAAGCTGTCTGCATCTCCGTCCCGAGGTCGTCGAGTATCAGAAGGTCGCTCTCCAGAATGCGGCTGCGCTGAGTATATGCTTCGCTGTCCGGGCCTGCCCGGCCGAATTTGATCGCCTCGAAAGGATCAAGCGCGCCGGCCGCTGTTTCATATACGACCGAGGCGCCGCGCTTTGCGGCCTCCCGCGCGATACAGGCCGAGCTGAAGGTCTTTCCGAGCCCTGTGCCGCCGGTGAAGAGAAAGTTCGGGCTTTTTTCACCGAAACTGCGGGCGTAGTCTTTGAAACTTTCCAGACAGCGGGTCATCCACTTCCGCGCGGTCATGCCGACTTCGGGATACACCGTGTCGTCGTCATATTTGGTAAGATCGAAGGTCTCGAAACTCTCGTTTCCGAGCCTTATGAGGCTGCTGAGTTCCTTTGACTGCTCCTCGTCGTAGAGGGCCCTGAGGCAGGAACAGATCTCACCGTTTACAAGGCCGGTATCGCAACATTTATTGCAGGTGTGTATCTCGTCGAGGTAATCCTCGGAATACCCCGCGTTTTTCAGAATTGCGCGGCGCTTTTCCTGAAGGCGGAGGTTTTCGCCGGCTATAGTCTTTATCTCTTCTGCGGGATCACTGCCGCGGCGGAGGGCAAGTCCAATGACCTCCGACATCATGCGGCGCATTGCGGAATCTATCTGCGATATCTCCGGCAGACGGGCGTAGACAGCTGCCTGACGGCGCGCCGCTTCGCTTTCGTTCTCTGCCCTTATCGCGGCAAGCCGTGCCCGCGCGCGGGCGAGCAGAGTTCCGTCCATTGCCATGTCGCTTCCTCCTTAGTGTGTTTTCAGTTCGCCGAAGATCCGGTTGAGATATTCAACGTCCTCATGCATGTCCTGTGCCTGATCTTTTTTGTCTGCTTTGGACGAGGGGCGCTTCGCGCTGTCGCCGGCTTCGATCTCATCCGGCGTGTGCAGGCCCTTTTCGTGCCAGTTTCGGACGATGGAGTCCATATACGGCCAGCTGAGCTTACCGGTGCGCATAACCGTGCGGTCGTATGCTATTGCGAGCGCGTCCACGGAAAAGCCCATATCGAACCAGTTCTCGGCATAACTGCGTTCGGTCTGCGTAAACTCGCGGTCATGCAGGCCGAAGCTTCGACGCAGCGCTGCCAGCCTGTCCCCGCGGGACTTGAGCTCATCGAGGTATTCCTCCGCGCGGTCGAGAGTTATTATCTCCCTGTTGGACCAGGTAAACGCTTCCTTCTCGATGGTGCGCATGGAGGGCATGCGTCCGGGCCCCTGTTTTTCGCGGGTGCGCGTAACGCAGTGGTTTATAAGAAGAAGTATGACCTCCGGCGGCAATCCGAGATAATCATAGATCCCGAAGAGTATGCGAAGGTCGTTGCCGGAGAGCATGCGTCCGAGAGCGTGCTGCGCCTCTTCGACGACGGCCTGGAACCCGCCGTCCTCGCGTGCTCTTCCTGCGATATCGCCGGTAGTATACTGCGGAAGTTCCTCCGCCGGCAGCGCCTCGGTACGGCGGGAAGACTGAGCCTGCGGCGTACCATCCTCCGGACAGAGCAGTTCGAGCTTTTCAAGGCTTGCGCACCAGCGTTCGATATCTTTTTCGCTTTTTCCGAGAGCCGCAGCGGCTGTTGCCGTATCGGGCGCACCGCGGCGCAGAAGGTAGAGATACAGCAGCGCCGCGCCGCCGTCCCCGGATGCTATGAGCCTGTCCGCGGCGGCGGCGGGAATGTATGTTCCCTCGCATTTTGAAACGGCAAATTTTCTGCCCTTTATCCGCAAAGTATATCCCCGCTTTACTTGAGCGGCGCCAAAGAAAGATATTTGGTCCGCTTTAATGATCTTATAAAGAATTATATCATCAAAATTGACTTGTAGCAAGATAGTTGTTTATGATATAATATAAACTGATTAGTTATAGGTAAGGCAAAAACAGATACAGCTTTGCCTGATTTGAAAGGGATGGAAGTTATGGCCAAAAAGACGATCTCTACAATTGACGTTGAAATCGCGGGACGCGAATACCACCTCTCTACAGATGAAAACAGTGAATATGTTCGTCAGCTCGCGGATTATGTATCGGCCAGGATTTTCCAGATAAAGCGCGAGTCCGGCGCTTCTCCGCTCGACTGCGCTACACTGGCGGCTTTTATGTTGGCTGACGAGCTGAACAAGCTCAACACGAAATACGAAAAGCTTGTCAAAAAAAGCTGATTTCTTCGGAGACTTTTTCTGATGTTGGAACTTATTTCCCCGGCCGGTTCTCCGGAATCGGTCGTTGCCGCCGTGCAGAGCGGCGCGGATGCCGTGTTTTTCGGATACGGCAAATTTTCCGGCTGCCGCGGTGTCGGCGGCTTCAGTAGTGAAGAATTTGGAAACGCCGCGCGTTACTGCCGCGTGCGCGGCTGCAAGGTTTATGCGGCAATGAACGTTCTGGTGTCCGATGCGGAAATGCCGCAGGCTGTCGCCGCAGCGGAGGAGTGCGCGCGTTTTGGCGCGGACGCCATAGTTGTGAGTGATATCGGATTTGCCCGCGTTCTGCGCGAAGCGCTGCCGGACATGCCTCTCTTCGGCGATGTTTCGATGGGCGTTTACGATCTTTCGGGCGCCCGTGCTGCGGCTGAGCTCGGTCTTGCGCGGATCATGCTCCCGCACGAGCTTGAACTGGACCAGATAAAGCAAATATGCGCCGGCTCGGACATTCAGGTTTCGGTTTTTGTTCAGAGCGGACTGTGTGTCTGCGCGCCAGGGCTTTGCTATCTCAGCGCGTTGGGCAACGGGCGCAGCGCAAACCGCGGCCTGTGTGACAAAAACTGCCGCCAGGATTTTTCCCTCGGCGGGAGGAAGGACGACCACCCTCTGAGTATGAAGGACTGGAACCTGATGGACGGTCTTTCAGAACTGGAATCGGCGGGTGTTTCCGGTGCGGTCATAGAGGGGCGCGACCAGCGGGCGGAATATGTCGCGATGGCGGTCAAAATGTTCCGTTCGGCGATAAGCGACGGCAAGAAGCCGTCTGAACAGGTCACAGAACTGTTTTCTTCAGCCTTTTTCTCCCAGGGCTTTACCGATGGGTATTATACCGGGGAGAAGGAAGATATGTTCGGCTATCATGTACCCTCGACCAACAGGGATGTTTCGCGGGGGTTGGCGGAGGTCCGCAACGGTTATTTGTCGGGCGAGATGCGCCGTGCCCCGGTCGATTTTTTCGCGCTTATCGAGGCGGAGGAACCGTCGAAATTTGTCGCATGTGACGCGGATGGGAACAAGGCCGCCGTGCTTGGCCCAGTGCCTGCCCACGCCGATAACCTCCCGCTGACAGCGGAGGCTATCGAGGAAGCGATGTACAAAACCGGCGGCACTCCCTATATCTGTTCGTCGGTCACGGCGAGAATCGCGCCCTTCGTGAGCCTGACGGAGGAGGAGCTCAGCTCTGTCAAACAGCAGCTCCTGTCCAAACTTTCTGACGAGCGCCGCAAGGTCCCGGAGGTGCGGACAGGGAAAGTTCCGCCTGCGCCGGAGGCGCACAGGACCGGCGCCCGCTCGAAGCTGATCTTCCATTTGCTTTCTGCCGGACAGCTCAGCCCTGAGCTTGCGACGATGAAGCCGGATTATATCTATCTGCCGCTGGAGGAGCTGGCGGCGGAGTTCGACAAGCTGGAGCTTTTCCTCCAGTACGGCAGCATACCCTGCGCTGTGCTCCCTCCCGTTTTCAGCGGAGAGGAGGCGGACCGGGTGTCGGAGCTTATGCAGACGCTGCGCAGCCGGGGCGTTACTCAGGTGCTGGTGAGCTCGATCGGCCATGTCCCGCTTGCCAGGCGTGTGGGGATGCAGGTGCGCGGCGATTATGGGCTGAACGTGTTCAATTCGTTCACGGCGGACATGCTCCGCCGCGCTGGTATGCTCTCCTGTACAGCCTCGTTCGAGCTGCACACGGGCCAGCTGCGCTCAATGACGGCTCCGTTGGACATGGAGCTCATCGTTTACGGCCGTCTGCCTGTCATGACGACGGAGCACTGCCTTATAAAAAACAGCGCGGGAAAGTGCACCTGCCAGAGCGCGGGGCACCTGTCCGACGGGCGCGGGAACGTCTATCCCGTTGTGCGGGAGTTCGGCTGCCGCAACACGGTGTTCAGCGCACACAAGCTCTTTCTGGCGGACCGGCGCGCGGATTATGAGAAGCTGGGACTTTGGGGCACTCGCCTTTTGTTCACGACGGAGTCCTCGCGCGAGTGTGTCGAGGTCGCGCGTACTTATCTCGGCGTTTCGGACTATAAGCCCAACGGCCTGACGCGCGGACGCATGTATAAGGGCGTTGAATAAGATATAAGGAAGTAACTATGGATATAATTTTAGCATCCGCATCCCCGAGAAGACGCGAACTTCTTGAGATGCTGGGCGTCAAAAACCTGATAATAATCCCCGCAAGGGGGGAAGAGCGCGCACCGGAGGGAGCCGCCGCGGATGAGACGGTAATGTCTCTTTCCCGCGCGAAAGCGTTCGAGGTCGCGGCCAAGGCTCCGGAAGGGGCGGTTGTGATCGGCGCGGACACCGTGGTCGAGCTGGACGGGGATATACTCGGAAAGCCTCGGAACGAGCTCGACGCATTTTCGATGCTGCGTCGCCTCTCGGCGCGCATACACAATGTTTACACAGGAGTCACCGTTGTGCGCGATGGCGAGGTGTTTTCGGAAACGGAAAAGACCGCCGTGCGGTTCCGCGAGCTCACCGACGGCGAGATCCGCGCGTATATCGCAACCGGAGAGCCGATGGACAAGGCCGGAGCTTACGGCGCGCAGGGAAAGGGAAGCCTTTTTGTCGAGAGCCTCGACGGCGACTTCTTCAACGTGATGGGCCTGCCCCTGTGCAGGCTTGGAAAAATGCTTGGAAAGCTGGGCGTGGAACTGCTGTGATAAATTTTCTCAGGAAAAAGGGCGTTAAGCTCGCAATAGCGGTCGTGCTGGTGGCCCTGATCGTCGTTGTCAGCGTGCACCTGGGCGGCGGAAAGGCCGGATTCTTCAGCAACATTGCCGAGGGTATCGGGACTCCCGTGCGCAAGGCCGCGACCTCTATGGCCGAATGGCTGGAGAGCATATATGGCTATATATATAAATACGACCAGCTCGTCGAGGAAAACGAGTCCCTCCGCGCGCAGCTTGCCGAGGCGCAGGAACAGGCGCGCCTGGGCCAGGAGGCGATCGAGGAAAACGAGAATTTACGCGAGCTGCTGAACTTTGCGCAGAAGAACTCGGACTTCGAGTTTGAATCCGTCAAGATCGTGTCGTGGTCGGCCTCCAACTGGGCCTCCACCTTTACGGTCAGCAAGGGTTCGGACGCGGGGCTTGAGGTCGGCGACTGCGTCGTTACTGAATACGGAGCGCTGGTCGGCCAGATAATCGAGCTCGGCACAAACTGGGCAACCGTAAGAACTGTCATTGACATCGACATGAGCGTGGGCGCGCTGGTCGGAGAGGCCGGCAACGCCGCGATGGTCGTCGGCGACTATGCGCTGATGCAGGAGGGAAAGGTCAAGCTTACCTATCTGACGGAGGGCACGCTGCCGCTGGACGGTGACGTTGTTCTGACCTCCGGCAAGGGCGGCATCTTCCCGCAGGGGCTTGTGATAGGCACCATTTTCAGCGTTAACACGGAGGCTGGCGGACAGACGCCATATGCGGTGATAGAACCTGCCTGTGATCTTAACAACCTGTCGCAGGTGTTCGTTGTCAAATCCTTCAGCATAACTGAATGAGCGCGGTGAAACCCTATGATCTATGACCTTATAAATCTTGATAAGCTGCGTCGCGCGATAATCTATGCGCTGTTCATGCTCGTTATAATGTTTTTCCAGACAACGGTGTTTTCCGGCATCGCGCCGCTCGGCGTGCGCGCGATGTTCCTGCCGGTAGCGGTCGTCTCCGTCGGCATGTTCGAAGGCGGTACCTGGGGCGGTTTTTTCGGCCTCTTCCTCGGCCTGCTTGGCGACGTTGCCTATACCGAGAATGTCGTACTTTTTACGGTGCTTTTTCCGATACTCGGCTTTTTCTCCGGGCTCGTTGCGGAATTTTTTGTGAACAGGAGATTTTTCTCGTTTTTCTTCGTCTGTGTCACAGCGCTTCTCATAACCGCGTTTTGCCAGATGTTCCGTCTTCTGGTTTTCGCGGGAGCGGAGCCGCTCGCGCTCGTCAAAACGGCGCTTTTGCAGACGTTGTGGTCTCTGCCGTTTACGGTGCCGCTGTATTTCCCGTGCAAGGCGCTCTCGCGCCGTAAGCTGGGGTGAGCGGGCACGCTGTAAGCAGCGATTTCTGAAAGGAAACCTTTATGGATAGAATCATAAAAAGGGGAAGACTTTTTTTTCTCATACTCATAATCATAGCGCTGACCGTTACTTACTGTGCCGCCCTGTACAAGCTGCAGATCGTAGAGGGCGCGAAGTACTATGAGCAGTCGCAAAACAGCATAGTCACAACACAGACCGTTACCGCGGCGCGAGGCGACATCCTCGACCGTTACGGCCGAGTGCTAGTGTCTAACCGTACCTGCAACAACCTTACGATCAATACGACGGAGCTGTTTGAGCAGGAGGATCCAAACTTCATTATTCTTGAGCTTTGCGAGACCGTCACAGCCTGCGGTGACAGCTATAACGACGAACTTCCGATAACGATGGAAGCACCGTTTGAATACGTCGGAGACATGTCGGACATCGACCGCACGCGTCTGAACGAGTATCTGCAGGACAAGGATCTCGACACCAATATCTCTGCCGTCGACCTGATGGCCTATTTCCGGGAGCGGTATGAGATCGACCCAAACTATGATTCGCGGCAGATGCGCATAATCGCGGGTATCCGTTATGCGCTGAATATGCATTACGTCGTCAAGACCTCGGACTATATCTTTGCCGAGGACGTTTCCATCGACCTCATAACAAGGCTGATGGAGGGCAATCTGCCCGGTTTCAATGTCGAAGTCAGCTATACGCGAGATTACAACACGACCTATGCCGCGCATCTTCTCGGGTACGTCGGACTTATGAGCAGCTCGCAGTATGAGGAATATTCCGAAAAGGGCTATTCGCTCAATGCGCTGGTTGGCCAGTCCGGTGCAGAATATGCCTTTGAAGAATATCTGCACGGCATTGACGGCGAGGCTAAGATAACTTCAACGGCTTCCGGCACTGTCATCAGCACAGTTTATACGAAGGAGCCGCAGCCGGGAAACCATGTCTATCTGACGATAGACATCGGACTTCAGGAGACGGCGGAGCAGGCGCTGGCAAGCTTTATAACTGAGAAAAATATCGAATTCCAGCAGAAGATAGATGAGGAGTCGCTCTACGGCGAGCCGGAGACGGAACTCATAACCGGCGGCGCGGTCGTTGCGATCGACGTCGAAACGGGTGAGCCGCTGGCGATCGCGAGCTATCCGACCTTTGACCTTGAGACCTTCCTTGATAATTACAGCGAGCTGGAGGCCGACCCGAACGCTCCGATGTATAACCGTGCTCTGGCCGGCCTGTATGAGCCGGGCTCTACCTTCAAACCGCTGACGGCGCTCTGCGCCCTGGATATGGGCATCGTCGACATCAACACGACATATAACTGTCAGGCGGTGTTTGACAAGTATAAGGATCAGGGATATGCCCCGCGCTGCTGGATATATGGTTCCGGCGCGCACGGCGACCTGAACGTCGTCCATGCTATAGAAAATTCGTGCAACGTTTATTTCTACAATGTGGCGGACGTTATCGAGTCCCACGGCAGTATCGCAGCGCTTGCGAAGTATGCTGCGCTTCTCGGTCTCGGTGAGTACACCGGTATTGAGCTGTATGAGGAAAAGGGCGCGATGGCGTCGGCTGAATATAAGGCCAGCTTGTATGAAGAGGGAGACCCCTACGCCGAGTGGTTCACCGGCGACACGCTTGCGGCCTCCATAGGCCAGTCGATAAGCCAGTTCACGCCTATACAGATCGCAAATTACGCAGCGACGATTGCAAACGGCGGGACCCGCCGCGCGGTGACCATGCTCAAGAGCGTGCGCAGTTATGATTATTCCGAGCAGATCTATGATCGCGAACCGGAGATCCTGAGCACTGTCGACACCAAGCAGGAGTATTGGGATGCGATACACGAGGGAATGTACCTTGTTGCCAACTCTCCTGTCGGCACGGCCTATTCCACCTTCGGAAACTATACCTATTGCGACGTTGCCGCGAAGACCGGTACCTCCCAGCGAGGCGAGAATGTTGCGAATAACGGTGTATTCATGTGCTATGCGCCGGCGGACGATCCCGAGATCGCGATCTGCGTTGTTGTTGAAAAGGCGGGAAGCGGTTCCTCGACTGCGGTAATAGCAAAGCAGATGCTCGATTATTACTTCAGTTTTAACGAGGGCACTGGCTCTGTCGATACGGAACAGACTCTGCTGCATTGAGAGCAGTTTCACAAAATGT
>CAZIHY010000010.1:0-38648 GCA_964539115.1 uncultured Oscillospiraceae bacterium
ATAAACGCTGAAGGCATCTAAGCGTGAAACTCCCCCTAAGATAAGATCTCCCATCTCTTCGGAGAGTAAGGGTCGATGTAGACTACATCGTTGATAGGTCGGAGGTGTAAGCACGGTAACGTGTTCAGCTGACCGATACTAATAACCCGAGGGCTTGACCTACAAGAAATAAATGCAGGCAGCCTTGCGGAAGGTCATGAGTAGTTTGTTCAGTTTTGAAGGTGCAGGAAGGAACCAGCGGTATGCACCTTTAGCTCAGCTGGTAGAGCACCTGACTCTTAATCAGGGTGTCCAGGGTTCGAGTCCCTGAAGGTGTACCACCCTTCGAGGGTGAGTGATCACCCTCGAGAGGGATAAAGACCTGACCTGAGGCTCAAATCGCAGTGTAGCGAAGCGAGGACGCCGTGGCCCGTTGGTCAAGTGGTCAAGACGGGGGCCTCTCACGCCCCAAACGGGAGTTCGACTCTCCCACGGGTCACCAAAAGTTAATAAAGTGTAGTAATTGACGAGAGTCATTTACATAGTCGGTGTTTATAACGGTGAGGGTCCACCCGTTCCCATTCCGAACACGGAAGTTAAGCTCACCAGTGCTGACAATACTTGTCTGGAGACGGACCGGGAAGATAAGTCGACGCCGACACTGAGGAAGCGAGGAGTTTTACTCCTCGCTTTTGTTTTTACCTGTTTAGTTTTTATTTCTGCTCAGTAAACGGGCAGTTACCCGTTCTGGATAACTGCCCGATAAACTGTAATTTACTTTTTGAACCAGTTTCCGGTATTTATATAAATTGTACCGCCTATAGCTGTGGCAAAAAGCAATATAAGCCCAAGCCACATTTTTCAAATATATCGCTTGCTATAATTATTATACAGTTCCTATATTCAACTATACGAGAGGGAAAAAGGATATTTTTTGTCATTTCCTGCGCCTGCTATTGAAGCATATAACGATCAAGGCTATAAGAATTGCAAGCATGACGATCGCAGTTATCACAACTTTATAATTTCTTTCGCCAAATACAAGGCTTAAGCTAACCAGACCTATAAGTATTATCAAAAGGAAAATTGACGTGATCAGGGATGTGCGCTTCTTTTTTATTGGGAAAAATTCAAATGCGCGGGTACCCAGCGCGAAAAAACCGGGGTCTATCGCAGGACCGCGCACACCGGCGCCCCACGTGGAGCTCAACACGTTCGGCGGCGAGATGTAGCGTGTTTCGGAATATTGCAGCCTGTCTCGCTCCTGCGCCTCGCGGCTGACAGGTATGTCGTCCAGATAGCGGAAATGCGGGGTGCTCTCCGGGCGCGGCAAAGGCATATCTTTTGTCACCGGCGTCAGCGCTTTACTCATTGCAAAAACGTCCGTGAGAAGAGTTTCATCTGCCATCCTCGCGGTTTCCAGAAGGCGTGCAATGTGCTCTCCCATTTCTTTCAGAGCGGCGATATATTTGTGCCAGAGTTCCGGTATGCACTCCGGCGTCTCGATGACGGCTCGTATCTGTTCGATCGAAAAACCAGCGCGGCGAAGCCCGGCAATGGCCTCCAGCAGACGAATGTCATCCTCGCTGTAATCGCGGTATTCTTTGCCGTTCTTTTCATAAATATGCGGGGATATGAGTCCGGCTTCCAGATAGTAACGGATCGCGCGTTTTGTGAGCCCGGTTCGGCGGCTGACTTCGCTGATTTTCATTTTCATCACCTCATTCTGCGTTCAGTGTACACTGTGACGCGGGGTAACTGTCAATAGATTTGGGAAAAGTTGTGATAGAAAAATGCCAGCAAAAGGCCCTCTGACAGCCGTTATGCCGTCAGAGGGCCTTTTATTTTTACCAGGAAAACAGGCGCTTCTTCCTAAACAGGTAGTATATAACGCCGGCTGAGTCAGCCAGAAACCAGCCGATGGGTATCGCCCACCATATACCGGCGACTCCGAACGCCGGCACTGCGGAGAGCGTATATGCCAGGATAACCCGGGTCCCAAGCGACACAACAGTGAGCACCACGCTCATACCCGGCCTGCCCAGCGCACGGTAAAAACCGTACAGCAGAAACAGACAGCCGATACCGCAATAGAACGCGCCCTCGATTCGGAGATAGCGGATGCCCTCCAGGATTATTTCCGCCTCAGTCCCGTCCACAAAGATCCGCATGAGCGGTCCGGCGAATATGCATATAGCCGCAGAGATCAAAATGCAGAAAATGAGCGCGGAGATCACGGCCCCTTTCAGCCCGCGGTGGATACGGGCTTCATTTTTCGCGCCGTAATTCTGGGCGATAAAGGTTGAAAAGGCGTTGCCGAAGTCCTGTACGGGCATATATGCGAAAGCGTCGATCTTAACGGCCGCCGCAAATGCCGCCATGACCGTGGGGCCAAAACTGTTGACAAGCCCCTGCACCATGAGTATGCCCAGATTCATTACGGACTGCTGAACGCAGGTCAATAGGGAGGCTCCGGCTATTTCCTTGACGCGAAACCAGAGGACCCGCCCTCTGCTTCCGCGGTCTCTGAGCTCCGGACACCGCACGAGGGTGTATATTAAGATCCCGATTCCGGAGGCATACTGGGAGATCACCGTCGCTTCCGCCGCGCCGGACACACCACGCCCGAGACCCAGCACGAACCACAGATCAAGGCCGATATTCATCAAAGTCGAAACCGCCAGAAAAATCAGGGGAACGAGGGAATTGCCCAGCGCACGCAGGAACGAGGCAAAATAATTATAAAGGAAGGTCGCGGCGATGCCGCAGAAAATCACCGCCAGGTATTGACGCATAAGTCCCCAAATCTGCTCCGGCACCTGCATAAGAATGCGGATATAGTCCAGACAGACAAACGAGAGAATGATCAACAGGACGGTCAGCCCTGCGATGAGCGCGAAAGATGCGCACACGTCCTCGATAAGCCCCTGGCGGTCCCGCTGACCAAAGCGCATGGAAAACACTGCGCCGCTGCCCATGCAGAGCCCTAACAAAATGGAGGTCAGAAAGGTCATCAGCGTAAACGCCGAGCCGACGGCAGCCAGGGCATTGCTTCCGAGAAACTTTCCAACTATCCATGTATCGGCAATATTATAGCATTGCTGCAATAGATTTCCAGCAATCAAAGGGACGGCAAAGCGCATCATTGAGCGCATTACCGGCCCCCTGGTCAAATCCTGAGTCACTTACATCGCTCTTTCGTTTTGGTTTGATAAGATATTCTATCAGAATTTGACGGGCACTTCAATCTGCGGCCGTTATTTAAACGATAAATATGGGATTTTAATATGGACACGCGCGCCTTATGGCACGCTTTTCTCCTTTTCTTTTTTCTTTTTCGGAATGCTTATCGTCAGCACAAGCTCAGAATCGGTCTCCTCGCGGCGAATATCCGCATTGATACCGCCCTGCTTCATTACGTCCAGTCCGTGCGCGAGCGTGTTGAGAAAGATGCGCACGTCCTTGAGCACAAAAACTTTTTTTCGCTGCGGCTCTGGCGGGGGCGGAGGCTCGAGCAGTGAAGCTATGTAGTTCTCAGCGGCAGCGACATTCATATGCTGTTCGACGATGACGGAGAGGGCAGCCCGCTGCTCCATCGCCGTCGGCAGGCGTAAAAGCGCGCGCCCATGGCGCTCTGAGAGCCCCTCGGCACGCAGAGTCTCCAAAACGTCTGTAGGCAGGCGCAGCAGGCGGAGCTTGTTTGCTACGGCGGACTGCGACTTTCCAAGCCGGCGCGCGCATTCCTCCTGGCTCATTCCAAAAACGCGGATGAGCTGGCTTATGCCCTCGGCCTCCTCGATGAAGTCCAGATTGCGGCGCTGCAGGTTCTCGACCAGCGCGATCAGGCTCGATTCCTCCATATTCACGTCCATAAGAATGCACGGTACTTCGAACAGCCCTGCGAGCTTTGCGGCGCGCAGACGGCGCTCCCCCGCTATCAGCTCGTATTTTCCTCCGCGCATGCGCAGTGTCAGCGGGTTGAGCACGCCGTATTGGCTGATGCTCTGCGACAACTCTGCCAGAGCGTCATCGGAAAATATTTTGCGCGGCTGCGCGGGGTTAGGCGTTATCTCGTCCACGGGCACGAAAATTATGCCCGCCTTTGGTTTTCTCGAGCGTTTCAGTACCGTCGGCATTGCTGTTAAACTCCATTCCTGTTAGTATAATAAAGTTTAACGTGATACGATCAAAAAAACAGCCGAAACCGGTAACCTGTCATGAAGAATGTTCGCGCAGCTCCCGACGCGGGAAAATGAGGCTAAAGACGACTGTTGCGGCAAGGGCGAAGATAATGGCGGCGTAAGTCTCTGTGAACCACGGGGCGAGCGGATATTCGCCCGTTGCCAGTTTGCAGCCCTGCCAGACAACGGCGGCCACGCCTGTTGTGACCATACTCAGGCAGGCGCCCGTTTCGGAAGCGCCGCGCCAGTAGATGCCGAGCAGGATGACGACGAAAAGCGCGCCGCGCAGAGAGTACGCCGCGTAGACGAGATCCAAGACCCTTGCTGAGCCGACCAGCAGCATCGACGCTATGCAGCAGATAACGCCGGCCGCCGCTGTTGTGACGCGCGACACGCGAAGAAGCTTTTTGTCGTCTGCCTCCGGCTCAATGAGGCGGTAAAGGTCGTTTGTAAGCATGGTGCCGCAGGAGAGGATTATGGGCGAGACGGTCGAGAGTATCGCCGCGAGTATGGAAGAGAGAACGATCCCGCCTGCAAGCGGCGGCAGGCTCATCATCAGCGCGGGCAGAGCAAGCTTTGCATCGGTAACGGCCACGCCCGCGGAGACGAGAGTTCCGTTTTCTGACATGACGCGCGCGGCCATGCCCAGCAGCGCCGTCAGAAGCCCGAAGGGGGCCGCAACAAAGGCGGTTATAATGCAGGCGCGCTTCGCCGTCGGAACATCCTTTGCCGCGAGCACCGGCTGTATGCCCGCCTGTGCCGTGCAGGCGCCAAGCAGAGAGGCGATTATCCACGAGCTGACCTTAGATGGTCCGATCGCAAACATGTTAAAAAAACTCCCTCCCTCTGTCTCCAGCTGTGCGACGCCGCTTGTGAAACTGCTCCATCCGCCGAGGCCGGAGACCGAGAGCAGCAGCGCGGCGATAACGCCGCCGTACATGACGAAAAGGTGCATTTTGTTGGTCGAGGCGACCGCGTTCATGCCGCCCGCGAGAGTATATACGATGAATATGAGCGCGAAAATGACGACAGTGAGGTTAAAGTCCAGACCTAACAGGCTTTCGCCGAGCTTACCCGCTGCTATCATCTGTGACAGCCCTACCGCCAGCATGACAATGACCAGCAAGACGGCGGAGACTGTCCGCGCGCGCCGGCCGAACCAGTGCTCGACGAGGCCCGGGACTGTTACGGAGCCGAGACTGCGGTAGAGCTTTGCAAAACACAATGCGAGGAACATAACGCCGATGCCGTTGGCGATAGTATACCATGCGCCAGACAGGCCGTAGATAAAGCCGTATTCGGAAACGCCGGTGGTCGCAGTACCGCCGAGCCATTCGCCCGTTGAGGCGCAGACGATGCTGGCAAGACCCAGCTGTGCGCCGTTGAAGCCCGCCGAACTGTGCGAGCGTCTGGACGACAGAAAACCAATAAGGATGGTCAATGCGAAATAAATAAGTATTATTAGCAGTTGAACGGACATGCGGGCTGCTCCTTTCCGGAAAAATTTAGTTTGCTAATATAATTATAGCACCCGCTGTATGGCCTTTCAACACGCCTGGGCATGTCCGGCGTTTACATTATTGCTGCGGACGGTGCGTTCGCTGCAAGGGATATAAAAAATCGGCCTGTGCGCAGAAAATACGCACAGGCTTTAGGTGTGTGATGCAAACGCGTTATGCACCGTCATAAACGCCGTCGCCCGACTCCTCACGGTGGTGTCTGAACAGCAGCGTTATACACCAGATCGCGGCAAGCGCGACCAGAATATAGACGATGCGGCTGACGGTCGAGGTCTGACCTCCGAAGAGATACGCGACAAGGTCAAAGCGGAACAAACCAATGCTGCCCCAGTTGAGCCCGCCGATAATGGCGAGGACCAGGGCGATCCTGTCTATTATCATCGAAAATCGCTCCTTTGCAATTTGTATCGATTATAGCTTGCCCGCGAATATGGGGATTATACGTTTTTTGATATTTGCGCGAAAGTTGGCTTGATTATTTTGTATTTTCATTTTTGCAAAACCATGCTTGGGAAAGAAAAAACCAGCGGCGCAGCCTTTACGCTGCGCCGCCAAAAACAAAATATAATCTTAATCCTTGAGTCCCATCTGCTCGCGCTCGCGGATGGCGTCCTTGCGGGAGAGGTTGACTCTGCCGCGTTCGTCGATACCGGTGACCTTGACCCAGGTCATATCGCCGATGTTGAGGACGTCCTCGACCTTCTCGGTGCGCTTGAACTCGAGGTCCTTGATGTGGATCATGCCGTCCTTGCCGGGCACGAGCTCGACAAAAGCGCCGATCGGGATGATGCGGACGACCTTGCCGTAATAGAGCTGGCCGACCTCGGGCACGAAAACGATATTCTCTATCGTTTTCTGTGCGGCACGGCAGTTCTCGATGTCCTCGCTGGAGATGAACACGGAGCCGTCGTCCTCGATGTCGATCTTGCAGCCGGTGTCAGCGGTGATCTTCTGGATGACCTTGCCGCCGGAGCCGATGACCTCACGGATCTTGTCCGGGTTGATCTTCATGGAGATCATCTTGGGAGCGGTCTTTGCAAGCTCCTTGCGCGGTTCGGAGATGCAGGGCAGCATGATCTCGTCGAGGATCTGGATGCGGGCCTCACGGGTGATCTCGAGGGCGTTCTTGATTATCTCATGCGACAGGCCGTCGTTTTTGAGGTCCATCTGGATGGCGGTGATGCCGTCCTTGGTGCCGGCGACCTTGAAGTCCATCTCGCCGTGGAAGTCCTCAACGCCCTGAATGTCGATAAAGGTCGTGAAGCCGCCCTCGTCGTCCTGGATAAGGCCGCAGGAGATGCCCGCGACGGGCGCTTTGATGGGAACGCCGGCGTCCATCAGTGCCAAGGTGCTGCCGCAGATGGAGCCCTGGGAAGTGCTGCCGTTGGAGGAGAGGACCTCGGAGACAACGCGGATGGCATACGGGAAATCCTCAACGGAGGGGATAACGGGCTCGAGGGCCTTTTCGGCCAGAGCGCCGTGACCCTTCTCGCGGCGGTTGGTGCTGCGGGAGCCGCGGGCCTCGCCGACGGAGAAGGAGGGGAAATTGTAGTGGTGCATATAGCGCTTCTCGGTCTCCTCCCAGATGGTGTCGAGCTTCTGGGAAGCGGAGAGCGTGTTGAGCGTTGCAACGGAGAGGACCTGGGTCTGACCGCGGGTGAACAGGCCGGAGCCATGGACGACGGGCAGAACGCCGACCTCCGCCGAGAGCGGACGGATCTCGTTCATGGCACGGCCGTCAACGCGGTGGCCCTCAAGCAGCCATGCTTTGACGATCTTCTTCTGAAATTTGTAGGTGATCTCCTCGAGATACTTGTCCATCTCGGGATACTCCTCGAGGAACAGCTCGTGCCAGTGGTCGATGAGCTTGTTCCAGCGCTCCTCGCGGATGTTCTTGTCATCGGTGTCCATGGCGGCCTTGGCCTCATCCATGGTTGCCTCGACGATCTTCGCGAACAGCGCCTCGTCGAAATCTGCGTGCTCATAGGTGAACTTGGGCTTGCCGATCTCTTCGACCATCCTGTCGATCATGTCGAGAACGGGCTGAAGCTCGTTGTGCGCGGCGACGATGCCCTCATACATGACGTCGTCGGGGATCTGGTCGCCGCCGGCCTCGATCATGACGACCTTCTCGTGGGAGGCCGCGACGGTGACGGTCATGCGGTTGGTCTCTTTTTCAGCCTGAGTGGGGTTGAAGAGATATTTCTCGCCGTCCCAGCCAAGGGAAATAGCGGCGATGGGGCCGTTGAACGGAACGTCGGAGATGCAGACGGCGGCGGCGGAGCCGATCATCGCCGTGATCTCAGGAGAGCAGTCGCGGTCAACGGAGAGGACTGTGCAGGTGATGACGACGTCATTGCGCAGGTCGGAGGGGAACAGCGGGCGCATCGGGCGGTCGATCATGCGGGAGGCCAGAACAGCGGGCAGAGAGGGCTGTCCCTCACGGCGCTGGAAGGATCCCGGGATGCGGCCGACGGCATAGAGCTTTTCCTCAAAGTCGACGGATAGGGGGAAGTAGTCGATGCCGTCCTTGGGTCGGGCGGAGGCGGTGACGCAGCAGAGAACGGTCGTCTCGCCGTATTTGGCGACGACGGCGGCGTTGCAAAGCTCGGCGACGTGTCCGACCTCGAGCGTCAGGGGACGTCCGGCAAAGTCGATGGTATAGCTTTTGTCATTAAATTCTTTGTGCTTGATAATCATTTATACACGCTCCTTTTTTATCCTGGAGCTGAGCCTTTTAGCACTTGAAAAAACGCCCGCGGCGTCGTTCCGGACGGATTTTCAAATACTAAACGGAACAGCTCCCGTGATTGACATTCGAAAAAGTGCAAGCACTTTTTCGGGAAGGCTGTGGCCTGCTGCAGTGCAGTTCGTTGTTGCAAGCTTCATATCGTCTCGCAGCCGGCAGAAGCCGGCCGCTCGCTCACTCCGCTGCGGCCCCTCTCCCCGCCGAACCCTCTTCGCTGGGTTTCGGTGGGGTTGGAAAGCGGGCTCGCACGTTTGCAGGCCGGTAAGTGTTTTCCGCCACGTACACGCCGCGGCAGAAAACGGATTTGGATATTATTTCGCCGCTGCGGCGGCGAAACACTGCCAGGCTCATTGAAAGTTGATAAAAATGTGGGGACAATTATTTAATTGTCCCCACATCAAAAACCTTCTAATTAACCTCAGAACCGGATGTTATCCGGCGGCCTGCTTACTTGCGGATGCCGAGCTTGGCGATGCAGGCACGATAGCGCTCGATGTCCTTCTTTGCAAGGTAGTCGAGCAGACGGCGGCGCTTACCGACCATCTTGTACATACCGAGACGGCTGTGGTTGTCCTTCTTATGGACCTTCAGGTGCTCGGTGAGCTGAGCGATACGCTCGGTGAGGATGGCGATCTGGACCTCAGGGGAACCGGTGTCGCCCTCGTGGGTCTTGTTGGCTTCGATGACTGCGGTTTTCTGCTCTTTGGTGATCATTTTGGGTGTGCTCCTTTCAAAATATCTATACCCGATGGCTTGGTAACGGGCGGAAAGGCTCCGGAAGGTGTTCCTCCGGCGTTTTCCCGAAACCGGGCTCATGGGCCATAAGCCTAGTTACTTTATCACAAATCGTAATATTTGTAAAGTGTTTTTTATGTTTATGCGGTTATTATCAGCATTTTTGGGCCGTTTATTTTAAGCAAAAATTTGCATTATTGACACATTGCATGCCATCGCTGTAAACTATGGTCATGTAAATGAGCAAAACGGAGGTTTTTGATATGAGATGGATCGAGGCCGCCGCGGAAGTTGACGGCGGGGATATAGACGGGCTGTGCGTAAAGCTTGAGTCGCTCGGCGTCGGCGGTATGGTCGTTGAGGACGAGCGGGATTTTAAGGAGTTTCTGGAAAATAATCACCAGTACTGGGACTATGTTGACGAGGACCTCGAGCAGAAGTATGAGGGCGTTTCGCGCGTTCGGTTCTATCTCTCCGACGATGATGAAGGCAAGGCGGTGCTGGCGGATATACGCGCTGCCGGAATTGACGTGAGCATAGGCTATGTTGAGGACAGCGACTGGGAAAACAACTGGAAGGAATATTACAAGCCGCTTGAGATCGGAGAAAGGCTCGTTGTCGTACCGGAGTGGGAGGAGGTACCGGAGGGCGGCCGTGTGGCGCTGCGGCTGGATCCGGGACTGATCTTCGGCACGGGGAGCCATGCGACGACGCGCATGTGCCTGTGCGAGACTGAGCGTCTGACGAAATCCGGCGACATGGTGCTGGACCTCGGCTGCGGCAGCGGCATCCTGGGCATCGCGGCGCTGCTCTTCGGTGCAAAGCTTGTCCGCGGCTGCGATATCGACCCCAAAGCGCCCGACGTGGCGCTCTCCAACGCCGCGCTCAACGGCATCGAGCCCGACCGCTTCGACATCCGCGCGGGCGACGTGATAGCTGACGCCGGGATGCGCCGCGCGCTCGGCGGCGGGTATGACCTTGTGCTGGCCAACATAGTTGCGGACGTGATAATTCCGCTTTCGGCGTTAGTGCCGGAATTTCTGGCTCCGGGCGGGCACTTCGTCACCTCAGGTATAATCGAGGGGAGGCAGGATGAGGTCGAACGCGCGCTGCGCGAAAACGGATTCGAGATCGTCGGCCACGACTGCCAGGAGGAGTGGCACTGTTTTACTTGCATAAAAAAATAAAGTTTTTAGAGCGCTGCTTTTTGAAGCGGCGCTCTTTTTTCATCTTTTCTTTTTAGTTAAGCCTGATGCTATAGATAAAAGAAAACGGGGAGACCCCAAAAAGGTTCTCCCCGCACAGGGAAAAATCATTCGATATCCATCGCCGCGTAGAACGCCTCGTGAATAACAGGGCCGAGATGCCGCGGCGAAATGCAGTCGCCGACGGCGGTTACGTCAATCGCGCAGTCATAAAACTCATCCATATCCTCGGTGTTGGACCTCATGCCGAGCGCGTAGAGGATGCTGTCGCCCTCGGCAAAGCTCTCCCCGCCGGTTTTTCGATTGCGGATGACCGCGCCGTTTTCGCGCACCTCTACGGCCTCGCTGTCTGTGTAAACTGTGATGCCGTATTCCGCGATGGGCACCTTCAGCGACTCCTGCTGCATCCAGTTTGCGGTGGGCGCGAGGATGTCGCGGCGGCCGACGATCGTCACCTTGTGCCCGCGGCGGGCAAGGTCGACAGCGGTCTCGCAGGCGGACATTCCGCCGCCGAGCAGAACAACGCGCTCGCCCAGCGCGGGAGCGTCCGTGCTGTATGCCTCCAGCACGTGGATGGCGTGCTCGCGTAGTCCGGGTATGTTCGGAACGGCGGGGACGGAGCCCGTCGCGATTATGATATTGTCCGGGCGCAGGGCGCGCACCATATCGGGCGTCGCGCGGACGCCGAGCCGCAGGTCTATCGGAAGCTTTTTCGTCATTGCGACAAGATGGTTTTTATAGCGGTGCAGGTCGACCTTGAGCTCGTCGTAATCGGTAAAGCGCAGGATGCCGCCGAGCTCGTCCTCCTTTTCAAACAGCGTGACGCGGTGGCCGCGCTGCGCGGCGGTGACCGCCGCCTTCATGCCGCCCGCGCCGCCGCCGATGACGACGACATTGCGGCTGTTTTCGGCCTTTTTCGGCAGATGATCAAAGCGGCACTCGTGCGCCGTGACGGGGTTGACGTCGCAGGAGAGCGCATCCCGCTCGTGCTCGCCGGTGAGGCAGTTCAGGCAGCGCAGGCAGGGATTTATCTCGTCGCGCAGGCCGTGCTTTGCCTTGTTCGGGAACTCAGGGTCCGCGATTATCGCGCGGGCCATGCCGATGAGGTCGGCCTTGCCCTCGGCCAGCGCCTGTTCAGCAAGCTCCGGCGTATTGATCGCGCCGACGGAGAGCACAGGGATATGCACCGCCTTCCTGATCGCCTCCGCCATGTAAAGGTTGCAGCCGTTTTCAAAGAAAATCGTCGGGGAATTGCGCACCGCGCCCTCGTCCGTGGAGTCCCGCGCGGCGGAGACATGGATTATATCGACCTTGTCCTGTATCAGTTTGCAGAACTCAATGCTGTCTTCGAGCGTACAGCCTTCCGGTGCGAGTTCGTCGCCGGAGATGCGGCATTCTATTAGAAAATCATCTCCCACGGCCTCGCGCACGCGATCGATTATCATGATCGGAAACCGCGCCCTGTTTTCAAGGCTGCCGCCGTATTCGTCCGTGCGTTTGTTGAACTCCGGTGCGAGGAACTGGCTGAACAGCCATCCGTGTCCCGCGTGGATCTGGACCATTTCAAAGCCCGCCTTTTTGACGAGCGCCGCCGCACGGGCGAAGCTGTCGGCGTAGGTATTCATCATCTCGACCGTCATTTCGCGCACCTCGACGCCGTCCCAGCGCGTGACGGCGGAGGGGCCAACCGGGCCCTTCCCGTCGTAGCAGCCGACATAGAGGCCGCCGTGCGCCAGCTGTAAACAGGGCACCGCGCCGTGCTGACTTATCGCCTTCGAGACTTCCACCAGCCGGGGCAGGATGTGGTCCGTGAGCTCAAGCCAGCTTGCCCCCGCGCCGTTTGCAAGTCCGCTGTCAATGTCCAGCGTTCCGCCCGGAACGCAGACCGAGGCGGCGCCGCCCTTTGCCTTCGTTTCGTAATAGCGGACGAAGTTATCGTCCGGCCTGTGGTCGCTTGTGACCCAGGGGGCAAAATTCGGCGCGGAGAATATGCGGTTTTTAAAGCGTGTCTTTTTTATCGTCAAGGGTGAAAAAAGGTGGGGATAATAGGGGTTCATTGCTTTTCTCCTTGTACACAGATTTAATTTCCTGAAATAAGCTGTTTTGATTGACGGTTTTAGCGCCCCGGCTTATAATTGTTACATCATGGTGCCGTCCGGATCTTTTCCGAACCGACGGCCAAAGTATTGGGGGTATAGCCATGGCGTATTTCCGCTGCAAAAACTGCGGAACCGAGCTTCGCGGGGATACGCAGCACTGTCCCGCGTGCGGCGCGCGGCAAAAGCCGGCGGTAAGCAAAAGCGACAGGAACCATATGATCCTCATTGCCTCCTTACTGGTCATATGCTGCGTCCTGGGCGTGGCCTTGTGGCTTATCCTTACGGTCACATCAGGCAAAAATGACTCACAGGCCCCGGGGATCGCCTCGGCCGAACAGGAAGACCGGGAAACGGATCCCCCTGCCGGGGAGGATACGCCCGCGCCCGCGGTACTGACCGTTGAATGCGTGCTGGACTATTCAAAGCAGGCCGTCGACGTCCAGGACCCGTCAAAGGACTTTGACTGGACGCAGAGGGTATGTCTGCCGCGGCTGGTTTGGGACAGCGCGGGCGCGCAGGCTCTTAACGACAGGATAATGGAGTATTCCGAATATGCCGACACGCTGATGAACGGAACGGAGGGCGCTGCCCTCTATGACATAACGTATCAATACAACGTGACCGGCAGCCTCGCGGCCATCGTCCTGCAGTTCGGGTACGGCATGCAGTATTCTGAGGGCTATTGCGACTACATAGGCTTTTACTTTGACGCCGCGCGAGACCGTGAGCTGACGCGCGACGAGTATATACAGGCGCTGGGCGAGGACCCCGCCGCCCTGATGGAGCAGGCTGTCGCCCAACGGCTCGAAGGAGAGGAAATGGAGATCTCCTGCCTCGCAGATGACGCGGTCATATACGACGGCGCCTTCTTCTCGGTCGAACTTAAGGTATGTTACGAGGTCTCGGGCATGACATTCTCGGAGCTTGTCACAGTGAACAGAGCCGGCGCAACGATTTCCGGCTGGGTGGACACCGTCTACGGCCACAGTTTTTATCTCCCCGAGGGCTTTGAGCCCGTAGACTCCGGAAGGCCGTCCTCGGGATACGGCTATGCATACTATAACAGGGAACTGGATATGCGCATAGAGGTCTGGGAGAGCACTATATATTACCTGCCCTTCGACAGCGGAGCGGATTGGATAGACAGCGACTACAGCTATTATGAGACGCAAGACTGCGTTTACCTCACCCGCGGAGACAGCTATATGGTCGCCAGCGGCTATTACGCAAACGGGGATATCTATTATGTCCGCGAGCAATTCGGCGGCGACTATGTCGTAATGTATACGATAACCAACGGCACAGAAAAACAGGAAGAGTGTTCCGAGCTGACAGGCCAGTTCGCCTCTGATTTTCAGTTCGCGTCTTAGGATGGAACTGATGCGGGTCCGTCAGATGACAGTTTCCGCGTGCCGCGTTGCGTGGCAGCCCATGTTGACGACGCAGGGCAGGCCGGCAATATGCGTCGGAAACACCTCGATATTGACGGCGAGCGCCGTTGTGCGTCCGCCGAAGCCCTGCGGGCCGATGCCGAGGTCGTTTATCCCCGCCAGCGCGCGCTCTTCCATTTCGGCGTAGAAGGGGTCACTGTTGCGCATATCCATGCTGCGCGCGAGCGCCCGCTTTGCAAGCAGCGCGGCCTTGTCCAGCGTCCCGCCCAGGCCGACGCCGAGTATCATCGGCGGGCAGGGGTTTGAGCCTGCAATGTCGGCGGTCTCGACGATGAAGCTGATTATATCCTCCGGCGTGGAGGAGGGCAGGAACATCTTAGTCCTGCTCATGTTCTCGCTGCCGAAACCCTTTGGCGCGACCTCGAGGCGTATCCGGTCGCCCGGGACGAGCCGCGTGTGGATAACGGCGGGGGTGTTGTCGTTCGTGTTGACACGGCGCAGCGGATCCTCCACGACGGACATGCGCAGACGGCCCTCGGTATAGCCGCGCCGCACGCCCTCGTTGACGGCGTCCTCAAACGCGCCGCCGGTTATATGTACCTCCTGCCCAACCTCCGCGAATACGACGGTCATGCCGGTGTCCTGGCAGATGGGCATGTCTTCCAGCGCCGCGCAGGTGAAATTTTCAAGCAGGTCGCATAAAACTCCGCGTCCCGCCTCCGAAGGCTCCGATTCGCTAGCGCATTCGATGAGCATAGCCGTCGCCGGCGGCAGCCAGGTATTGGCTTTTATACACAGCCGCGCTACCTCGTTTATTATGGTTGAAATGTCGATTTCCCGCATGTTTTGGCGGACGCCTCCTTTCGACAAAACTAGTGTTTTCTCGCTATTTACAAATTCGGAAAGATATAGTATTATCCGATTACAGCTTATCCAATTGGTTCGGGATACGCCCGAACCCGGCTCATATCTTTATCCCACAACCCCTTTGGCGGACCTTCTTTTGACGGTCCGCCGCTTTTTTTGGGGTTTTTGCTTTACCAGACATAGAGGGCGTTTTTCTGTTTGTCTTTTCTTACTATCAACATAAAGTTTTCCGCGCGCAGCGTGACCCGCGCGGGGCAGAAACCAGTTTAATAATCGATTCAGACTAAAATAGAAAAGCAGCCATGCGAAGCATAACAAGTTTTAGGGCAAGGTACAAATTAAAATCCCCAACCCCACCTGTATGATAAAGATCACCGGTACGCCAATAGTAAACTTCCTGTGCCTCGTCTTGTGATGAAATGTACAAATTCCGATCATTGCGCCCACGCTGCCGCCGAGGACGGCGGACAGGATAAGCGTCCTCTCCGGTATGCGCCAGGCGCGCCTTTTCGCCTTCGCCTTGTCTATCCCGAAAAGGGCAAACGAAAATGCGTTTATAAAAACGAGCCAGTATATCAGGTAATTCATGCCCAGCCCTTCTTTTTGCGCCGAGGTTTCTGCCGTTTTTGCTCCGGCGCAGCCTTCGCGGCTGCGGGGGGCGTTTTCGCGCCGGATTTTCCGGATGAACCCGGCTTGCCGCCGGAAGGCCCGCCGCGCCCGCCGTTCCGGGGGTTGTCCGGACGGACGAGACAGTCCTTGCCATAGCCGATCAGGTCCTCACGGCCCGCTTCGCGCAGAGCCTCGATGACAAGGCGGCGCTTGTCCGGCCGCTTCCACTGCAGCAGCGCGCGCTGCATCGCCTTCTCATGCGGCGTTTTCGCAACATAGACGGGCTTCATCGTGCGCGGATCGATCCCCGTGTAATACATGCAGGTCGAGATCGTGCCCGGTGTGGGATAGAAATCCTGCACCTGCTCGGGCTGACGGCCGCGTTTTTGCAGGTATTCCGCCAGCGCGACCGCGTCCTGGAGCGTGCTGCCGGGGTGCGACGACATGAGATACGGGACTATGTACTGCTCCTTTTCATAGCGCTGGTTCAGGCGGCGGTATTTGTCCATGAATTTCTCGTATACGCCGATGTGCGGTTTGCCCATATAGTCGAGCACGCTGTCGATGCAGTGCTCGGGCGCGACCTTGAGCTGGCCGGAGATGTGGTACTTGACCAGCTCGGAGAAAAACTCGCTGTTTTTGTCCTCGAGCATATAGTCATAGCGTATGCCGCTGCGCACGAACACCTTTTTGACGCCGGGGATGGCGCGGAGCTTGCGCAGCAGCGTCAGATAATCGGAGTGGTCGGCGTCCAGATTGCGGCATGGCTCTGGCGCGAGACAGCGCTTGTTCGCGCACATGCCGTTTTTCTCCTGAAACTTGCAGGACAGGTGGCGGAAGTTCGCTGTCGGCCCTCCGACGTCGGAGACATAGCCCTTCCAGAGCGGGTGATGGGTCATGGCCTCGACCTCTTTGATAACGCTCTCGTGGCTGCGGCTTGTGACGGCCCTGCCCTGGTGGAAGGCCAGCGCGCAGAAGTTACAGGCGCCGAAGCAGCCGCGGTTGTGGATGACGGAAAAGCGCACCTCCTCGATCGCAGGAACGCCGCCCATCGAGTCGTACATCGGGTGTACCTCGCGCGTATAGGGCAGTGCGGCGACGGCGTCCAGCTCCTCCGTCGTCAGCGGGTGTGCGGGAGGATTTACGACAAGCGTCCTGTCGCCGTGCGGCTGGATAAGCGTTCTGCCGCGCACGGCGTCGTGCTCGTCGTATTCGGCCTTTGTCGCCATGGCATACGCGCGCTTGTCCTCTTTTACCTCCTCGAACGAGGGCAACACGACCGCGCCCTCGCGCCCGAAGCCGGCGGGGGCGATGAACGCGGTGCCGCGGATATCCGTCATCTCAGAGACGGGTATTTTCTTTTTCAGCCGCCGTGCGATCTCCCGGGAGGCATATTCGCCCATGCCGTAGGTCAGAAGGTCAGCCCTGGAATCGAAAAGTATGCTGCGGCGGACCTTGTCGTCCCAGTAATCATAGTGCGCAAAGCGGCGGAGGCTCGCCTCCAGCCCGCCGATCACGATAGGCATATCGCTGCCAAAAGCCTCGCGCGCACGGTTGGCGTAAACGATCGTCGCGCGGTCGGGGCGCAGCCCCATCTTTTTGCCGGGCGAATAGAAATCCTCGCTGCGGCGCTTTTTCGCCGCTGTGTAGTGCGCGACCATGGAATCGAGGTTGCCGCCGCCGATCATAACGCCGAGACGCGGCCTGCCCATCGCAAGGAACGCCTCGGTCGAGCGCCAGTCCGGCTGGGCGAGCACAGCAACGCGGAAGCCCTCGTGCTCAAGCACGCGGGCGATGACCGTCGGACCGAAGCTCGGGTGGTCGACGTATGCGTCGCCGGTGATGACGAGGAAATCGTACCACCACCAGCCGCGGTCTATCATATCCTGTTTTGAAACCGGCAGGAAGTCGGCAAGATCCATTTTAATTCTCCTTTTTAATATCGGGTGTGTGTTTTCTTTGTTTAGTCTGTTTCTCTTCCAAACCAGTTTCTGCTGACTTTCCTTTCAAAAAAAGAAAAGTCACCCCCCGAAGGGGACCAGGCCTGGTAAAGCAAAAGTAAAATAAAAAGGTACAAGCGGAAAAGTATGTCACTCTGAAAGAGAAACCAGTTTGAACACAACAACAGACTAAAAAAGAAAAATAATTAAAATTCCCCGAAATACCAGCCCGAAACGCCGTTCTTTTTTGCAAAAACACCCCTGCTCGTCTCCTCCACGATCGAGAGCTCGTCTCCCGGCGTGACGGGCAGGCGGTAATCTGTGCAGTCGTTTGCGATAAAGTCGCCGCCGGGTGCGGGAGATAAATATTTTGTCAGGATCTCCATGCGGTAACCCGTCCGTTTATGCTCGCAGAGGCAGAACTCATCCCCGCGCTCAAGAACGCGGACTAGGTTGTCTCCCCAGCGGATATACCAGCTTTTTTCCGAGGCGCTCTGCGCCGACAGCGCGCGGCGGCGCGGGAACGCGTCGTAATATTCCCAAGAAAAATCCTCCGACCCGTCACAAGGGATGACAAGGCCGTTGAGCTGGCCGTCGTCCTTGAGAACGCAGCCCCCGTCGATGCTGGCGATATGGCGCTGCCTGTCGATCACGGGGTTTGCGCAGACGATATCGCTTCCGTAGAGCATTACGGGCCAATGGCCGACGATGACCCACTTGTCAAACGAGCGGCCCTGACCCATAAAGTTGTCATTTTTCATGCATTTGCCGGCCTCCCAGGTCTCAGGGCTGCCCTCAGGCAGGCCGCCGTGGACAAAGGTATAGTCCGGCGTTTCGATAACATGCGGCAGTGCGTCGAGAAAGTCGAACATGCCGCTGTAATTTTCGTTCAGCGCACGCTTTATTTCGCCTATGTCGGAATCCATCGTGACGCTCAGCCCCAGCTCATCGCACATCTGGCGCAGAAGGCCGGCGCTCCAGCCGTGAGCGCTGTTTACTATGTAGTCGAGCGTAGCCATGTCCATCTCCGGCGTGCTGTCGCGCAGGAGCATATGCCAGCCGTCGCAGTTTCCGCAGAGGGCAAAGACATTCTCCTGCCGCGAAAGCTCCATGATAAAGCGCAGCGTTTCAAGGCTGTAAGGTCCTTTTTCGAGCATGTCCCCGACGAAGACCAGATAGTCGCGCCCGCAGAAGCGCAGCTTCTCCAGCAGTCCGCGCAGATAGGGCAAATTTCCGTGTATGTCGGAGACGGCGATTATCCGCCTGTCAGGCTCAAAACAGAGTTTTTGAATCCGTGCTTTCATAGGACGCCTAGATCCTCATTTCCATCGTAAAGAGACGGCCGAAAACTCCGGCGTCCTCTCCGATGCGGATAAATCCGGATTTTTCGTAGAAACCTATCGCCCTTTCATTGCTTTCCGCCACGTGCAGGCATATTCTGTCAAAGCCCTTTTCGCGGCAGAGCGTTACAGCGTGCCCGATAAGCTGGATGCTGTCTCCCATACCACGCATCTCCGGCTCGACATAGCACAGGGATATCCAGCCTGCTCTGTCCTTCCTTCCGCGCGTCAGGGAAAGGTCGATAAGGCCGGCGAAATCCTCGTGCGCATAAGCCTTCATGACGCACCTTGCGTCCTCCTCCAAGTGGTGCAGCGCGCTCTCCCAATAACCCGCGCCGTCAAATCCGAAGCGCGTTCCGTGGGCAAACTCCCACGCGCGGGCATAGCACTCTATATACAGCGCCCTGTCCTGCTCCGGGTCGAGCGGTTCCAGGGCCAGATTGTGCCTGTCGCCGCCGGAGTCGTCCTTCCACCAGCTCTGCTGGGCGAAAGTGCTTGTTTTGTCATCCAGATGGCTGTTGTCGTTAAAATACTCGACCGTTATCTCCCCGTTTTCGACATGCAGCAGCGCGACGGCGGTATTGTCCCCGTGACCGGCGGCGCCAGCCGAGAGGCCCGTAATGCTGCACAGCAGCGTGCGTATCGCCATACCGTGGCTGACGACAGTCACGGTTTTTCCGTCGTTTTTCGCGGCAATATCAAGGATAGCCTCCGTCATGCGTTGTCTGAGCTGTTCGAAAGCTTCTCCTCCCTCGACATGCCATTTCTCCGGCGTGCTCGAAAAATTTGCCATCTGTTCGGGATCGCTGCGGGCGACATTTCCCCAGGGCTCGTTTTCCCAGACGCCCATATTGATCTCGCGCAGGCGCGGGTCGATTTGGAGCGTCAGAGGATGAAAGCGGCTTATGGCGCCCGCTGTTTCCATAGCGCGTGTGAGGTCGCTGGAATACAGCGCGTCGATGCGCTCATCCCGGAAGCGCTCGGCGAGCGCGTCTATCTGTTTTTGCCCTCGGGCTGTCGGGAGCCCGTTATATGAGCCCTGAACGCGGCGGTAGAGGTTGCCCTCCGCCTCGCAGTGGCGGATAAGGTATATATCAGTCATAGGACGATCTCCTTTATTGGCGTTTTGCGGTTTTTATTTTAATCTGGTTCGGTTATTAAATTGCTTTCTGCTCCGCGCGGAGCGGAAACCGGTTTATTATTAGATACAGACTAAAATAGGAAAGAAAGCAGAAGATTTTTATTATATCTCCAGCAGCTTATTAAGACTTGCGCCTATCGCGGCGTTATATTCATTCAAATCGTCGCGGACTTTTTCGCGGCGCTGAGCGTGGATGAGCGCATCGACAAGGTCGGTATAGCCCGGTATCCCGGGGTTGTATTTAACGAGGTTTTCGGTTATGAAAAGCTCGAGCCCGAGGGTCTTGGCCTCCCATATAACAAGGCCCTGTCCCTCATACCGGCTGGTCAGCGTGAAGCCGTCCATCCGTTCAAGATAGGGAAACGGGTTCTGCTGGTTGCCAAGGAGCGTCACAAACTCCCCAAGCTCCAGCTGTGCTATCTGCGACTCCAGTTTCTCCCTGTCCGGCCCGTCTCCGAGCAGGTAGAGGTGTATATCCTTCCGCTTGCGCACGACCTGTGCCATATAACCCATAAGGATATCGAACCCTTTCTGGTGGCAGATGCGGCCCATCGTGCAGAGATTATAAACGCTCTCGTCGACCGAAAAGTCCACCGGCTCCTCCGCCTTGCGGAATATCTCCTCCGTGTCGATGTGGTTCGGTATCGCGGTTATCTTCTTGTCGTAAATGCCCGAAACGCGGCGGAAACCGTCGATTATGCCGGGGGAGACGGCGGCAAACTCGTCAAACTCGTTCAGCTTGCCTTTGAAAAAGTGCCAGAGGATGCGGTATTTGACCTCGTTGCGCTTTTTGATCTCAACGTCGTTGTGTATCCACATGACGCGTTTTTTTGCGCGGACGGATACCGCCCCGACAGAACACTCGTTGCGGTAGCTGTTGAAGTCGATGGCAACGTCGTATTCCTTCTCCGTCCTGACGATAGGCGCGATGCGGCGCAGGACGCCGAAATACACCAGCCGGTTCAGAAACGGATACGGCTTCAGATAGATTATATTAAGGTTTTCATGCTGCGGCAGGTCGAAAAAACACTCCCTGTCAAAGAGATACAGATCGACCGCGCACTGGGCGTAGTCTATTTCATTCAGGATATTCACGAGCGCTTTCTGTATGCCTCCGACATGCAGATCGCTTTGGAAAATAGCTATTTGTTTCATGCAGCGACTCACCTTGAACTTGACCTTGTTATCATTGAATTGTATAATACTTTAGGTTATTTTGCAAGAGAGAGAGTTGCCGAAGCATGACAGCTGTTAGAAGCAAACAGAATAACAGGCGCGGCGCCCTCGTCTGCGGCGCTTACGGACATGGAAACGCGGGGGATGAGGCCATACTTGAGGCCATCGTCCGGCAGATGCGCTCCATAGACCCGCAGATGCCGATAACCGTCCTTTCCCGCCGTCCGGAACAGACCGCGGCCAAGCTCGGCGTTGAAGCCCTGCACACGTTCAACTTCCGCGGCTTCCTGCGCGTTATGAAGCGTGTTAAGCTCTATATAAACGGCGGCGGCAGCCTCATACAGGATGTGACCAGCCGGCGGAGCCTTATGTATTATCTATACACTCTGCGCGCGGCAAAAAAGCGCGGGGCAAAGGTCATCATGTATGGATGCGGCATAGGCCCCGTGTCCAGGCGCGGCGACGTCGCCATGACGAGACAAATACTTGACCGCTATGTGGATGTTATAACCCTGCGCGAGCCGGACAGTCTGGATGAGCTGGCACGCTTTGGCGTATCCGGACCGGAGATACTTCTTTCCGCCGACCCGGCGATGACGCTTGAGCCGGCAGAACCCGGGCTGGTTGACGAAAATATGCGCGGGATGGGGCTGGATCCCGAGGGGGAGTATGTCTGCTTCTGCCTGCGACGCTGGCCAGGCTTTGAGGAGCGCGCGGAGTGCTTTGCCCGCGCGGCGGACATGGTGCGCGAAAAATACGGACTTACGCCCGTTTTTCTCTCTATAAACCACCGCAGCGACGGAGAGGCCGCCGACAGCGCGGCGGAGCATATGAAGGGAGAGCCCATTATCCTGCGTGAGCCGATGGACACCGGAATAACGATCGGCATCCTGTCGCGGATGCGGGCCGTTGTCTCGATGCGGCTGCATGGGCTCATTTTTGCCGCGGGCAACGGCGTGCCGCTCGTCGGTGTGTCGTATGACCCGAAGGTCACATCATTTCTGGACTATATCAGCGGCAATGCCTGTCTTGAGCTCGATTCGCTGACGGCAGAGGCTCTATGCGCCGCTGTTGAGGACGCGCTGTCCGACAAGGAGCGCGTATTCCGGCGAGAGCAGGCAAAAAAGCTCGCGGAGCTTGCGGCGGTCAATGTTGAATGCGCAAGGAAGCTGCTGGATTAATTCTTCTTTGTTGAGTCAGATACTGTTTTTTAACTGGTATCCCGCTTTTTTTACAGGAGCAGGAAAAGTACCTCTCCGAAGGAAAATCGGCTTAGTAAAGCAACAAAAAAATAAAAATAAGAACACGAAACAATGAAAATAATACTCATAAACAACGATTACAAATACGCTGCGGAGCAGATGCTGCTTACGCTGTTTCCGAACGAAAAGCCCGAGTACTCCGACACGCCGGAGGGCGACTGCGTGTGTATCTCGCTGCACGAGGGCCGCGTTTACAACACTGCCGTCTGCCGGCTGACCGCCGGCGGCGCGGAGTATACGGCAAAGTGCTCCGTCCGCCGCGACAGGCTGACGGACGAGCTCGAGCGCGAGCGGCAGCACCAGCGCATCGTCAAGCTCGCGTTCTACCGCGCGGCGACGCAGGAGCTGGTGAAGGAACCGGTCTGGGGCGCTCTGACGGGCATACGCCCCGGAAAGCTCATGAGCGGCCTCATTGAAGAGGGCCTCTCCGACAGAGCTGCGCTTACGAAATTCTGTGAGGATTACCATGCCTCGCGCGAGCGCGCCGGGCTCTGCCTTGATACGGCGCACGCTTCGCTGAAGGTTGCCCGCGAATTGCAGCGCGGGGATATCTGCCTCTATGTCGGTATCCCGTTCTGTCCGACCCGCTGCGCCTATTGCAGCTTTGTAAGCCAGTCGGTCGCGCGCAGCATGAAGCTCATAGAGCCGTTTCTGGAGGCGCTTTACCGCGAGATCAACGCGACGGCCGAGGCCGTTTCGAGGCTTGGGCTGCGCGTTATCTCCGTCTATTTCGGCGGAGGCACGCCGACGACGCTCTCGGCAAAACAGCTCGACGAACTCATAACGAGTATGGAAAACGCGTTTGACCTCTCACACTGCCGCGAATTTACGGTCGAGGCCGGCCGGCCTGACACCATAACAGCCGAAAAGCTTGAGACCTTGCGCCGCCACGGAGTGACGCGCGTGAGCGTGAACCCTCAGACTATGTCCGACGAGGTGCTCAAGGTCATCGGCCGGAAGCACACGGCGCAGGACGTTGAAGACGCGCTGTGCCTTGTGCGTCAGGCGGGTCCCTTCGAAGTCAATATGGACCTCATCGCGGGCCTTCCCGCAGACACGCCGGAGAGCTTTCGCAATACGCTCGACAAGGTGCTCTCTCTGGAGCCTGAAAACATAACCGTCCACACGCTGGCGCTCAAAAAGGGCTCGCGCATCATGCTCGAGGGCACGTCCATCCCCTCAGCGGGGGACGTTGGGAAGATGCTCGACTACGCCGTTTCGCGCCTGCGCGAAACCGGCTACGCCCCATATTACCTCTACCGCCAAAAATATATGTCCGGCGGCTTTGAGAACGTCGGCTGGTCGAAAAAGGGGACGGAAAATATCTATAATATCTGCATCATGGAGGAGCTTTGCAGCATAATCTCCATGGGCGGCGGTGCCTCCACAAAGCTCTGCACCGGCACAGGCCGCATCGAGCGCGTGTTCGCGCCGAAATATCCGCAGGAATATATCGAGCGCAGCGAAAAGGTCTGCGCCGACAAGCGGAAAATAGTCGATTTTTACTCAGCGCTCGGCTTTTAAGAAAAAGGGAGGAAACGCAAAATGTCTACAAAGTTCGATTATTATTTCCAGCACCTCGATAAATTCCCGTTCCCGGAGTTTTTTGACGGCATAACCGAAACCTATGAGATACTCGCGAAGGCAAAGACCTTTCTCGACGAAACACTGACTCAGAATGGCGTATGCGAAAATCACGGAACGGTCCTCGGGAAGGCTCCTGCCATCCACGGCTGCTGCTACATCGGCGAGGGCACGAAGATCTATGACGACGTGTGCATCATCGGCCCGGTCTACATCGGCAGGAACTGCGAGATAGGCCATGGGGCTGTTATCCGCCCGAATACTATAATCTCTGACGGCTGCGCGGTCGGCCATGGAAGCGAGGTCAAGCACACCGTCATGTTCGGCGGGTCCAAGGTCGCTTCGCTCGCCTTCGCAGGGGACTGTGTGCTCGGCGTGAGCGCACGCATCGGCTCCGGCGTTATAACCGCGAACCGCAAGTTCAACCAGCAGAACGTGACGCTCAAATACGACGGAGAAAAGCACGACCTCGGCGACAGCTTTTTCGGCGTTATCCTCGGCGACAGTGCGCGCCTCGGCGCAAACTGCGTCACCCAGCCCGGCACCCACATCGGACACCACAGCTGGGTCTTCCCTCTGACCAACGTGCGCGGGTTCATCCCCGCGGGCACCCGCGTTTTTGAAAAGCGCGAGCTGGTCTTTGAGGAAAACGAGATCGTGGAACTCAAGCCATGACGGACGCCATAACAGCTCTCGACGGCAGCATCCTGCTGTTTATTCAGGAGCATATCCGCTGCGATGCGCTGACACCTGTAATGAAGCTTGCAAGCCGTCTCGGCGACGGCGGAATGATCTGGATACTGATAGCGCTTGTGCTGCTAGTGATCCCGAAAACGAGACGGTGCGGCTTTGATATGGCGCTGTGCCTCGTCATCGCCTCGGTGGTCAACAACCTTGTGATCAAAAACCTCGTCGCGCGTCCGCGGCCGTTTCTGACCTTCCCGGAGCTCGAGCTGCTCGTAAAACCGCTGATGAGCTACAGCTTCCCCTCCGGTCACACCTGCTCCTCGTTCGCGGCAGCCTTTGCGCTCGCCTTCGGCTTTCGCGGGAAAGGCGGCGGCTGGGCCTATCTCGGAGCGGCGCTCATCGCGCTTTCGCGCATTTATGTAGGCATACACTACCCGACGGACATCATTGCCGGGGCCGCCGTCGGCACTCTCTGCGCCTGGGGCGTCTGTACCCTCTCGCACCGGTTTATAAAGGGTGACCTTATTATAAAACGCAAGCACGAAAGACTGGACAGGTGAGTTTTTTGGATCGGGCGTCTTTCCGTCGGCCGCATCAAAGCCGGTTTGCTTCGCTGAGGCGCTTTTCTGCAGGAGCAGAAAAGCCGCCCTCTGCGGAGCAAAAATCAGTTTTAAATTACCGCACGGCTAACGGCCAAAAAAGGGATTCCTATTTACTTCCACAGTTTTACGATCCCCCGCTCATTGAGACGGCAGAGCATCACCGCCGCGATCGGGAACAGCAGCATCCCGATAACGCCGCAGATGCGGAAGCCGAGGTATATCGAAAACAGCGACACTATAGGGTGCAGCCCGAGCTGGTCGCCGATCAGCTTTGCCTGCAGCGTGCTGCGAAGGACCGCCGCCGCGGCATAGCACAGAGCCAGCCCCGCGCCGCGCGCGAAGTTCCCCGTCAGGAAGCAGTACAGCGCCCAGGGGATAAGCACCGTGCCCGTGCCGAGTATGGGCAGCGCGTCAATGACCGCTGTCAGCGCAGCTATGAGCACAGGGTATCCGATTTGAAGCAGCAGGAACCCAACGCTCAGAACGGCGAAGACCGCGAGCATTAAAAGCCCCTGTGCACGGAACCAGCGCCCCAGCGTATGGTGCATATCGTCGCGTATCGCGCGGGCGCTGTCCCGGTATTTGTCCGGTATCTGCCGGAGCACAAATTCCTTGACGGAAGGATATGAAGCCGACATAAAATATGTTCCAAGCCCCGCAGTCACCGCAAAAAGCAGCACCAACGGGGTCTTTTCGACCGCGGCGGAGATAAGCCCCGGCAGCTTGCCGGACAGCTCCGCCGGTATCGCGGCCAGCTGCCCTTCCAGTGCGTCCAGCGCCGTGCGCAGATATTCGCTTACAGGAGCCGGGGCCGTTCCAATATAGCGCATTGCGCGCTGTTCGAGCGAATCAAGGTCGTCAAGAAACGAGCCCAGGATCTCCGGTAGACTGACCGTAAAGTCCACCAGCTCTCCGACAGCGCTCACGGCGCCCCATACCAAAAGCGTCGTCAGCACCGCCAGCAGCAGGAGCGTACAGCCCCCTGCGGCAGCCGCGCGCGGAAAGCGCCCGCGGCTGATCAGAAAGCGCACTGCGGGCTCCATAAGAGCGGCGAGCGCCAAGGCTATCAGGAACGGCAGCATCCAGGGCAGCAGGTAGCGCGCGCAGATAAGGAAGATCCCCGCGCAAAGCGCCCATAACAGCAGATTCGCCAGAAATTTGGGCGGTTTTATAGACAAAACGTCATATCCCCCCTCCGATTTATAGAAAACAGCAATTGTTTTTACCCTCTAACTATGATATATTACATCCATGTGCAGTGCACAAATGACTTTCGTGGAGGGACGAAGCGTTATGATAACAGATAACAAAAATAAATACTATCTGGTCGAATCCTCCATGTTGCCGGAAATATTCATCAAGGTGACCGAGGCCAAGGCCCTGCTTGAGGCGGGCGAAGCTTCGACCATCGCAGAGGCGGTCGCGGCTGTCGGTATCAGCCGGAGCGCTTTTTATAAATATAAGGACTCGATCTGGCCGTTCCGTGATATGAAAAACGACCGGATACTGACCTTCTCGATAGTCCTGCGCAACCTGAAGGGGCTTCTCTCCAATGTGCTGAGCGTGTTTGCCGATTCCGGCGCCAACATCCTCACCATCAACCAGAGTATGCCCGCAAACAGCACCGCAATAGTCACGATCTCTGCTGAAACAACAGATATGCGCATCTCGATCGAACAGCTCATGGCCTGTATCCGGGACTGCAACGGGGTCGTCAGATTAGAGCTTCTCGGTGGTTAACGGAGGAACAGATATGATAAAAACAGCCCTGCTCGGCTTCGGCACCGTCGGAAGCGGCGTTGCGGAGGTCATGGCCGAAAACCATGACAGCATCGCCCATAACGCCGCGGACGAGATCGAGCTCAAATACATACTCTGCCGCAGGCCGAGGCCCGGCAGTAAATTCAGCAGCCTCATCATCCACGACTTTGAAACGATCCTGAACGACCCGGAGATAAAGATCGTCGCCGAGTGCATCGGCGGAGTCGGCGAGGCTTACGACTATACTAAACGCCTTCTCCTTGCGGGGAAGAGCGTCGTCACCGCGAATAAAGAGCTGGTTGCGACCCACGGCTGCGAGCTGCTTGAGATCGCGAAGAGTAATAACCTGAATTATCTTTTCGAGGCCAGCGTCGGCGGCGGCATTCCCATAATCCGGCCGATAACCCAGTGTCTGGCCGCAAACGAGCTTGACGAGGTATACGGCGTGCTCAACGGCACGACAAATTATATTCTGACCCAGATGGAACAATGCTCGCAGAGCTTTGAAGACGCGCTTCGCGAGGCGCAGCGGCTCGGCTATGCGGAGGCGGACCCGACCTCCGACGTAGAGGGCCTGGACGCCTGCCGCAAGATATGCATACTCGGCGACCTCTGCTTCGGCCGCCAGATCGACCCCTCGGAGGTCCGCGCCACCGGCATAACCGGAGTTTCGGCGGAGGACGTCAAATACGCCGACCAGCTTGGCTGCAAGATAAAGCTGCTTGGCCGCGCCCTGCGCACGGGACCCAACACCGTGACGGCATACGTCGCGCCGCACCTCATCAGCAACCGCAGCATGCTCTCAAACGTCCACGGAGTTATGAACGGCATCGTCGTCCGCGGAAACGCGCTGGGCGAGGCGATGTTTTACGGTCCCGGCGCCGGCAAGCTTCCAACGGCGAGCGCCGTCGTCGCGGACATAATAGACGCGGCGAAGCATATCAAGGCCCGAAAATATCTCGGCTGGGACGCGATGAAGCCCGGCGGATTCACCGATTCGGACGACATTGTCAGCCGCTGGTTTATCCGGACGAGCTCCCCGCTGTCCGAGATCGGCAGGGCCTTCGGCAACATCCGCTTCGTATCCTATGACGGCTCGCCGACGGACGAATACGCTTTTGCGACCTCGCGCATATATGCGCACGCGATAAAGGTCATGACCCGCAACCTCGAGATCCGCTCCATGTTCCGCATACTCGACTGACAGGCCGAGCTTTCGCGGAATAAGCTGGAACAGGCACAGACGTACGAATTTTATTCAGAAGGGATTCATAACTATGCTCTTAGTAAAGAAGTTCGGCGGCAGCAGCGTTGCCGACGCCGAGAGAATAAACAGAGTCGCCGGAATCATTGCGGACGACTATGCCGCGGGGCACGATATCGTCGTCGTCCTCTCGGCACAGGGAGATACGACGGATGATCTGATCGCCAAGGCAAAGGAGATAAACCCCAACCCCTCAAAGCGCGAGATGGATGTTCTGCTCTCAACCGGCGAGCAGGTTTCGATCGCGCTCATGGCAATGGCGCTCGAGCGTATGGGTCTGCCCGTTATCTCGCTGACAGGCTGGCAGTTCGGCATGCGCACGGATTCCAACTTCGGCAGCGCGCACATCAACAAGGTCGACGCGGGACGCCTTAAGAACGAGCTGGACAGCCGCCGTATCGTCATATGCGCGGGCTTCCAGGGGATCACCCGCAACCACGACATAACCACACTCGGCCGCGGCGGGTCGGACACGACCGCCGTCGCCATAGCAGCGGCTCTGCACGCTGACAAATGCGAGATATACACGGACGTCGAGGGCGTTTACACCGCCGATCCGCGCAAGGTGCCGGACGCCAGAAAGCTCGAGGCCATAACCTACGACGAGATGCTCGAGCTCGCGTCCCTCGGCGCACAGGTGCTGCATAACCGCAGCGTTGAAATGGCAAAACGATATAATGTAAATCTTGAGGTGCTCTCCAGCTTCGTCAGAGCGCCCGGCACAAAAGTTAAGGAGGTCGTCAGAAATATGGAGGAAATGAAAATCAGCGGTATTGCGAAGGATACCAACGTTGCAAGAATCGCCATCGTCGGAGTGCCCGACGAGCCCGGGATCGCGTTCCGCGTTTTCCGCGCGCTGGCAAACGCAAAGGTCAACGTTGATATCATCCTCCAGTCCGTCGGCAAGAATAATACCAACGACATAAGCTTTACCGTCGCCCGTGAGGAGATGGATAAGGCCCGCGATTCCATCATGGAGTTTCAGGAGTCCATCGGCTTTGAGCGCGTAAACGTCGATACGTCCGTGGCCAAGGTCAGCATCGTCGGCGCGGGAATGATCCGCTCCCCCGGGATCGCATCCATGATGTTCGAGGCGCTTTACGACGCCAATATCAATATCCAGATGATCTCCACCAGCGAGATCAAGATATCCGTCCTGATCGATGAGGCTTATGCCGACATCGCAATGCAGGCGATACACAAGAAGTTTTTTGCCAACTGAAAAACAGGACGTTATAAGACCGCAGACGGCAGGGTATGACAGAAGTCGTGCCCTGCTGTTTTTAATTTTTCTGTTGCCTTACCAGGCCGGGACTGCTCCCCGAAGGGTAAGCAGTCCAATACTAAACAAAGAAACAGCTCAACCGTAAAGGAAAAAAGAAAATTTCCCCTCCATGTTGATATTGCAGCGCCTGCCGTGATAAAATATTCAAATATGACTGAAAGGAAAGACAGCCAAAATGATAGTCAATATTCTCGCGGTCGGGGACGTCTGCGGGGAGGCGGGGCTCCGCTTTCTTGAACAGCACCTCAAACCGCTGAAGAAAACAAAAAATATAGGCTTCTGTGTTGTGAACGGCGAGAACGCAAATGTCGTCGGAGCAACACCGGAGCAGTGCGAGCGCATACTCGACGCGGGCGCGGACGTCGTTACCCTCGGAAACCACACCTGGACGCGGTATGAGCTCCAGCCCTATCTCAACGAATCCGCACGGACGCTGCGCCCGGCGAACTTCGCGCCACAGTGCCCCGGCCGCGGCTGGGCGGAATACAAAACGGCCTTCGGCCGCGTAGGTGTGCTCAACCTGTTAGGCCGCTTCACGCTCGATTCGAACACCGACAATCCCTTTGTCGCCGCCGATCAGCTCATCACGGAGGACGCGCCGAAGATCGTCCTTGTCGACATGCACGCCGAGGCCACCAGCGAAAAGCTGGCGATGGGCTTCTTCCTGGAGGGCCGCGCCAGCGTCGTCTGGGGCACACACACCCACGTTCAGACCTCGGACGCGCAGGTGCTCGAGGGCGGCACGGGCTATATAACCGACCTTGGGATGACCGGTCCCGCCGTTTCCGTGCTCGGCATCGATCCGACGCAGTCGGTCAACAAGTTCCTCGGCGACCCGCCGAGAAGATACAAGCCCGCTTCCGGAGAATGCAAGATGGAGTGCGCCGTTTTCGGCGTTGAGACCGAAACCGGACGCTGCGTAAGCGCCGAGGCGCTGAGGATAATGTGAAAATGGGAAATAAGATAAGGATCCTTCATGCGGCGGATCTGCATCTCGACTCCCCCTTCGAGGGGCTGGACGAGGAAAAGGCGGCGCTCCGCCGCGCCGAGCAGAGGGAAACGCTGCACAAGATAGCCGAATATTCCGCCATGGCGAAGGCCGACCTCGTGCTTCTGGCTGGCGATCTGCTCGACGGCGAGGGCATTTACCGCGAAACGGGCGAGACCCTGCGCGCGGCGCTGGGGGAGATCTCCGCGCCCGTGTTCATCGCGCCGGGCAACCATGACCCCTATACGCCGGGCTGCGTATATGAGACGCTCGCGCTTCCGGAGAACGTCCATGTTTTCAAAAGCCGGAAACTGGAATGCGCAGAGCTGCCCGGACTCGGCGTGCGAGTCTGGGGAGCGGCCTTTACGGACAGGTTCGAGCAGGGGATGCTGCGCGGCTTTGAGGCCGAAAAGCGGGACGGGATGCTCGATATAATGGTCATCCACGGCGACGCGGGCGCTCAAAAGAGCGTTTACAACCCCATATCCGAGGAGGATATACGCCGCAGCGGGATGGATTATATCGCGCTGGGGCATGTCCACGCCTACAGCGGCCTGTGCCGTGCGGGCGATACATACTTCGCATACCCGGGCTGCGCCGAGGGGCGCGGCTTCGACGAATGCGGCGAAAAGGGCGTTATAATCGCTGAGGTCACAGAAGAGGGCACACAGGCAAGATTCATTCCTGTCTGTTCCCGCAGGTATGAGACGCTGGACGTCGACCTGTCGAACGTACCAGAGGGCACGGACGCGCTCGACGCGCTGGAGGCCGTGCTGCCCGGCGACACTGAAAATGATATTTACCGCATAACCTTCACAGGCTCCGCCGCAGAGGCTCCCGACCTGCGGAGCATACAGTCGCGTCTGGAGGGCAGGTTTTTCAGCCTTCGTCTGCGCGATCGGACGAGCATACGCCGTGATCTCTGGGAAAAATGCGGGGAGGATACGCTGCGCGGCCTCTTCCTGACGAAGCTGCGCCTTCTCTACGACGCCGCCGCGACCGACGAGGAGCGCGAAAAGATAACCCTTGCCGCTCGATATGGACTGATGTCGCTGGAAAACGGTGAAGGCCCCGCGATGTGATCGGAGGTGACGACTTATGATAATAAAAAAACTGCGCGCCGATTTCGGCACGCTTCACGGAAACGAGCTGGAGCTGCACGACGGCCTGAACGTCATAGAACAGCCGAACGAGAGCGGAAAGTCGACCTGGTGCGCCTTTATCCGCGCGATGCTCTATGGGGTCGACAGCTCCGAGCGGGCCAGGGCGGGCCACCAGCCTGACAAGGTCAAATTTGCCCCGTGGGAGGGTTTTCCCATGCGCGGGGAGATGGAGCTGTGCCATGGCGGCCGCGAGATAACGCTCACCCGCTCGACAAAGAGCGCAAATGCGCCGATGCGCGAGTTCTCCGCCGTCTATACAGGGACGGGCGAGCCGGTCACCGGACTCACGGGCGCGAACGCTGGCGAGACGCTCACGGGCGCCGCCAAAGGTGTTTATGAGCGCAGCGCGTTCATAAAACAGGCGGGAGTCGCCATTTCCGGGTCACCGGAGCTTGAAACGCGGATTGCCGCGCTGGTGTCATCCGGCGCGGAGGACGAGTGCTGGGACGACGCGGACGCGCGCCTGCGCGCCTGGCAGCGTGCCCGTCGCTGGAATAAACGCGGCAGGATACCTGAACTGGAAAACCAGATCGCAGAAAAAGACGAGGCGCTGCGCGGGCTGAAAACCGCGGGACGCGAGCGCGCCGAACTGCGCCGCGATCTGGAGCTTGCGGAGGCGGAGCTTCCCCGCATACAGGCCGAGATTGCCGAGGAGCGCAGGACGCTCCGGCGCGCGGCGCTGGAACGGCTGAGCGAGAACAAGCGCCTGCTGCACGAGAGCGAGAGCGCCGCACAGGAGGCCGAAAAGACGCTCGCCGAGCGCAAAAAAGAGCTCACGGCGCTTCCATTCGACGAAAACACTGAACCAAAGGACATTTTGCAGGATGCCGACGCGGCCGCAAAGCGTGCCGACGAGCAGCGCGAGGCAGCGCGGAAGGTGCCGTCCGCCGCCCTGTTTATCATCCCTGCCCTGCTTCTTATAGCCTCGCTTCTGTGCGCATTTGTCGCCTGGTACATAACCGCCGCGGGGGCCGTTTTGAGCCTTGCGCTGGCGATAGCCATTTTCTTTGTCCGGAAAAAAGCTCTGTCAAAGGTCCGTGAGGCTGAAAAAGGGCTGAACCGGATACTATCACAGTACAGGGCCGATAGCCCGGAAGAGATAGCCAAACAGGCGGAACTTTTATCGAACGCGCGTGCACTCGCCGCCGCGGCGGAAACAGCCGCCGCCGAAGCCCGCGCGGAATACGAGAGGATAAGCGCAAGCCAGCAGGTGCTGGACAAGAGTATTCTGTCCGATCTCGATATAAGCTCCTCGGGCCGCAGGCTGACGGAGGCGCAGGCGCGTGTTTCGGTCCTGCGCGAACAGCTCGCCAAAGCCGAGGGCGGCCTCGGCGTCATGGGCGACCCGCTTGTGCTCGAGAGCGAAAAACGGGAACTTGAGGAAAAGCTTGAGCTTTTGACGGTACAGTATGAGGCGCTGGATCTCGCCGTATCCGCGCTGGCCGAGGCCAATACCGAGATGCAGACGCGCTTTTCTCCGACGCTTGGCCGCCGCGCAGGCGAGCTTTTCGCACGCATGACCGGCGGAAAATACGAAACTTTGAGCATCGACCGCGGCTTTGCCGCCTCTGTCCGCGAGACGGGGGACGCCGCTTCGCGCGACAGCCTGTTTCTGAGCGCAGGCACGCAGGACCAGCTCTATCTCGCGCTGCGCCTTGCGATATGCGAACTGGTACTGGACGGGGAGGAGACCTGCCCCATCATCCTTGACGACGCGCTCTGTTCCTTTGATGATGAGCGCATGGCCCTGGCGCTGGAGCTTCTGTTGGAGCTGGGCGGGGAAAGGCAGATAATCCTCTTCACCTGCCAGGGCCGGGAGACGGCATATCTTTCTTCAAGAGGTAACGCATGATGAAAAAAACACCGAACAAACGCGCAAAACTGGCGCTTATACGCGCCTGTGCCGCGATAGTTCTGGCGCTGGTGCTGCTCGCTGTGACCGGCTTTGCCATTGCGGACATGCTGCGCGGGCCGGCTGTCACGCCGGACGTGACGGGCCTCGAGTCCGGGGATTATATAACGACGAACGTGGACATGATACTCGGCTATTTCGCGGAGGAATATAACAGCAGGGACGAGGTCACGGCGCTGTACGCCGTCGTGCCGTATGACGGCCGGTTCGCCGTAGTCATTCTTACAGAGCGATATTTCGATTCCGCATACACTGTCTATGACGCGACCTATGAGTTTATAAACGGACGTACGGCATTTATAAACGATTACATCCTCGTGACAGGAACGGCGGAGGAGCTGACGGACGAGACGCTCGCGATGTTCTATGACTGGTTTGGCCTTAACAAGGACTGGATGACCGAGGCCGGTCTGATAACCGGCGAGGTGGACGACTTTGCAAAATGTCTTTCGGGCGTCGCCTTGCGTGCGGACATGACCGGGAGGCTGCCAAGCATTTGGGCGTGGGTGCTTTCGGGCTGCGCATGGCTCTTTATTATGTACGGAGTGATCGTTTTTCTCCGCCTGTCGCTGGGAAAATACGAACCTGAGCCACTGCCTGAAGAGACCGCGGCGCCGGAACCGGAACCCGCTCCGGAGACTGAGCCCTCCGCAGAAACAGAGACCGGCATCGGGGAACAGGAGCCGGAGAGAACGGAGGGAGATAACAGTGAAACTTGAGATGTGCTCGCCATGCCTTTTTGGCCTTGAGGGTCCCCTGGCAAGCGAGCTTAAACGAATGAAGATGGAGAACGTCCGCGCCGAAAACGGCCGGGTCTATTTCTCCGGAACGGAACGTGAGCTGGCAAAGGCAAACATCCGACTGCGCTTCGGCGAGCGCGTGCTCATCGAACTGGGTGCGTTTCCCGCGAGAACGTTCGACGAGCTTTTCGAGGGGGTCAAGGCCCTGCCTTGGGAGCGGTTCATCCCGCGCAACGGAGCTTTCCCCGTCAAGGGCCACTGTCTCGACAGCAAGCTCGAGAGCGTGCCGTCCTGCCAGAAGATAGTAAAGAAGGCCGTCGTCGACAGGCTCTCCGAGTGGTACGACATAAGCTGGTTCCGCGAGGACGGCGACACATATCAAATACAGTTTGCGATCATGAAAGACACGGCTTATCTGTATCTGGACACCAGCGGCACAGGACTGCACAAGCGCGGCTACCGTCCCGCGCATGTGGCTGCACCCCTGCGCGAGACACTGGCCTCCGCGCTGGTGGATCTTGCGCGTTACCGCGGCCGTGGCGACTTCTGCGATCCCTTCTGCGGCAGCGGCACGATAGCGATCGAGGCCGCGCTGGCCGCCAAGGGCCGGGCCCCGGGGCTGAACCGCGGGTTCTCCGCAGAGAAATGGCGCTGCTTTGACCCAAAGATATGGCAGGAAGCGCGCGATGAGGCCCGTGCGCGCGAATTTGACGGAGACTACAGTATTTATGCCTCGGATATCGATCCGGAGGCGGTCGAGATCGCAAAAAAGAACGCCCGCCGCGCGGGAGTTGAGGATCTGATCGAGTTCTCGGTCGCGGATGCGGCAAGATTTGACCGCCGCACGGATGACGGCGTTATCGTCACGAATCCGCCCTACGGCGAACGGCTGATGGAAAAGCAGTCGGCTGAGGCGCTGTACAGGCAGTTCGGCGGCGCGCTGCGCGCGCTCGGCGACGGCGACGGGTGGAAGAAGTATATCCTGTCGTCACACACAGAGTTCGAGCGCGGCTTCGGCAGGGCCGCCGACAAAAAGCGCAAACTTTACAACGGCATGATAAAATGTGAGCTGTATATGTATTTTTGAGATACTTTTTGCCTATAGATTTTTGTTTTAGTCTGGTTCTGTTCTAAACTGCTTCCCTTTCCGGGGAACATACTTTTCCGCTTGTCCGGAAAAGTAACCCGCGCGGAGAAAACCAGCTTATCAATAGCATCAGACTTCATAAAGAAAAAGAAAACAAATAAAGACAGAGAGGATAAAGAAACGTGAAGCATCTTTTCATCGTTAATCCGGCAGCCGGCAGGCAGGACAGGACCCAGGAGATAACAAGTAAGGTCGCACTTGCTTTTTCAGGCCGTGAGGATGATTTTGAGGTCTATGTCACCAAATTTCCCCTTGACGCGACCGATAAAATAAGGCGTGAGGCACAGGCCGGCGAACCTCTCCGCGTCTATGCCTGCGGCGGGGACGGCACGCTCAACGAGTGCGTCAACGGCGCCGCCGGCTTTCCCAATGCCGCCGTCACACATTTTCCGCACGGCACCGGCAACGATTTCATAAAGGCTTTCGGCAAGGAAAAAACGCGTTTCTTTGAACTCTCTGAGCTGCTTGACGGTGAGATCCGGCCTGTTGACGTTATCTCCTGCAACGGTTTACTGGGCGTCAACATCTGCTCCGTCGGCATCGACGCCCGCATCGGGACCTCGGTCCACAAATACAGTCACCTGCCTGTTATCGGCGGGAAGGGCGGCTATATCGTCTCGACTGCCGCAAACCTGGCCAAGGGCATCACCCAGCCGATGCACGTTAAATGCGCAAACCGCGAGTTCGACGGCGAACAGACCCTTGTCTGTGCCTGCAACGGCACCTACTACGGCGGTTCGTTCAATCCCGTGCCGAGCGCAAGGGTGGACGACGGCCTGATCGACTTTCTTGTGGTCAAGCCCGTTTCCCGGCTGACCTTCGCGCTGGTCATTGGCAGCTATGCCAGGGGCCAGTACCGTAAATTCCCGGAGTACATAAGCCATATACGGGCGTCGGAAATGGAGATCGAAAGCGACAGAGAGATGGTCGTCAATGTGGACGGCGAGGCGCTGTATGCAAATAAGGTCCGCTTTGAGATAATTCCGGGAGGAGTCAACTTCATTTTTCCTGCTAACATGGAATATTTTAATTTTGAAAACGAGCAAATCAAAGCAAAACCGAGAAAATGGAAGATTTCAATTGAAGATAGTAAGCTAAGTTGAATTAAATCTGGTTTTTGCGGGAATAATCCTTAATTATCGGGATTATACAGCTTGCAGAATGGGAGATCATCGACTATTATTATAAGTGCGTTAGCACTCCGAACGAAAGAGTGCTAACGCGCTGAAACTGTAATAAATTTTTAGGAGGCATATATAATGAACCTTAGACCTTTGGCAGACCGTGTGGTCCTCAAGCAGATCCAGGCCGAAGAGAAAACGAAGGGCGGCATCATCCTTTCTTCCGCCGCTCAGGAAAAGCCCGAAGTATATGAAGTAGTCGTTGTCGGCCCCGGCGGAATCGTCGACGGCAACGAGGTTGAGATGGAAGTCGTCGCCGGCGATAAGGTCATCACCGGAAAGTACAGCGGCACCAACGTCAAGATCGACGGCGAGGAGTATATGATCGTTCGCCAGAGCGACATCCTTGCGATCGTTGAGTAAGTAATTTAGGAGGTATTTATTATGGCAAAGCAGATAATTTACGGCGAAGAAGCCCGCAGAGCTCTCCAGCGCGGCGTCGACCAGCTCGCCGATACCGTTAAGATCACTCTCGGCCCCAAGGGCCGCAATGTTGTCCTCGGCAAGAAGTACGGCTCTCCCCTGATCACCAACGACGGTGTTACCATCGCCAAGGAGATCGAGCTTGAGGACGTTTTCGAGAACATGGGCGCCCAGCTCATCAAGGAAGTTTCCACCAAGACCAACGACATCGCCGGCGACGGCACCACCTCCGCCACTGTTCTGGCCCAGGCCATGGTACGCGAGGGTCTGAAGAACGTCGCGGCCGGCGCGAACCCTATGGTCATGCGCCGCGGCATCCAGAAGGCCACCGACGCCGCCGTCGAAGCCATCCGCAAAGTTTCCCAGCCTGTTACCGGCACTGTTGACATCGCCCGTGTCGGCACCGTCTCCTCTGGAGACGAGCATATCGGCAATCTGATCGCCGAGGCCATGGAAAAGGTATCCCAGAACGGCGTTATCACCGTTGAGGAGTCCAAGACCGCCGAGACCTACTCTGAGGTCGTCGAAGGCATGCAGTTTGACCGCGGCTATGTCACCCCGTACATGGTCACCGACACCGAGAAGATGGAAGCCGTCATCGACGATGCTCTCATCCTTCTCACCGATAAGAAGATCTCCAACATTCAGGACATCCTGCCTCTGCTCGAGCAGGTTGTGCAGGCGGGCGGCAAGCTCGTCATCATCGCTGAGGACGTCGAGGGCGAGGCCCTTGCGACCATCCTGCTCAACAAGCTGCGCGGCACCTTCACCTGCGTTTGCGTCAAGGCTCCCGGCTTCGGCGACAGGCGTAAGGACATGCTGCAGGATATCGCCATCCTGACCGGCGGCACTGTTATCTCCTCCGACCTCGGTATGGAGCTCAAGGAAGCCGACATTTCCATGCTCGGCCGCGCTCGCCAGGTCAAGGTTACCAAGGAGAACACCATCATCGTCGACGGCGCAGGCAGCAGCGAGGAGATCGCTGACCGTGTCCATGCCATCAACGCCCAGATGGAAGTTTCTACCTCCGAGTATGACAAGGAGAAGTACGCTGAGCGTGTCGCCAAGCTTTCCGGCGGCGTCGCCGTCATCAAGGTCGGCGCAGCCACCGAGACCGAGATGAAGGAGAAGAAGCTCCGCATCGAGGACGCTCTGAACGCCACCCGTGCAGCCGTTGAGGAAGGCATCGTCGCAGGCGGCGGCACCGCATACGTCATCGGCAGCAAGGCGGCCGCTGAACTGACTGAGACCCTTTCCGGCGACGAGAAGACCGGCGCCGACATCATTGCCAAGGCCCTGACCGCTCCTATCCGCCAGATCGCTGTGAACGCCGGTCTGGAGGGCGCCGTCATTCTTGACAAGGTCTCTGCCAGCGACAACTCAGTCTTTGGCTTCAACGCCGCAACTGAAGAGTACTGCGACCTCGTTGCCGCAGGTATCGTCGACCCGACCAAGGTCTGCCGCAGCGCGATCGAGAACGCCTCCTCCGTCGCTTCCATGGTTCTGACCACCGAGTCCCTCGTCGGCGATCTGCCCGAGCAGCCCGCTGCCGCCGCTGCCGGCGCCGGCGCTGACATGTCCGGCATGTATTAATTCAAGGCATTCTGATATAACGCAACACCATAACAAAAGCCGATGCGCAGTTCATTATTGCGCATCGGCTTTTTTGATGCTGTGATTTGTATCTGAGGCATCAGGACCAAATCCAAATCAGCCT
>CAZIHY010000011.1:0-12808 GCA_964539115.1 uncultured Oscillospiraceae bacterium
TGAATCATACGATGTTTATCATGCCGCGCCGCCGCGCGGAACGCCGTCTGACGGTGTCCCTGCCCGCGCGCGGGCGCTATATTTTTCAGGGTGCCACGCTCACGGCGGGTGATCTGCTGGGCCTGCGGGAGGAGAGCGTCGAAAAGAAGCTTATGCGCGAGATAGTGGTATACCCAAAGAGACTCAGAGTTCCGTCAGACGATGCATTTGGCGGCTATCTCGGCGATGTTTCGGTGCATAGATATATTCTGAGCGACCCCATCCTGACCGTCGGCTTCCGCGAATACACCGGGCGGGAGCCCCAGCGCGATATATCCTGGCCGCGTTCGCTGCGCGACAACAGGCTGATGGTCAAGCAGTATGACTACACAGCCGAGCCGGCGGCGACGGTTCTCCTGAACATTGCCGGAGGCACTTCGGAACAGATCGAACGCTGCTACAGCCTTGCGCGCGGCGTGTGCGAGGGGCTGGAGGAGAGAAGGATCAGTTACAGCTTTCTTACGAACGCCTGCACCTCGGGCGCTGCGGGAATGTGGACTTACCTCGGCGACGGCATAGGGCGGAAGCATCTGCTGACAATTCTAGAGGGGCTCGGGCGCGCACTGTATGATCCGGTGTTCAGCTTCGAGAAGCTGCTCTCTAACGCAGCTAAGGGTACGGATAATCAGCGGGCTTTCATACTGGTGACGCCCGTGAACGACCGCGCTTCGAGGGACGCGGTCCGAAGGTTTGAGTCGCGGGTCGGACAGCGCGTGTTCGTCGTTGAAGCGGGGGAGGTCGATGTATGAGCTTTGTTGATATTGTCGGGCTTTGCAGCGAGCTGTGTCTATATATGGCCTCTGTAGGCTTTTTTGTCTCCCTGTTCGGCGAAACGCTTTCTCCGCTGTGGTATTTCGGCGTGTTCTTCCTCTGCGGGCTCGTATGTGCACTATTGAGAAATAAAAGGGGAATTATTCGATATGCTCCTCTTGCGATGCTTGCGCTGGCGTTTGTAGGCGCGGACAGTATTGCGGCGGTGGTTTTGCCGATTCCCGCTGTGTTTATGCTCTGGCTGAAGGCGCGTGAGCGGGCCTGGACAGCGGATTATGACCGCACAAAGTCGGTTTTCAGCTATGGCTTTGTCGTACTTCCGATAGATGTTTTCGCAGCTTTTGTCTCCTCCCGTTTTGCGGAGATGACGGCCCGTGCGCTCCCGTTTTTCATCGTCTGGATGCTTTTGAGCGTTCTGAACCTGCGCATTCTGAGAAGCCCGGCCACGATGAACGTGAAAACGCGCGCCATGAATGTGCTGATCGTCCTGCTTATTGCGCTGATCGGTCTTGGACTGAGTAGTGACGCCTGTGTCAGTGCGGTGCTCGCCGTGACATCCGTCATCTATACCTATGTGGTGATACCGCTGCTTTTTGCCATCATCGCGATAGCGGCGGTGATTCCCTTACTGTTTGCCTGGCTGCTCTCACTTCTCAGCCGGTTGTTTGGCGACGGCTCCGCTGCAGGGGAGCCGGGACAATTCGAAGCGAATATGGAGGTCATATATGACGCGATAGAGGGCAGTCAGACCCCGGAATGGCTGATATGGCTCGCAATAATTCTGCTTACGTCGGCGTTTTTGCTCGCCGTATGCGCGGTCATCCGCAAATTTGCCGGAAAGGCTGGAGCGGCCCGCAGGCCGGTGGAGCAGCTGCAATATGCTGCCGCACCCGCACAGAGTGCTGCGCGCCGCCGCAAAGCCTTCGGCAAAACGCCCGCGGATGTCGTCAGGAACTGCTATTGCAGGTATCTGATTCTCTGCGGAAAGCGCGGGATCCCCGTTGACGGCAGTGCCGCCAGCGATGAGATCTGTCGCATGTCTGAGAGCCTCCGGGCAGACAGCGGGGCGAAGGAGCTTCGTGCGCTCTGGCTGCCCGCGAGGTATTCGCAAGAGGAAATCAGGGAAAGTGATGCAAGCAATGCAAAAAGGACCCTCAAAACGATCAGCAAATCTTTCAAATAAAGCATTTTCCAACTTTTTGATGCGAAACAAGTAAAAGATCGTTAAACATTAAATAAGATTGTGAATCATTTAATGTTGCTTTAAATCAATAAATTAAAGTGGTAGTATGCAGTAAAGAACATAATTTGCAGGCCATGTTTCAAGAAGAACGTGTGACCTCAGATATATGTGAGCAAAGGAGATGCATACTGACTATGGCAAGACTTGACGGAAAGACAGCAGTAATAACCGGCGGCAACTCTGGTATTGGCGCGGTGACAGCAAAGCTTTTCGCATCCGAGGGTGCTGAAGTGGTCATCAGTGCGCGCCGAAAGGAACAGCTTGAGACAGTCGCGGAGGAGATCCGCGCGGCGGGAGGCAAAGTTTTGGCCGCCCAATGGACATATCAGACCCCGGGCAGGCGGCGGAGCTTATGAAAGCGGCAATGGGAGCTTTCGGAAAGGTGGATATACTGGTCAACAACGCCGGTGTCCTGGAGCCGGTACTCAAGGGAATAAACCAGTTTGAGGACGCGGATCTGCAGAAGCTTGTGTCCATCAACACGATGGGTACTATGAACTGCATGCGTGCGGCGCTGGATGTGATGCAGGGACCTGCCTCCATCGTGAATGTGGCGTCTGTCGCCGGACTTGTCGGCAACGGCGGCGCGGCATATGTTGCATCCAAGGCGGCTGTTATAGGCGTGACCCGTCATACGGCTATGCGTTTTGCCGCTGAGAATATCCGCTGTAACGCAGTTTGCCCGGGCACGGTCATGACGCCCATGACGGCGGGAATGGCCGCCTCGGCAGGTAATCTGGACATGGGGCTTATGGGAGAAATGTATAAGCACAACGACCTGAAGCTCCCAACCTGCCAGCCGGAAGATATCGCCAACATTCTTCTGTTTCTGGCAAGCGACGAGTCCCGCTCCATCACAGGACAGGCAATCGTAGCGGATTTTGGCTCGACGCTGTAAATACATATATCTGGATAATACCGCCCATCAGCAGACATAGGCTGCTGATGGGCGGTATTGGCGTATGGTTAAAATGACGAAATAATTGCCTGTTTCAAGGCTAATATGGTTGATTTTTTCTGGAAACTAATGTAGTATTTCTATATTATCATTAGTTAATTTCAGGAGGGAAGCAAATGTATCAAATCAAAAAGCTGGCGCCCGCGGGGAAAAAGACCATGGCGTACCAGTGCAGATGGCTGGTCGAAGAGACGATGCACTTTGACGAGCTTATCATCTGCGAGAACGCGCAATTTGTCGTTCCGGAGGGCAAGCACCTTACCATGACCGTCAACGGGATCGGAGTTCCCATCGCCAAGGGCACATATAAGGGCGACGTTGTACTGAGCGTCACGGATGAGTACGCGCTTCCTCCCGGGGGGCTAATGTGCGCAAACCAGATCTCCCGTGCTGTCGGCGCCGCAGTCGTTGTGGAGAACGGAAAGGTTTCCAGGAACAAGAGCGTTTCCGCGATTGCACAGGACGGAACCGTTACCGATGCCGGGGCGGATGGGCTGTATGTCGGTACCTCCGAGGGTAGCTTCAACGGTGTTATTGTTGCAGACTCGGAGTATAAGGTCAGCAACAGCCGCTTCGATTTCGAGGGATTCTCGGATAACGACTTCCTAGGTGTTGGCTGCGGAGTGGCTGCCGTCGGCAAGTCGAAGGTCGAGGTTGACAATTGCGAATTCAACTTCTCCGGCGTTACTCGCTGCGCCGTCCATGCCGGAGGCGACAGCATCGTCACTGTACGCAACAGCCGCCTTATAAACCTCAGTCCTCCGAGCGACTGGCTTGGCAGTTTCTCGTGGCAGGTCGGCTTTGCCGGCACGAACCGTCTTGCTCAGCTTTGTGACAACGCTACTGTTACATATGATAACTGCGATCTCATCACAAACGGCTGGGGCGTCTGCTCGATCGACGGATCGGACGATGGCGTACATATGTTCATCAAAAACAGCCGTTTGCAGCTCACCGGCCCGCGTGCCCATGGCTACGGGACATTCTGCATCGGCGACAACGACATAACGATCGAAAACTCCACTGTCGACGTAAATGGCTATCCGATGTTCGTCATGGGCATGGAGGGCAAGGGCCGCGCTTACATCCTCGGCAGCAAGATACGTGGACGCCGCTTCGGTTCCCTTGTCGCCAGTGATGACCACAGCGTTTTCGAGATAAAGGATTCGGATTTCGACACCGGCAAATCCAGCCTCGTCGTCAAAGGCTCCGCCACCACGATAAACGTTGAAAATACCACGATGAAAGCGGGCAACAACGTCCTCCTCCAGCTCATGGATACCGACGAGGGCGGCATGATGATGAGTGAGTTTTATGTTCCCGTCGGAGTCGAGGACAAGTATGTTGAGGGACGCGAGCTTTCGGCTCTTTCTCCTGATGACATCTATCTCAACATCACCGGCTGCGAGCTCAAGGGTGACCTGTATAACTCAACGACGAATATCTGCCCGACGGACGCCTGCCCGAACGGCGGCATGGGATATTTCCACGACACGGTCATCGGATACCTTCCTGCGCCTCCTGCGCCTCCCGAGGGGGCTGAGATGCCGCCCAGAAGCGACAACAGAGGCCCGAAGAACCTTGGTCTCACGCTCCGGGGCACTAAGCTTGAGGGTGTTGTCTCCTCCGCAAAGCAGGCATACCGTGACGGCCTGACCGTGATCCGTGAGGATAACCGTCTGGAGCTGTCCAACATCCGCCAGTGGGCTGCACCCACGGTCAACAACGGCGTGATTGTCGATATGGATGGCGAGAGCGTCTGGACCGTCACAGGAACGAGCTATATAACCGCTCTCAAGCTCGCTGAGGGCTCAGTTGTCAGGGCTCCCGAGGGCAAGAAGCTCTCCGTCAGCGTGGACGGCAAATCCGTCGAGCTTGCTGCCGGCGAATACACCGGAAGGATCGTTCTTGAGGTCTGCTGAATAAAGTATTAAATGCAAAAACAGCACGGAAACTATTCCGTGCTGTTTTTTGCGTTTAATGGCCGGTCCCGTTTATACGGTAATGGCCTGATGCCTATATGGAGTAGGGAAGAAAATCCGCGAAGCGTCAGCAATCGCGGGCGAGATCGGATATATCTTTCCAGCGGGAAAGAATGTAGTCATAGCCTTCCGGTAAATGAGGCAGCAGACAGGCGGAGCAGTCTTTGACGCCGTCGTCCGTATAACTGAAATTTCCTCCGCAGCCGCTGCCAAGCGCATACAGCGGGCAATAGCAGAACAGACAGTTGAAGCGCTCCTCGTCGGCGCCTTTGTGACAGGGGAAGTATTTGCACGCACTGTTGCAGAAAAAACGATAACTGTTTTCCATAATTCAAAAGCTCAGCAGGCCGAGGTGCTCGAGCAGTATCTTCAGCCCGATCAGTATAAGGATCACGCCGCCTGCTATCTGAGATGTGCGCTGAAATTTTGTGCCGAACCGGTTGCCGATCACGACGCCGCAGAAAGAGATTATGAAGGTCACAATACCGATCGTGCTGATGGAGAGCCAAATATTCGTTCCGGACAGCAGCGCAAGAGTTATGCCGACGGCCAATGCATCGACGCTGGTCGCGACGGCGAGGGCCGTAAGCTCGATAAAGAAGACTTTTCCAGTTTCGCTGCAGCCGTCTTCATCCTCGTCATCGCTATCTTCATCCTCGCCCTTGATGGCGTCCCAAAGCATTTTGCCGCCGATGAAGCCCAGGAGAATGAAAGCGATCCAATGATCGAAGCTGGTTATATACCTTTCAAACTGTGTTCCCAGCATCCAGCCAATAAAAGGCATGAGAGCCTGAAAACCGCCGAAAAACAGCGCGATGAAAAAGGATTGGCGATAGTCAATCTTTTTCATGTTCATGCCTTTACAGATAGAGACAGCAAAGGCGTCCATTGCAAGGCCGGCTCCGACAAGCAAAAGTTCGATAAAGCCCATTTTCTTCCTCCGGTTGTTTATTTATATAAGTTTATTTGCGGCGGAAAACATGTATTCTAAAGTCTGCGCTTACCTCCAGATTTTCGATACCGGCGAGCCTTTCCGCGCCCGCCTGTGGGGTCTTCCAGTAATATGGGGTCATGCGGAAGAGATTCGTAAGAGCCTCCTTGCCCAAAAGCATCCTGAATGTGACCGGAACTACGCGGTCATACTCAAAGCCGTCGTAGGGGGTCTCCTTCTCGGTGTTTGGGTACGGCATGTCATAGAGAATCTGCTTCAGCTCCCAGAGGTGCCCGGCGGCGGGTACAACATAGATGTAGTATCCGTTAGGGCGAATAATCCGCCGAAACTCGTCGATTGCGAGAGGAGAAAAGCAGTTGACAAGAATATCCGCGCACTTGTCCGCAAGAGGCAGATGATAGACGGAGGCGATCGCAAACTCGGCGCCGCGGCAGCGCTTCGCCGCCTTTTTCAGAGAGGGCTTGGACAGATCAATGCCCGCCGCCCTCGGGGCCTTGCCCGCCTTTTCGAGCGCAGAGAGGATATGCGCAGTATAATACCCTTCACCGCAGCCGGAATCGACCATATTCGGAGTATCGGGAGCGAGCTCAACGCAGAGCTCGGCCAGCGCGTCGGCCAGAGGGGCATAATTCCCGCCCGAGAGGAATTCATGGCGTGCAAGCGCCATGCCGGCATCGTCTCCGGGTGTGCTGGAGTGTTTGCGGTTGGCGGGGAGCAGGTTTACATAACCCTCTTTGGCGATGTCGAAGCTATGGCCTGCCGGGCATTTGCAGGCCCCGCTCACAACGGTGAGCGGGGCGCTGCATAGCGGGCAGCGCAGAATTAGAACGCTTCCCTCAGTCATTTTGGAAGAGCGGCGTGCTGAAATAGCGTTCAGCGGTGTCCGGAAGGACTGTGACAACGGTCTTGCCGGGGCCGAGTCTGGCGGCGAGCTTGAGCGCAGCGGCGACATTTGTGCCGCTGGAGATGCCGCACATGAGGCCCTCCATGCTGGCAAGTTGTTTGGCCGTGTTTATGGCATCCTCATCCGTTACGATATAGATCTCATCATAGATCTGTTTGTTGAGATTATCCGGGACGATGCCGTCGCCTATGCCCATCTGAATGTGGGTGCCGATGCTGCCGCCAGAGAGGATAGCGGCGTTTTCCGATTCGACTGCCCAGATCACGATGTCGGGGTTCTGCGCCCGGAGCACCTCGCCTATGCCGGAGATGGTCCCTCCGGTGCCGATTCCGGAACAGAAACCATGGATAGGGCCGGCGACCTGTTCCATTATCTCAAGCGCGGTGTTGTTTTTGTGCGCCAGCGGGTTGTTGGGGTTGGAAAACTGCTCGGGCACAAAAACACGGGGATCCTCCTCTGCCATACGCAGGGCGGTGTTAAGGCACTCAGCGATGCAGTCGCCTATGTTTCCCGCGTCGTGTATGAGTCTGACCTCCGCACCGTAGTGCTGGACGAGCAGCCGCCGCTCATAGCTGACGGAATCCGGCATGATAATGATAGTTTTGTAGCCGCGGACAGCGCCGACAAGGGCCAGACCTATACCCTGGTTTCCGCTGGTGGGCTCGACGATGATCGTATCGGGCTTTATCAGGCCGGCTTTTTCACCTGCAAGTATCATATTCAGGGCCGTTCTGGTCTTTATTGAACCGCCGACGTTCAGCCCCTCATATTTTACAAGTACCTCGGCGCTGCCCTCCGGCACCATGCGGGAAAGCCGTATCACCGGAGTGTGTCCGACAGCCTCGAGCACGTTGTTATATATCATATAAATATTCCCCTTTGATCCGCAGAGTATCTACCAGTTTAGCACACAAAGCTCCACTTTACAACAAAACTTTGCTTAACATTGCACTATATATATTTATGAACTGAAACAGCCGTGTGTTACAGACAAAATGCAAACCCCGGACGCAAGAGCGCCCGGGGCAGTGTGATTTGGAAACAGACGAATCAGAAGTCGCCTTCGTAGTCGTTGCAGTTCTCGCTGGTGACGAAGAGATAATCGGCGGCGAAGAACCAATCATCCGGCTCGGCGCCGGACAGGCAGGTCTCAACGGCCTCAACGACCTTTGCAATATTGTAGCTGGCGGGAAGAGCCAGAGTTTCAACGACTTTGCCCTCGCGGATGGCGTTGACCATTTCCTTCATGCCCATCTGGGAGTAGACGTCGATCTGTCCGGTCATTCCGGCCTCTTCGATAGCGTTGACGCAGCCCATGGTGAGGTCATCGTCAAAGCCGATGCAGATGTCGATCTCGTCGCCGTAGGTGGCGATGTAGGTCTCCATAGCGCTGTGGGCGGTGTCACGGCTGGACAGGCAGTAGGTAGGATCAACGAAGGTCCAGTTGGTGTCTGCAATAGCGTCGGTAAAGCCGCGGAGCTTATCCTGGTAGTCCTGCTGGGACTCAACGCCGGAGACGCAGACGACGAGCTGCTCAGAATCAGCGCCGTACTTCTCGACCATGCGCTGGCCCTGCTCATAGGAGACTTGGTACATGTCGCTGCCGACATAGCCATAGACCTGGTCGCGGTATTCCTCGGCGATGGAGCACATCATGAGGATGACGGGAACGCCTTTCTCATTGGCTTCGCCTATGTACATCGGGGACAGAGCGGCGTCGCCGGCCCAGACGAGCAGAACATCGGGGTTCTGGGCGAGAAGCTGGGAGACCTGCTCGGCCTGGAGCTCAACGTCGCCCTCAGCAGCGAGGTAGTTGAATTCCCAGCCCTTTTCGGCGCACTGCTTCTGGAGCTCAGTACGCATGATGGTAGGGAAGGGAGCTATGGCGTCCGCTATGCAGGAGTATGCGATTTTGTAGGTTTTCTCTCCGTCCTGGGCGTCTTCTTTGCCGCTGCCGCAGGCGCACAGCGCGAAGAGCATTACCAGAACGAGAAGAACGGAAATGATGCTGCTGATTCTTTTCATTTTACTCATCCTTTCAATTCAATTTTGTGAAAACTGATATACAGAAGCCATAAAGGCTGCATATCCTAACAGATCAGGCTTCGTCCTCAAACCCCTTGGTGATACGGTCAAGGATAAGAATGACGAGAAGGAGGACGCCGGAGACGAAATCCGTCCAGGAGGCGGGAATAAGCATGCAGTTGAGAGCGGTGCTGATAAGGCGCATGATGATGACGCCGATGAGCACCTTGGACATGCTGCCCGAGCCGCCGGACATTTTGACGCCGCCTATAACGCAGGCGGAGATCGCAAAAACGTCTCGCCCAGAACCGAGTGTGTAGCTCGCGCCGCCGAAACGAGCGGAGAGGAACAAAGCCGCAACTGCACAGCAGACGCCGCAGAGAACATAGGCCAGGAACAGATATTTTTTCGGATCGATTCCGGAGAGACGGCCTGCGTCAGCGTTGCCGCCGGTGACGAAGAGATGATTGCCGGCTTTTGTCTTGCGCAGGAAGATCCCCAGCACGATAAGTATCAGGATAAATCCGATGACTGTCACGTTCAGTATCGAAATTCCTCCGATGCCGCGTGTATAGATAACGGTTCTCAGACCCTGTTCCGCCGCACGCAGCGAGCTTTCGTTCGTGGAGCGGAGGACGACGCCGTTATAAATGTAGCATAGTGCGATCGTCGCGATGAGCGGATTGATGCCGATGACCGTAACGAAGAAGCCGTTTACGCAGCCAAGCAGGATGCCGACGACAAGCCCCGCGAGGATGGAGAGGGCAATATTGCCGGTCGCGTTGTAAACGGAGATGATAACGACCGCACAGGTGCCCATCAGATATCCGACGGAGAGGTCGATCGCGCCCGCCATCATGACCAGCGAAAGGCCGACAGCAATAAGTCCGTAGATGCTTATCTCGAGTATCAGCTGTGTTATCGTCGCTCCCGTTGCAAAGCCGGTGACGCCGAAGATGCAGACGCAAAGCAGCAGAAGCAGAATGATGATGGAGGTGTTGTCAAGCAGCGTGGCCTTGACAGAACCGCGCCTTGTCAGAAGCGCGCTTATTTTGCCTGTTTTCTTTTCCACAGCTTGAACCCCCTTTCGTTGAGAATGTCGGCGCTGAGGGCGATCATGAGGATAATGCCCGAGATGATATTCTGTGTATAGGAGTTGTCGATTCCGAAGAAGGTGAAGCCGTTTCCGAGGAAGCCGATGAACAGGATACCTATAACGGAGCCGATGATGGAGCCCTTACCGCCCATAATGGTGGTGCCGCCGAGGACGACGGCGAGGATGATATCCATCTGAATGCCGTTGCCGATCTGGGCCTGTGCGGACATGTTCCTCGAGACGGTGACGAGCGCCGCAAGGCCGCAGCACAGTCCGGAGATGACATAGGTCGCCGTCAGCGTGCTGTCCGTGCGGATACCGGAAAATTTAGCGCTGAGCGGGTTTGCGCCGAGATAGTAAAGCCTTGCGCCGAAAACGGTGCGGCGCAGTACAAAGCCGGATATGATAGCGACCAGGAAGAAGATGAGTATCGGCATCGGAATAACGCCGAAGAGTTTGCCCTGTCCGATGTACTTAAAGGCGTTGACTACTGCGCTGGAGCTGTTCGTCGGGGTTAGGATGCCGCTTTGCGTGTAAAGTATCGCAAGTGAGGCGATGACGGACATCGTAGCTATCGTGGTTATGAAGGAGTTGAGCTTGAGCTTGCTGATGAGAAGCCCGTTTACCAGTCCGCAGAAAGCGCCGACCAGCAGCGGAGCCAGGACCGCGGCCGCAAAGCCGTTTTGAAGGTTCTTGGCGCATACGCAGGCGCACAGCGTATAGATAGAGCCGACGGACAGGTCGATATTGCCGGTTATGATGACCATCGTCATTGCGCAGGCGATGATGCCGAAAGCTGCGTTTTGACGGATCGTCATTACAATGTTGTTCCAGGTGAGGAACACGCCGGTGCTTGCAGCGTTTGAATTGATCATCGGGCCGAACACCGAAACGAGCACGCAGTAGACGATAAGGATCAGAAAAATTAGTATGCCGTCCGTATTTTTGATGGCGTTCCATACCTTTTTCGCGCCGCTGTTTTTTTCAGTCATTATGAAACACCTCCAAACGCAGAAGTGAGGACGTCCTGAGTGGACGATGTGGCGGCGTCGAGCGTTGTTACGAGCCTGCCTTCATGGATGATGTTGACCTTGTCGCAGACGCCGAGTATCTCTTCAATCTCAGAGGATACTATTATGATAGCAACGCCCTGCTGCGCAAGCTGGACGATGAGACTGTAGATCTCGCTCTTTGATCCGACGTCAATGCCGCGCGTGGGCTCATCGAGAATCAGGACCTTGGGCTCCATCATGAGCCACTTGGCAACTACGACCTTCTGCTGGTTGCCTCCGGAGAGGTTTCCGGCAATCTGGGAGACAGAGGGGGTCTTGATGCTGATCGAATTTACAAATTGATCCGCAGTTGCGCGCTGCTTTTTTCGGTTTATGACGCCGAGCCTGCTCAGCTGTGAAAGCTTGACTATCGTCATGTTCATGAGAATGGACAGCCGCAGGGCCAGGCCCTCGGTCTTTCTGTCCTCGGTTGCGAAGCCTATGCCGCGTCGTATTGCCTGAACAGGGCTTTTGCCGCGGAGCTTTTCTCCGCAGAGCACGACCTCGCCGCCGTCATAGCGGTCGATGCCGAAGATGGCGCGCATGATCTCAGTCCTGCCGGCTCCTACGAGGCCAAAGAAGCCGACGATCTCGCCGCTTTTAACGGAGAAGGAAATGTCGTTGAAAACGCCCTCGCGGGTCAGGCCGTTTACCTCGAGCACTGTGTCGCCGATTTCGGCGGGCTGTTTGTTGTACATGTTGCTCAGCTCGCGCCCGAGCATACCGGTTATGAGCTGTTCTTTGGTCGTTTCCGCCGTGTTAACGGTCTTTATCTTCTGGCCGTCGCGCAGAATGGTGATACGGTCGGAAAGCTGCATGACCTCGTCCAGCTTGTGGCTTATGTAGATGATCGCGATGCCGTCCGCCTTAAGCATTCTGATAAGGTCGAAGAGCGTTTCGACCTCCTTGTCTGAGAGAGAGGATGTGGGCTCATCCATGATTATGACCTTTGCCTGCTTTGTAAGCGCACGTCCGATCTCAACCATCTGCTGCTGCGCAACGGACAGCCGGCCGGCGATCTCATGAGGGTCGACATCGAGCTTGACGTGATCGTGAAGGATCTCGGCGGCGTCTCTGTAAAGCCGCTTTTTGTCAATAAAGCCCGTCTTTCCTTTGGTGAATATGTTGCCAAGGAAGATGTTGTTGGCAACGTCGAGCTGGGGCACTATCGAAAGCTCCTGATAGATACAGGCGATGCCCATTGACAGGGCCTGCTGCGGATTGCTGAAGGAAATTGCCTGTCCGTTGACGAGGATCTCTCCCTCGTCGGGAGTGTGAGCGCCGGTCATGACTTTGATAAGCGTTGACTTTCCCGCGCCGTTTTCTCCGCAGAGCGCGTGCAATTCGCCGGGATATATGTCAAAATCGACTCCGCTGAGCGCTTTGACCCCCGGAAAACTCTTTGATATGCCGCGCAGTTCGATGATAGGCGTTTTATTGTTGCTCAAGTTACCTACCGCCTTTCTGACATTTTAACGAATTTGACTGCTTTGATTGTACAAAATGTAAAAAACAGGTTGATTTAGAGCAGAATATTGTGCAATACAATATAAATCTTTTTAATATCTGCTGTCAAGAAGTATCTTTCATGTGATGGCATGAAAATTGCAACAAAGCGCAAATTGTCGCAAAAACCACACTGAAATGTGTCTCCGTGATCGATTTCCCGGCGCTGTGAGGATATTCGGAGCTTGTCTTTACACATTTGATCAAATCTGCTATAATACAAAATCAAATGGTTTTGGCAGGAGGCGGGAGATGAAAACGGAGAATCAGGGGTTCGCCG
>CAZIHY010000011.1:12908-15586 GCA_964539115.1 uncultured Oscillospiraceae bacterium
GTGTGGCTGACGGATAAATATGTCTTTGTTATGCTGCTTGTTTTTCCTCTGTTCACCGGTTTGTCCGGTTATAAATCGATAACGTTCTCAAAGTATCTGTTTTTTGTCTGCACTACCTGCACATGGCTCCTGTTAATTGTGGGTTATGACATCTTATCTCTTATAAAGAGAAAGAATATTTTTTTATATCCTGATGCGCCGACGCTTGCTGTGATCGCGTTCATGACGGTGTGCTGCCTGTCCGCTCTTTTAAGCCCATATCGGGAGAGCGTTTTTCTCGGTGCGGGCCGGTATGACGGGCTTGCGTCAGTGATGCTGTACGGCGGGATATTCCTTGGCTGTGCGCGATATGCAAATCCGCGCCGTGCGCATGCGGCGGCGCTCGGCGTCTCCTGTACGCTTTGCTGTGCCGTCGCAGTGCTGCAGCTTTTGGATATGGACGTTTTGAATCTTTTCCCCTCCGGCATGTCATACTATGACCACGGAACGTTTTACACAGGGGAATTCCTCGGAACGATCGGCAATACGAACCTGCTCAGCGCTTTTTTGTGCCTGTGTATCCCGCTTTTTTCATCCCTCTGCATAATGGGAGAGGGAAAAAGAACGTGGCTGTTTGCCATACCTGTCTTTCCGGCTGTGTTTGTGCTGACGGCTTCCGGAGTTGCAGGCGGAGCGGTCGCTCTGTGCGCCTGCGCACTCTGCGCTGCCCCGGCGCTCATAAGCTCGAAAGAGCGGCTGTACCGATCGCTGACGGTTTTTGCGTTGATATGCATTGCGGCGTTTTTCGCCCTGGGCTTTGAATGTACATATGAAAGCCGGCAGGCAAGCTTTGCATTTGAAATTGCCGGAGCCTTTCCGGTGCTTATCCTGGCGTTAGCCGCCCTTATCATACGTGTGGTCCTGAAACGGCTGGGAGCGCCCCGGCTTGACCGGCGCGGATTTCTGCGGCTGATACTCGGCATGGAAGCGGCGGCAGTTGTCGCCGGGCTTGCCGCGCTGTATTTTGTGCCGTGGCCGGGGGGAACACTATATGAGCTGTCGTGTGTGCTGCACGGGGAGATAGATGATTCCTTCGGATCAAGCCGTATCGCGATCTGGAAAAACGTGCTCTCGCTGGTTCCGGAGCGTCCGCTTCTCGGCGGCGGACCGGACACGTTGGCGCTTCGGCTCGATATGCATTTTTCGCGCTATGTGCCGGAGACCGGAAAGACGCTGTCCGTGTATGTGGATAACGCGCACAACGAATATCTCGGTCTGCTTGTGAACACCGGCGCCTTCGGGCTGGCTGCTTACCTTGTCTGTATGGGGCTGACGGTCAGGCGGCTCTTGACAAAAGCTCCGGACGATATATGCACGGCGCTCGGATTAGGGATCATCTGCTATTGGGTGCAGGCATTTTTTGGACTTGGACTCTGTATAACCGCCCCCCTGATGTGGCTTTTCTGGGGAATGGTGTGTAATTATAATATTGAAGGGACGAATTCTCAGAATGGATAAAAAAAGCAAAAAGACGCTTATCGCGCTGCTTGTGGCGGCGGTCATAATCATTGCGGCGCTCGTCGTCACCGCGGTTGTCAGCAGCGGGGGAACGTCCAATGCGCCGAAGGACACCGGCTCCGACGTTGTAACTCAAGAGATGCTCGAGGAATTCATGCGTCAGGCGGAGGAGGAAAACGGTGATTAACGGGATTTTCGACACCCACGCGCACTATGACGACAGCGCCTTTGACGCCGACCGGCCGGAGGTCATCCGTGCGCTGACGGATTCAGGCATAGCATATGTCATGAACCCGGGATGCGACCGCGAAAGCTCGGATGCGGCCGTCGGTTTTTCCGAGGACTATGAGCATTTTTATGCCGGGGTCGGCTGGCATCCTGAACACGCGGAGAAGTTTGACGGCGAGAGCGAGAAGCTGATACGGGAATGGGCGAAGAGAAAAAAGGTCGTCGCCATTGGTGAGATAGGCCTTGACTATCATTACGATGACGGCGCTCCCGCGGAAGTGCAGAAGCGGGTGATGGCCCGGCAGATGGAGCTTGCGCGGGAGTTAGGGCTTCCTGTTTCCGTCCATGACCGTGACGCGCATGCCGATACGATGGAGATGATCGCCTCGTTTCCGGACGTTCGGGGCGTTGTCCACTGTTATTCCGGCAGCGCGGAGATGGCAAAAGAGATCGTAAAGCGCGGCTGGTATCTTGGCTTCACGGGCGCTATCACCTTTAAAAATGCACGCCGTGCGCTGGAGGCCATCGCCGTGTGTCCGAATGACCGCATTGTCGTTGAGACGGATTCGCCCTATCTCGCGCCGGTGCCGTACCGCGGAAAGCGCTGCGATTCGCGCTACCTGCCCTATGTGATCGAAAAGATCGCAGAGATAAAGGGGATAGACGTACAGCTCGTCGCGGATATGACACGTGAGAACGGAATGCGGTTATACCATTTAAAATAACAATTAAATAGCTGTCATTTGCGGGCGTGTCCGAAAGGGCACGTCCGTTTTTTAATAAATCCACGGTTTTTATAACTCATCCTTTATTTTATCGACTCGTGATGGTAAAATGAATAGGCCACACAGTTAAAAAGCGCTCAAAGCAGGCATACTTTTGGAGAAAACGTATGCTTTGATGTCATTTCCTGCTTTGGAGTGAACTGTGCGGCAACAGAAGTCAGGCTGCGT
>CAZIHY010000011.1:15686-38258 GCA_964539115.1 uncultured Oscillospiraceae bacterium
ACTTTTTTATTTAGGAGTATGTGTTATGAGACTGGAAATGAGGAACGTCCAAAAGAGCTTCGGCGAAAAGCAGGTATTAAAGGGCATATCGCTTATTGCCGAGGGGGGCAAAGCCTTCGGTCTGCTCGGCAGAAACGGCGCGGGCAAAACCACGTCGATCCGCATCCTGATGAACGTTTTTCCGGCGAACAGCGGGGAGGTCCTGTTCAACGGGGAGCCGATCGATTACGGCAAGGTGCAGTTCGGATATCTTCCGGAGGAGAGGGGCTTATATCCGAAAAAGAAGATCATCGACCAGCTTGTCTATTTTACGGAGCTTAAGGGACTGAGCCGCAGCGAGGCCCTAAGATCCGTGGATCGCTGGCTCGAGCGGCTCGGCATGACAGAGTACAGGAACAAGCGCCTTGACACCCTGTCCAAAGGCAATCAGCAGAAGATACAGCTTATCACAGCACTGGCGCATGATCCCCAGATAGTCATACTCGACGAGCCGTTCTCCGGTCTTGATCCCGTAAACGCCATGCTGCTCAAGGATGTGGTGAAGGAGGAGATCGCAAAGGGTAAGATCGTCCTGTTCTCCAGCCATCAGATGAATTACATAGAGGAATTCTGCGACAGCATTGCGATAATAAACAACGGTCAGGTCGCCCTTTCGGGAGAACTGCGAGATATAAAGCGTCAATACCCGCGCAACCGGCTGGTGGTGCGCTCCGAGCAGAGCGAGAAGATCGCTGCGGATCTGGGCTGCTGCTGTGCCTCGGGAGAGGATGGAGAGATCATTATCACGCTCTCCTCTGCCGGTGAAAAGCAGGAAGTTATGAGGCGTCTTGCCGAAGCTTACGATATTGACGAGATAAAGGTCTTTGAACCGTCGCTCAACGACATCTTTGTTGAGTATGCGGGCGCTCAGGAGTAAGGGGTGAAAAAAGTTGAAGCAGTTTGGAAAAATACTTAAATTTGAACTGAAAAACTATCTTGCCAACAAGGTCTTTGTCGGCGTCACGGTCTTCCTCGTTGCGGCTATCGCCGTTGTGCTTTTTTTTCCGCGCATTGCCGAAGCCTTTAAAAGCGATGATGGCGCCGGAATGGCGGAGGATCTGCCCGTCATGCTGATCGCCGGCGGCGGGGAGGATACGGAAATTGTCGGCGAGGCATTCTCCGCAGCCTTCGAGGATTATGAGGTTAGGGTCACAGACGCGGGACTGGACAGCGTGAAAGAACAGATCACGGACGGCGAGGCGCAGTGCGCTTTCGTTTTGGCCGGCCTGACCTCCTATACCTACTATGTGAACAACCTTGAGATGTACGACAGCAATACGCTGATAGCCGATGAGGTATTGCTGAGCATTTACCGTATGAGCGCCATGGTGGGAAGCGGACTCACGGCGGAGCAGGCGCAGGGGATACTGACGGCTCAGATCGAACACGAGACGCAGAATCTCGGCAAGGACCAGATGCAGAACTTCTTTTATACCTATATAATGATTTTTGCTCTGTATATGGTCATCGTACTTTACGGGCAAATGGTCGCGACCAATGTTGCAACTGAGAAAAGCTCCCGTGCGATGGAACTTCTGATCACAAGCGCCAAGCCTGTCAGCATGATGTTCGGAAAGGTCATCGCCTCCTGCCTTGCCGGCCTCATCCAGCTTGTGGCGATTTTCGGCTCCGCTCTGCTTTGCTTTAACGTCAATAAAACATATTGGGGCGACAATGCGATCGTCGCGTCGATATTCGATATGCCGGTGGAACTCTTGATATATATGCTGGTGTTCTTTGTACTTGGCTTTTTCATCTACGCATTTTTGTACGGAGCTATCGGCTCCACAGCGTCTAAGCTGGAGGACATCAATACCTCGGTCATGCCGATCACGATGATTTTCATAATCGCGTTCATTGTTGTTGTGTTTTCGCTGTCGAGCGGAGACGTGGACAATACCATTATGAAGGTGTGCTCCTTTATTCCGTTTACCTCGCCAATGGCGATGTTTACCCGTATCGCGATGAGCACGGTGCCTTTTTATGAGATCGTTGTCTCTATTGTGATCCTTATAGTTTCGGCGGTCGGGGTGGGCATACTCTCCGCAAAGATCTACCGCGTGGGCGTCCTGCTTTACGGAACTACGCCCAAAATCGGCTCTGTATTGAAGGCGATCCGCAGGGCATGATCCTTTTTTGAGCCTGATAAATATAATGAAACAAAAAGTCCCGTTCCAGGTAGGAGCGGGACTTTTTGTCATAAACGACTTTACTCTTTGATCTCTATGACTTGAAGCTGAGAAGCGACGTAGTCGGTTTCGCTTGTGATCGTCTCTGTTATACGGGCGACGGCGGCCTCGCTCAGTCCTTCCGCAGGCGCAGGCACGGCGACCGTTACTCCGTCATCGGAGATGAACACAACGCAGTCGTTGAAGTCTTTTGCAATAAGCAGGTTTTCGATCTGGCTTTCCTGCATTGACCATGTTGCCATGACGGAGATCTCATCCATCGCGGAGTCTATGACCTCCTGCGAGGCGGTCTCGGCTGAGGCGGCGGTTTCCAAGAGGCTGAGAGCCTCGTCGCGTGACTGCTGGCGCGTCAGGCGTGCCTGCGCGAAGTAATCCGAAACGGATATGTCTTCAGTGTCGGTTGTCTGACCCGTCAACTCATCCTCAAGAGAAGCGGCGTATTCAGCGTTTGCCGCGGCCATTGCAGCGTCCTCCGCGGCGACCATCGCTTCATCAGCCTCGCCCCACGCTTTGTTATACGACCAGTTCAGATAAACGGCAGCGCAAACAAACAGCAGCACGGTTATGATGACGATGTTTCTTTTAAGGTTTTTCATTACTCTCCTCCTTAATTCTATTCCATATCCAGTATCGTTATTTTGTCGCTGCCAAGTCCTGTGAACGACGCAACAGCCTTTGTAAGAGCCAGCCTCACCTCCGCTTTATCCGCGCCCTCGCATACGATGACGGCACCCAGGTATTCGACGCTTCGTGCGTAAAGCTCCACGGCCTGTTCCTGCCCGCTGCCTATGGAGATCACCGCGAGCTCGTCTCCGTTTTCGGCGAAAACATGTTCCCCAGTGGCGGAAACCGATAACAGGACGCGGACCTTGCCCGCTCCGCTTATGAGCTCCAGCGTCCGTTCGAGCCTTTCCTGTTCCGCCTCGATGTCAAAGGAGGAAACAGGCTGCGAGCTCCCGCCCGAATCGGATTCGGAGCTTCTCGGCAGCAGCAAAAGCAGGGCCAGCGCCGCCAAAAGCACGGGGATCAGGTATTTGCTTTTGGTGATCTTTGAGAAATCAAGCTTCATCATTGTTCCAGTACTGCCTTTCCTGCGGTATGCCGAGCTCCTGCTCGATGATAGGCGCGAGCGCCGCCTTTACCTGTTCTGTTCCGGTCATATATGCCTCGAGGGGATACCAAACGCCGTCCCCGCCCCATTCGACTCCGACGGTGACGGAGGACAGCGCCAGTCCCCGTTCGGCGGCTTTGTCAGATATATATGCCGCATATTTCTCCTCTATGACCGATCTTGTCAGGCTGCTGTAAGCCTCGTCCGCCATAGCGCTGACATCCTCTGCCTGCGCGCGGTATACGGCTAAACTTTCGCTGTAAGAGCGGAAATCAAATTCCATTATGGGGCTTATCAGCGCAAGCGCGAGAACCACGCCGCACACAACGCGCAGCGCGTCGCGCACGCGTCCCTTGGGGCATAGGTACATCGCGCAGCAGCATAAGAGAGAGGTTCCGGCGACAGTGCGTATCCAGTCCGATACAGCTGCTTTCATGTTCCGCTCACCGCCTTCATGAACGAGATTAGGGAGAAAAACATCATGATGGCGCCGGCCCCGACCAGCGACAGAACCATGCCGAAGGCCGTGCCGATACCGCTTATCAGGCCTGTGAGCCGCCCGTCTGCAAATGCACAGGACAGTCCGGAGGCCGCCTTATACAGCAGATACTGTATCCCCAGCCGTACAAAAGGAGCTGAGCAGACGCACAGGACACATATCATGCCGAATATGCCGACGGCATTTCTCAAAAGGCCGGCTCCGACTACGACTGTGCTTGCGGCGTCCGATATTATGCTGCCGACGACTGGCAGAAGCGTGGACATCGTCGTCTTTGCAACGCGCGTTGCAACGGCGTCTGCTGAGCCGGAGATAACTCCGGTTATGCTCAGGTACCCGGCAAAGGCTATTACCAGCGCCGTCATTGAGGTCACGCACAGCCATTTCAGGAGGGATGCCGCCCCTGCGAGAGCGCCGTTTCCCATCGCGGCGTTTGCTATTATCAGCGCGGTATAGGCATAGATAAGCGGCATTATGACATTCTGCGAAACGCTTAGAAGGACATCCATGAACAGGGTCACGGCGGCATATTTCGCCGCAGCGGAGCTGATCGCACCCGAAGCGGATGCAGCGGCGGCAAGACTGGGCATCAGTACGCGGGAGAAGTCTGACAGCGTTGACAGCATCTCAGTCCCCAGGCCAAATAGCGAGTTCATGTCCCCGACGGCGACAGCGGAGATTGCGAGCGTGCCGCCGAGCGGCACAAGGTCGGGAATGGAACCTTGGTACATCGCGCCAGCCATGGCGCACAGTAGCACGACAATGACTATGATGACCGCGCTGTGCGCTGCGTTTGCCACATGTGAGGAGAAACTGTCAACGACGCTTTTCCAGATCTTTGAAAGCAGGCCTTCAGGCTCGAGTGCATCTGAAACAGATATGTCGCCGAGTATCTCTCCGACCTGCGGCGGGGCCTCGGCCTCTACGGATCCCAAGTCAAAGGCGTCCATCTCATCTTGGCCGACGGCCGCAGCGTTAGAAGGAAGCAGCAGCAAAATGAGAAGGAAGGCGCATGTCAGGCGATACGGTCTATCATGGAGAGCAGCGAGCGAAACAGCGGCAGCGCCGTGCAGAGCGCGGCGGCACAGCCGACCAGCTCCAGCGCGGAGGCTGCGGCAGACTGTCCTGCATCCTTGCAGAGATCGGATCCCAGGCGCGTTATGCAGCCGAGCCCTATGCATTTGACGACCGGAGAGACTATGGCGCTGCTCAGCCCGGCTGTCGAGCAGGCAAGCTCGATAAGCTCCATCACGCTTTCCAGGAGAGAGGCCGCCAGCGCCGTCACCGCCGCGGCGATGACTATGGACAGCAGCAGCGAGAATTCGGGGTTGCTTTTTTTGATGACCAGCGCCAGAATGCAGCCGGCCGCGGCGACCGCTGCCGCACGTGTCAGGATTTCCATGGCTCATAGTCCGAAAAGTGACTTGATAAGCGAAAACAGGTCGCTTATCTCCTGCACGACAATGACCAGGACGCAGACTAGTCCGGCAAGCGTCACCATAAGGGCCTGCTCGTCCCTGCCGGACCGCGAGAGCAGAATGTTCAGAACAGCGACGAGTATCCCTATCGCCGCGACCTTGAAAACGAGATCAACTTCCATGCTTTTTCTCCGATAAAATAGATAATATAAGGATAAATGTATCGAAAGAGACAGTGATCATATTGCCAGCACAGCGATTATGACCCCAAGGGTCAGACCGAGCCCTGCATACATCCTGCCGTTTTTGCGGTATTCGGACACGGCTGCGCGTTCAAAGGTGTCGAAGCGGCCGATGCAGGCGCTTATCTCCCGGCACTGCGACTGTGCGTCATAGCGCCCGAGCGTAGTTCCGAGACGCGTAAGCGCGTCGCGCTCCTCCTTTCTTAGCGGGAGGGCAGAGACAGACTTTTGCCATATCTCGGGAAAACCGAGCGTATCCACAAGCGGCATGAGAGTGTCGAGATTTGAAAATAGCTCTCGTGAGACCCCGGAAGAGTTTGCAGAGAGCGTTTTTGCAAGCTCCGTCATCGGAGCTTGTCTTTCTCCGATCTCGCTTTTCATGAGCTCCAGTCCGGTCAGGATATCCGCAAGCTGCGTCGTACGGTTTTTCAGCGACAGTACCTTTCCGAAGCCGCAAAGAGAGGAGCAGATAATAATGACCAGCGCGCACAGCCCCCTCATGTCAGGGCCTCCACATTATATGTACGTGAGCGCCCGCGTTTTTGGATCATGACTGCATGCGTGAAGATGCCGCGCTCGAGCAGCCGGCGGTAAAGCGGCCTTGCCCCTAGGTCGGAAAGTGCTGAGCCATGTGCCGAAGCAAGAATGCTCACACCGCAGTTTGCCGCCATGCTGCAGGCTTCCACGTCCTCGGGAGCCGTTATTTCGTCAAGCGCCAGTATCTCAGGCGACATAGCGCGTATTAGCATGACGGCGCTCACGGCTTTGATCCCTCCTGTGAGCACGTCCGTACAGGGGCCGACGTCAAAGCGGGGAACACCCTCGCAGACAGCAGCTACCTCGCCGCGCTCATCGGCCAGACAGACCCGTCTGCCGTCCTCCGACAGCCTTCGTATCAGCTCGCGCAGCAGCGTTGTTTTGCCGCCGCCGGGAGGCGACACCAGAAGTACAGAAGGAAACGGCGAGTGCGGCAGCCGGTCATACACTCCGTCCGCCGCGCCTAAGCATTGGCGAGGGATGCGGACAGAGAGCGAAGAGAAGTCCCTGAGGGTCTTGACCGCGCCGCCCTCGCATACCGCGCTGCCGCATACGCCGACGCGGCAGCCTGTCCTGGTCGTAACGAAACCGGCGCGCAGACTGTCATATGCCGAGTGGAGCGATGCCCCCGTAGCGCGCTCGAGGACTGTTTGCAGGTCGGATGCCTTGACCGGCCGGTTCGCCAGTATTGCGCGCTCGCCCTCTGGCAAAAGCACGGAGGCGTCGCGGCCTGCGCGCAGGCGGAACTCCTCGGCGATACCCGACCATTGTTTTTCCATAAGCAATGCGCGCGCCTTCAGCTCGTCCGGCAGCACTCCAGCCGCATTTATGTAGCCATCTTTTGTCAAGCTGTATCAGCCTCCCTTCACCTCAATGAATCATACGGCGGGACCCCGGCATTTATGCCATGCAAAAAAAAGTTCAAAATGTATATTAAGTTATTGTTGACATTTACCTGCAATAGGAGTATCATCATATTAATTATTTGCGTGCGAATTATTTTGCCGCAAACTTTTTTCGCTGAAGGGAGGACGGATTAAAAAATGCAGCAACGTCGTTTTGGTCAAAGGGAGCCAAAATGGCTTTACCGTGATCTAAAGCGCATGCATGAGATCGCGACGTCTGCGATCTTTACGGAGCAGAGGCTGAACATAGGCCAGCCAGTGCTTCTGTTTGTTTTAGAGTCAATGGGTGACCGGGGTATAAACCCAACCCAGCGTGACCTTGCGGATGAACTCAATATTTCGCCGACAACGGTCACAATGTCGATTAAGGCGCTCGAACGGCAGGGCTATGTCCGCAAATTGGCGGACGAAGCGGATATGCGTAAAAACCGGATCGAGATAACAGACAAGGGCAAAGATGTCAGTAAAAGCTGCCGCCTGGCTTTTGACAAGATCGACGAGGGGATGTACCACGGTTTTACGGACGAGGAGATTGCGCTGATCTCGTCGTTCTTCATCCGCATGACGGATAACCTTAAAAGACTCACGGAAAGCGAAACAATGGCGCAAAAGGAGGACCCAACTTGCTGAAGTTAATCACCCAAAATGCGAAGGGATACACAAAATCCGCAATACTTACCCCGACGCTGATATTGATAGAGACAATAATTACCTTGATACTGCCATCGATCATGTCTGACATCGTGGACGTCGGAGTCAAGAATTCCGACAAAGGCTATATACTCCAGTGTGGCGTACTTATGGTTGTGCTGGCGCTTATCTCCGCGGTATGCAGCTTTGCAAGCGCATATTATGCCGCACACGCCTCAAACGGCATCGGATCAAATCTGCGCGTGAGGATGTTCAACCACATGCAGAATTTTTCGTTCGCCGATGTCGACAAATTCTCCTCCGCGTCACTGATAACGAGGACAACTTCCGATGTCCGAGCGCTTCAGATGGCGGTGCAGATGGGTCTGCGAGTTCTGTTTCAGGCACCTTGCCAGCTGATCGTGGCGCTGGTAATAGTTACCTATTACAGCTGGAAGCTCGCGCTCATCTATCTTGTTGCGATTCCCGTGCTGCTCGGCTTCATCGCAATCCTTCAGAACATCGTCCACCACCTGTTCATGCTGGTTCAGGAGAAGCTCGATGAGCTCAACTCCACGATTCAGGAGAACCTGATCGCGATCCGCGTTGTCAAGTCCTTTGTTCGCGGCGACTATGAGCGCAAGAAATTCGCAAAGGCAAACGACAACCTTATTAAGGGTAATATTCGCGCCGTATCAAAGATTATCCTCATGAACCCTATAACGACGATAATAATAAACATCGTTGCCATTGCGATATACTGGTTCGGTGGACGCATGGTCGGCTACGGAACATTGCTCGAGGGCGAATTGCTTGCCATCATAACCTACATGTCCCAGATAATGGGCAGTATCATGATGTTCTCAATGGTCATGATGCAGTATACGCGCTCCCAGGCCTGCGCAACCCGTATTCAGGAGGTGCTTGACGCCGTTCCCGACATTCAGGAGAAGGAGGAGTCCGTGTCCGTTGCCAAGGAGGAACGCCGGGGCGAGGTTGAGTTCCGCAACGTCAGCTTCAAATATTCCGCGACGGGAAACGGCGAGGAGGTCCTGCGCGGCATAAGCTTCAAGGCGGAACCCGGAGAAACCATCGCCGTCATCGGCGGCACCGGCAGCGGCAAGTCCTCACTCGTCAACCTGATACCGCGCTTCTACGACGTTATGGACGGCGCAGTGCTCGTCGACGGTGTTGACGTGCGCGATTATGACATTGAGGATCTGCGCGACCACATAGGAATGGTGTTGCAGAAAAACCTGCTGTTCTCCGGCACCCTACGCGAAAACATGCGCTGGGGCAAGCAGGATGCGACGGATGAGGAGATTTGGGCCGCGCTTCGCTGCGCCCAGGCTGAGGATTTCGTAAGCGCGATGCCAAATGGGCTTGACACCGACATCCTTCAGGGCGGCGTCAACGTCTCCGGCGGACAGAAGCAGCGCCTGTGTATCGCCCGCGCGATAATCAAGCATCCGTCGATACTTATAATGGACGACTCCACAAGCGCCGTCGACTCCGACACCGAGTCCCGCATCAGAGCGTCATTCGACTCCGAGCTTGGATGCTGCACCGTGTTCATCATCGCCCAGCGCATAAGCTCGGTCGTCTCTGCGGATAAGATAATCGTACTCGACGAGGGCGGCATCGAATCCATCGGAACCCATGCGGAGCTCATGAAAAAGAGCCCTGTTTATCAGGAGATTTATAATTCTCAGCAGGAGGGGGTGCTTGGCGATGCTTAAAGAAACCGAGAGAGTAGTTCAAAAGGACAATATTTTCAAGTGCCTCAAGCGCATAAGCCTGAACCTGGAGGACACGCTCGACGACAATAACGACGATCTGTATAAGAACCGCGGCGCAGGCGGGAACGGCCCCGGGCGGGATTACCGAAAGCCCAAGGATATTAAGGGAACACTGCTGCGCATACTCAGCTACGCTGCAAGCAACAAGCTGCTGTTTGTCGGTATACTTCTGCTGATTGCGCTGGCATCAGTTTTGTCGCTGGCTGCATCCTACCTCATGAAGCCCATTATCGATGACTTCATAATCCCGCAGATAACTGCGGAGGTGAAGGACTTCACGGCACTTGGCATACAGCTTCTCAAGCTACTGGGTATCTATTTGATCTCTGCTACGGCAACATATATACAGAGCAGGGCTCTGGTCAGGCTTGCACAGAGAGCTGTCGGACATATACGAACCGATCTGTTCTCAAAGCTTCAGGACCTGCCGATCACATTCTTTGACGCGCATACCCATGGCGAGATCATGAGCCGTTTCACAAACGATGCCGACAACGTACAGATGGCACTTGAGCAGGGCATGACGCAGGTGCTCAGCGGCATAATAACCTTCGTAGGAACCATAGTGCTGATGATTGTCATTAGCTGGAAGCTCTGTATCGTGACATTCATAGTTGTTGCCATCTCGATACTTGTTGTCAACAAGCTTGGTTCCTACAGCAAGATCATGTTCAAAAAGCAGCAGGCTGCTCTGGGGCGTATGAACGGCTATGTCGAGGAGATGACGGACGGTCTCAAAGTCGTCAAGGCATTCAACTATGAGCAGCGAGCGATCGACGAGTTCGACAAGCTCGACGCCGAATATAGGGAGAATGCTATCATGGCAAACTTCCTCGGCATGATGCCGATGCCAATACTCGCGGCTCTTATGAACCTGTGTTATGCCGTAACGGCGGCCATAGGCGGCGCAATGGTCATGACCGGCACGTTCACGATCGGCTCGCTGGGCGTTTTCGTCAACTACACCCGCCAGATCTCGATGCCGCTGAACATGATCTCCAACCAGATCGTCAACCTCATGAGCGCGGTCGCCGGCGCGGAGCGCGTGTTTGCGATAATCGACGCTGAGCCAGAGACAGACGAAGGCAGGGTCACACTTGTCACTGCCGTGCTTGGTGAGGACGGCGAGCTGACAGAGACCAAGGACGGCCGCCGTACCGGAAAATGGGCGTGGAAAATTCCGAACGAAAACGGTGAAGTTGAATACCGCGAGGTAAAGGGCGACGTCCGCCTGAGCGACGTGCACTTCAGCTATGTTCCCGGCAAGCCCGTTCTCAAGGGCATATCTGTCTTTGCAAAACCGGGACAGAAGATCGCCTTTGTCGGCAGCACCGGCGCCGGAAAGACGACGATCACGAATCTTATAAACCGATTCTATGAGATAGACAGCGGAACGATAACCTATGACGGCATAGACATAACGGATATACACAAGGCCGGTCTGCGCCGCAGCCTTGGGGTAGTCCTTCAGGACACCAACCTCTTTACCGGTACTGTCATGGACAATATCCGCTACGGAAAGCTTGACGCGACGGATGAGGAATGTATAGAGGCCGCAAAGAGCGCGAACGCGCACGGTTTTATCTCCCGTCTGCCCGACGGGTATAACACTTGGATAACCGGAAATGGCGGAAATCTAAGCCAGGGACAGCGCCAGCTTCTCGCTATCGCAAGAACGGCGGTTGCAAAGCACCCCGTTATGATCCTTGACGAGGCGACAAGCTCCATCGATACGAGAACGGAGAAGCTGATAGAGAAGGGCCTTGATACGCTGATGGAAAACAAGACGGTTTTCGTTATCGCGCACAGGCTTTCCACCGTCCGGAATTCGCAGGCTATCGCCGTCATTGAACACGGCGAGATAATAGAAAAGGGCAGCCATGAGGACCTGCTCGCGCTTGGCGGCCGGTACTATATGCTGTACACCGGACAGCACGAACTGGATTGACACAGTCAAAAAATAAGCAAAAAAAGACCGAACTGTATTGAACAGGTCCAGTAAAAACGGACAATAGACAAAAGCCCCCCTGATGTAGAAAAAAGAGCTACATCAGGGGGTGTTTTCATGTCAAAGCGAAGATATACACATGTGCAGATGCTCCTGCCGGAAATCCAGTCAATGGTGGAATCGGGAAAGACAGAGCGGAAGATATCGGAGCATTATGGGTCAATTGGGCGCGGGAAAGCCGGCATATGGGGAGATAATAAAAACTGCGGTATTAATTGCAGGAATGACGTCATTGTATTGGGGCATAAGATATGATAAAATAAACGAATAAAAATAATGGGGGCCGTTCAGTGCTGCACATACTTACGCGGATTTTTATAAAGGACAATGATAATACTTCGGATCCCGCGGTCAGGAGTGCCTACGGCATGCTGTGCAGCGTTGTTGGGATTGTGCTCAATATATTGCTGTTCGCCGGTAAGTATATCGCGGGCTTTATCAGCGGATCGATCGCGATCACGGCGGATGCTTTCAACAATCTTTCGGACGCCGGGTCGTCTGTTATAACGCTTTTTGGTTTTCGTTTTGCCGGAATGAAGCCGGACAGGGAGCATCCCTTCGGCCATGGCAGGATAGAGTATATCACCGGCTTTATCGTCTCTGTTATGATACTTATTATGGGGCTTGAGCTGGGAAAAAGCTCGATCGGGAAAATAATCTCGCCGGAACCAGTGGAGAGCGGACTCATCCCGGTCCTGATACTCATCCTGTCCATACTCGTAAAACTGTATATGTATTTGTACAATACGTCCGTTTCAAAGAAAATATCCTCCGCGGCGATGAATGCAACGGCAAAGGACAGTCTTTCGGACTGCGTGTCGACCTCCGTCGTCCTTGCCGCGATGCTCATCGCGCATTTCACCGGCGTCCAGATCGATGGCTGGTGCGGCCTGCTCGTCGCGCTGTTTATTCTCTGGGGCGGGTATAATTCCGCAAAGGACACGTTGAGTCCGCTTCTGGGCAACCCGCCGAGCCGGGAATTTGTTGAGAAGATCGAGGAACTCGTCCTGTCTGAGGGTACGGTAGTCGGTATCCATGACCTGGTAGTACACGATTACGGTCCCGGCAGGCTCATGATCTCCCTGCACGGCGAGGTCCCTGCGGACGGAGACCTGCTCGTGATGCACGACGCCATTGATCTGATCGAGCGCAGACTGCGCAAAGAGCTGGGCTGTGATGCGGTCATTCATATGGATCCGATATCGACGTCGGATGAACACGTAACAGAGCTCAGGGAGCGGGTCTCGCAGTCCGTGAGCGAGCTTAACAGTAACATGACGATCCATGATTTCCGCATTGTTGAAGGGCCGACGCACACAAATGTGATTTTTGATGTTGTTGTTCCGCCCAACTGCAGCCTTACCGATGCGCAGGTCATGCGTGAGATGGATAGGATCGTCTCAGGCTGCGGCGAGAATTTTTGCGCGGTGGTCAATATTGACCATGCTTACATTTTATAAGATAAGGCTGGGGTGAAAGCGGTGCTTGAACTCATAATGGGAAGAGCGGGCGCGGGCAAGACAAGGCGCGTTATGGAGAGCATCGGGGCTTCTGTCGCGGCATGCCGGGGCGGGAACATCCTGATAGTTCCGGAGCAGTACAGCCACGAGGCTGAGCGCGAGCTGTGCGCCGTATGCGGCGACAGTCTGAGCCTGTATGCAGAGGTCTTGAGCTTTACCCGCCTGGCCTCGCGCGCCGAGGATGAATATGGAGGAAGCGGAAAAAGCAGCCTCGATAAGGGCGGTAAGCTGCTGTGCATGGCGTTGGCGCTGGACGCCGTCGGCGGTAAGCTGACGGCCTATGGCGCCGCCCGCCGCCGTCCGGAGATGCAGAAGCGTCTGCTTGACGCGGCGGAGGAGCTGAAAAGCGCCTGCGTGACGCCGGAGATGCTGGAGTCCGCGGCGGACAGGAGCCCGCGGGCGCTCGGGGACAAGCTGCGCGACCTTGCACTTACAGCGGGAGCTTACGAAGCGGCGGCCGAAAGGAGCGGGGCCGACCCCATGGACAGTCTGGACAGGCTGGCCCTTGCGGTGCGGGAGCACAGCCTCGGCGCGGGAAAGAGAATATATGCCGACGGCTTCACGGACTTTACCGGGCAGGAGCTGGAAGTACTGCGCGCTTATCTGGATACCGGCGCGGAACTGACAGTTTGCCTGACCTGCGACACAGAGCTTGACAGCGAAGTGTTCGAGCCGTCTATAAAAACTGCCTTTCTCCTGCGCCGTATTGCGGAGGAGGCGGGCGTCGAAGCACGTGAGACCTTTATGTCAGCGGAGCCCGGAGAAAAAGACCCCGCGCTGAGCTTTCTTGAGAAGAACATGTTTGGCTTCGGCGTAGAGAGCTTTCAGGGCGAAAACAGCTCTGTGCGTCTGTTCCGCGCGGACAACGTTTTTGACGAGTGCGAGCTTGCAGCGTCGCTCTGTGTTCGGCTTGCGCGCGAAAAGGGCGTGCGCTGGCGCGAGATCGCTGTCGCAGTCCGCGGATATGAGCAGTACCGTCCCGCGCTTGAGAGCGCGTTCGAGCGCTACGGCGTGCCGCTGTATTCGACCAGAAAGGGAAACATCCTGCAAAAGCCGCTCATGGCGCTCATAGTTTATGCTTTTGAAACGATACAAGGCGGCTGGAGCTATGACGACGTGTTTACATATCTCAAGACCGGCCTCTGCGGGCTTACGGCGGAGGAATGCGACACGCTCAGCGGCTATGTCTATCTCTGGAACCTGCGCGGCAGCGCGTGGACGAAGGCAGAGGACTGGACGCTGCACCCGAATGGTTACGGTGAAAAATATACAGACGAGACGCGTGAGCGCCTGCGTGAGATCAACTCACTTCGCGAGCGCGCTGCGCGGCCGCTTATCAACCTTCAGGAGCGCGGAAAAACGGCGGAGACGGCGAGAGAGCAGCTCGAGGCTCTCTGCGCCTTTTTTGAGGAGATAAGCCTTGCCGAAAGGCTGGAACAGCGCGCGCGGGAGCTTGAGGGTCTCGGGCGGAGCGCACTCGCCGCAGAATATTCCCAACTCTGGGATATACTGGTTGGAGCGGTGGAGCAGTGCGCCTCGGTGCTGGGGGACATGAGCCTGACGCAGGAGGAGTTTTCCCGCCTGCTTTGCATAGTACTGTCGCAGTATGATGTGGGAACGATACCCGTATCGCTCGACAGCGTGACGGCGGGAGACATGGACAGAATGCGCCGCCGGCATATTAAACATCTGATAGTTCTCGGCGCGTCGGACGAAAATCTGCCCGCTCAAACGGAGGACACGGGACTGTTTTCCGATGATGAGAGGGAAACGCTGCTCGGTTTGGGCGTTGACCTCGGTTCGCCGGGCGCGGATATTTACCGCGAATTCATGCTGATATATAACTGCCTGACCCTGCCCTCGGAGAGCCTGACGATGACTTTCCCGGCCCGCACGGCAGACGGAGCCGAGTCGGGGCCGAGCTTTGTGTTCAAGTCGATCTCAAAAATGTTTGGGCTTTCGCCGGTGCGGGTGGATACGGACAGGGCGAGAATGAACGCGCTGGTCCCCGCGCTGGAGCTTGCCGCGAGCGGCCGGGGAGAGAGGCGAGCCGCCGCCGAAGCTTGGTTTGACGGAGACCCGGCCCGCCGGGAGCGGCTTGAAAAACTCAAAAAGGCTGCCGGACTGACGCGCGGCGCGCTTTCGGACGAGTCTGTGCGCGCGCTGTACGGTAAGCGTATTCACATGACCGCTTCGCGCGCGGAGGTGTTTTCCTCCTGCAAGTTCGAGTTTTTTATGCAGTATGGTCTTCGTGCCAAGCCGCGCCAGCCCGCCGGTTTTGATCCTCCGCAGATGGGCACCTTTATGCACTTTGTCTTGCAGCGCGTCTGCGCGGAGATAAAGGACCTCGGAGGATTCCGCGCCGTTTCGCGGGAGCAGGTCGCCGGACTTGCGGAGAAATACGTCGATGAATACGTCTCAAACGAGCTCAACGATTTCGCCGGACGCTCGCCGAGGTTTATATATCTCTTCAACCGCCTGCGCGACACTGTGCGCACCGTCGTTTTGGATATGGCGGAGGAACTCAGGCTCTCAGATTTTGAACCTCTGGATTTCGAGCTCCGTTTTTCTGACGGCGGAGACGGATCTCTTCCGCCGATCGAAATCGGAGAGGGTGAGAGCGGCATGGAACTCGTAGGGGTCGCCGACCGCGTGGACGGCTGGCTGCATGACGGAAAACTGTATCTGCGCGTCGTGGACTATAAGACTGGAAAAAAGAGCTTCTCGCTGTCCGACGTCTGCCGCGGTATGGGGCTTCAAATGCTGCTTTATCTCTTCGCGTTGGGCAGGGAAGGCGCGGACTATTATGGGTATGAGATAGTCCCGGCGGGAGTACTGTATTCTCCCGCGCGTGATCTTAAGATCTCTGCTGACTCACGGCCGGATGATGAGACGCTTGAGAAGAAGCGCCGCGCCGGTCTGCGGCGCAGCGGGTTGATACTCGACGAGTCGGAGGTCATTGCGGCCATGGAGCGCTCGGAGAGCCCGGCTTATATCCCGATAAAATTCAACAGGGACGGCAAAGCCGTCGGGGACGCGCTTGTGAGCGCTGAGAGGCTCGGCACTCTCTCGAAATTTATCGAGAAGACCCTGCGCGAGCTGGCGAAAAACCTCCGCAGCGGAAGTATAGCCGCGGACCCTTATTTCCGATCAGTGCAGGACAACGCCTGCCTATACTGCGACTATGCCGGGTCCTGCGGCTTCGGTGAATATGGAGGAGAGCAGCAGCGCCTGCTCGTCAAATACAAAAACGAAGAGGCATGGGACCATATAGAGAAGGAGGCGGAAGAGAATGGCAGAGATCAGGCTGACTGAGAACCAGCGGAAGGCGGTCGAGACCCGGGGCTGTTCTGTGCTTGTCTCCGCCGCCGCAGGCAGCGGCAAGACAAAGGTGCTCGTTGAGAGGCTCATGTCCTATTTGACCGACCCTGTGGAGCCGAAAAATGTCGACTCCTTCCTTATAATAACATATACCCGTGCGGCGGCGGCGCAGCTGCGCGAGCGTATCATCGAGAGCATCAACGAGCGTGCGGCCGGGGATGTTCAGAACCGCCGCCTGCGGCGGCAGAGCGCGCTCTGTTATCAGGCGAAGATCGGGACGATACATTCCTTCTGCACCGCCGTACTGCGCGACAACTGCCATCTGGCCGGCCTGACGCCTGATTTCCGCGTGATAGAAGAGGAGCGGGCAAATCGCATGAAGGAAACGGTGCTTGACCGCCTTCTCGAGCAGCGTTATGAGCGCATCGATAAGGACGAGGGCTTTCGTCTGCTTGTCGACACCGTCGGAGCGGGAAGGGACGACAGACGGCTTTCCACACTCATCCTTGAGCTGCACGGAAAAATGCTCAGCAACGCCTGGCCGCGGGAATGGGCAAAGCGGCAGCAAAGCGCGCTTGAGGCGGAGGGAGTATCCGACGTTGGGGAAACGCCCTGGGGCAGGGAGCTTCTGCAAAACGCCCGCGACAGCGTCGGTTATTGGTGCGCACAAATGGAAAAGTGCGTCGAGCTTCTGAGAGAGGCCGACGAAAAGGTAAAAAAGGCATATCTCGACAGCTTTTCAGAGAGCCTGGGTGGGCTTTGCCGGCTGAGGAATGCATTGGAGCGCACGTGGGACTCGGCGCGTCTGGCGCTGCCTGTTGAGTTCCCGCGTCTCGGGGCGCTGCGAAACAGCCCGGATCCCGAACTCTCGGATGCCGTAAAGCGCGTGCGTGAAAGGTGCAAAAAAGCGATGGAAAAGCTCACCGGCGATTTCTCCGACACGTCAGATCAGCTCCTATCCGAAATGCGGGAGACGGCGCCTGCGATGCGCGCGCTGCTTGAGGTCACGCTGCGCTTTGATGAGCTTTATTCGCAGGAAAAGCGCAGGCAGGGATACGTTGATTTTTCCGACCTGGAGCATCTGACGTTAAAGCTTCTTTACGACCCGGAAAATGCTTCGCCGACACCGCTGGCGCATGAGATATCCGGCCGCTTTACGGAGATCATGGTCGACGAATATCAGGATGTGAACGAAGTGCAGGACCTTATTTTCCGCTGCGTTTCGCGAAAGGAAAATAACCTGTTCATGGTCGGCGATGTAAAGCAGTCGATATACCGTTTCCGCCTTGCCGATCCGACTATATTTCTCGAAAAGTACCGCGCCTTTGCCCCTGAAACGGAGGCGGAGGACGGCGCTCCGCGTCGCATCGTTCTGCGCGAGAATTTCCGTTCCCGCGGCTGCGTACTTGACGGGGCGAACCATATTTTCAGAAATATAATGTCACGGCGGCTAGGCGAGCTCGATTATGATGAGGACGCGGAGCTGAAGCTCGGTGCGGCATACTATGACCCGGCGCTCGACGTGCCGGTGAGCTTTGAGATACTGCCCGCTCCCGACAGTGGCGAGGAGGATTCGCCCGACAAGCTGACGCTTGAGGCAAGACATGTCGCCGCGAGGATACGCGAGCTTGTTGAATCCGGCGCGCCTGTGACAGAGGGCGGGGAGGTGCGAAACGCCGCATACGGCGATTTTGTTATACTCCTGCGCTCGCCCGGTTCTGCGGGAAAGACTTACCGCCGCGCTTTGGCTGAGGCGGGGGTCCCGGTCGTGTCAGAGCAGGGAGGAGGATTCTTCAGCTCGCTCGAGGTGTCGGTAACGCTTTCGCTGCTCGCAGTGATCGACGATCCGCATCAGGACGTGGCGCTGATAAATGTTCTGCGTTCACCCATGTTCGGTTTTTCATCAAATGAGCTGGCAAGTATCAGGGCCGCGGACAAGGCCGGGGACTTCTTCTCTGCGCTTTGTGCCCGTGCAGAGAGCGATGAAAAATGCGCCCGCTTTCTGGAGACTCTGAACTCTCTGCGCGTGCTCGCGCCTGACCTCGGCGCTGACGAGCTTCTGAGGCATATATACACAGCGCTCGATATGACCGCAATATTCAGCGCAATGGGCGACGGTGCTGCGCGGCGCGGAAACCTGTTCCTTCTCCTGGAATATGCCCGCCGGTTCGAGGAAAACGGATGGCGCGGCCTGTTCCGCTTCGTCGAGTGGCTGCAAAGGCTCGCGGAGAAAGGGGAGGAACCGTCAGTTGGCGGCGAGAGCGGCGACGCCGTTCGTATAATGAGCATACACAAGTCCAAAGGTCTTGAATTTCCATATGTGTTCATCTCCGATACGGCGCGGCGCTTCAACAGCAGCGATACGATGGGTGCGGTGCTCGTGCACTCGGAGCTGGGGTTAGGTCCGAAGTATACGGACCTTGCCCGGCGCACGGAGTATCCGACGGCAGCGCGCAGGGCCATAAGCGCGAGGATAAAACGTGAAACGCTTTCCGAGGAGATGCGTGTTCTGTATGTCGGCGCTACGCGCGCGCAGGAACGGCTGTTTTTTACCTGCGTGTGGAAGTCGCCGGAGGAAAAGCTGGAAAAGCTTCGCGCCGAGGCGGAGACGCCTGTCAGCCCTGAGGTGCTGCTTGGCTGCCAGTCGTTTTCTGAATGGCTGGCACGCGCGGCGCTGCTGGAGGAAAGCAGCATTATCCTCACAACACCAGAGCCGAAAACGGCGCCGTTCATGGAGCCGGCGGAGGAGGAGCCCGGCCGCAGACCTGGCCCGGAGCTTATGAGCGAGCTGAAACGAAAGCTGGCTTTTGAGTATAGCCGGAAAGCGGCATGTGAACTGCCGTCAAAGCTGACAGCAACTGAGCTAAAGGGCCGGCACGAGACCGTTTCGGATGCAAATGAGTTGACGCCCGCGGCGATAGTAACATTCCGCATGCCGGATTTTGCCCGTGGTGAAAGGCCGCTGACGGGAACGGAACGCGGAGTTGCGGCTCATCTTGTAATGCAGCATATGGATTTTTCCCGCGCGGGGAGCATAGAGGAGATCCGGGACGAAATAGAGAGGCTTGAGGGCGGCGGCTTCATAACGGAAAAACAGGCGCAGTCAGTCGATCCGATCATGATATATGGTTTTTTCGCTTCGGAACTCGGACAGCGGGTGCTGAACGCGGACAGGATACACCGCGAGTTCAAATTCTCGATCCTGTGTCCTGCCGGGGAGTTCTATGACGGCGTAGAGGATGAGAGCCTGCTTCTGCAGGGCGTTGTCGACTGCTGCATCGAGGAGGCTGGAAAGTTAACTATAATTGACTATAAAACAGATTATGTAACCCAACAAACGATACAGCAGCGCGCTGAGCATTACAGCGGACAGCTCGATGCCTATGCAAAGGCGATGGAACGCATACTCGGGACGCCTGTCACGGAAACGGTTTTGTATTTTCTGCGCTGCGGACAGTCAGTTACGATAAGACACGGAGGTAAGCGATGAAAAGAATAGGAATGGTCGTGGCGGTAGAGATGGAGGCGCTGCTCTCGCGCTATGGCGAGCCGCGTGAGAGGATAAACAGTTTTGGTTTTCCTGTCCTTGTATATGGCTTTGACAGCTATGAGCTCTATGTTCTCAATTCCGGCGCGGGAGAGATAGCCTCAAGCGCGGGAACACAGGTGCTTATAAGTGTTTTCGGAGTTGATATGATAGTTAACTACGGAGTTGTCGGCGGACTTACCGAGGAGATGGGTAAAACGCGCACATGCGTCGTCGAGAGCGTCGTACATTATGACTTCGACACTCATGAATGGGATAACTGCGCACCCGGACAATATATAATGTATCCCAGTCCGTTCATCCCGGCGACAGAGGAGCTGATCCGAAAAGCAAAGGCGGTAAATCCGGAGCTCAAGGGCGTTATTTGTGCCTCAGGAGACAAATTCGTAGCATCTGAGGAGGCGAAACGCGCGCTCAACGCGCAGTTCGGCGCGGATATCTGCGAGATGGAAGCGGCGGGCATTGTCCTGACCTGCAACAGGAGCGGTGTTCCGTGCCTGCTCATAAAGACCGTGTCAGACAGCCTGACAGGCGGTGCGGAGGAGTTCTCGCAGGAGTTGGAGCGAGCCTCCGGTATATGCCTTGAAATAGCCGGGAGCATAATAGAACAGCTTTAGGGAAGAACTGCAAAGTTATCCTCCGTCAGCCCCTGCCTGTGTATGTGCTGCTGCCAAAAAAATTAGATTTTCAAGGAAAAAGGTCTTGCCAAAGCGAAATGTATATGCTACAATCTCTATTGCGCTTTGTATCCGGAACATGTTCCAATCAAGGCAGCTTTAAATGAGGAGAAAAACAAATGAAAGCAGGAATTCATCCCGATTATCAGCCGACCACTATCAAGTGCGCCTGCGGTAACGTTATAGAGACCGGTTCTACCAAAAAGAACATAACGGTTGAAATTTGCTCCAAGTGCCACCCCTTCTTCACCGGTAAGCAGAAGCTGGTCGACACCAGCGGCCGCGTCGAGAAGTTCAACAAGAAGTTTGGCCTCTGATCCAAGAGAGCAGATCAATAAGCAGCCCGACGCCGTATATAGGCGACGGGCTGCTTTTTGTGCATAAATTTAGCATATTTTGTTTTAATTTATTTCGAATTTTGTTCATAGGCAGGACACAAATTGCCAGTATTATGTGACCATCAAAGCAAAAGCCAACAGAACCGGCAAGGAGGAAACTGAAATGTATGACCCCAATGAGAAAAACAATGAATACACTTACGATGGGGACAGCACAAATAATGCTCCGGAAAACAGCATGACCAATTCAAATGCTGAGGATATAAATTCTGCCCCCGGCGACGGAGAGTACCGTTATGTTCCGACAAAACAGAGCGCTTACGTTGAGGCAAACTACACCCCTGTAGGAGACAGCCGTCCGATCACACCGCGCTATTATTATTCCGAAACGGAGAATGCTGAAAAGCACCGCCGCGAGAAGAAGGAGAAAAAGGGCGCTGTTACCATGGGTAAGATTATTGCGGCGTGTCTGATCTGTGCGCTGCTCGGCGGAATTTTAGGAGCCAGCGGCGTGACGCTCCTGAACAATAGCTTAGATGAGCCGTCGGTCGCTCAGGAGCCTGGCGCTGCCGCCAATGATCCTACGCTTGGACTTGCAAGCGACCCGGACGACAATGTTCCAAACAGCCCCGCAGAGGATACGACGAACAATCCGATCCAGAATACGGCGGACGCACGGGAATCGATCGACGCAGCTTCCGTTTATGACTTGGCCTGCACTCAGGTCGTCGGTATAACGACGGAGATAATCTCGACGAACTACTTCGGCATGACCACGCAGAGCGCCGTAAGCGGTTCCGGTTTTATCGTGACTTCAGACGGTTATATTATTACGAACTACCATGTTATCGAGGACGCCTATAAGGGCGGATATGAAGTGACCGTCATGCTCTACAACGGCGACAGCTACACCGCGAGCATAGTCGGATTTGAAAAGGACAATGATATTGCCGTTTTGAAGATCGACGCGGATGGACTCAACCCCGTCATCATCGGCGACAGCGACGCGATGGTCGTCGGCGATACGGTATTTGCCGTCGGCAATCCCCTCGGCGAACTGGCCTACACGATGACTAAGGGCATGGTCTCCGCTCTCGACCGTGATATTTCGACCACCGATTCCCAGACCGGTGTTATAACTACTATCAACATGTTCCAGATCGACGCTGCCGTCAACAGCGGCAACTCCGGCGGCCCTGTCTATAATAGCAAGGGCGAGGTCATCGGCGTCGTGACTGCGAAGTACAGCTCCACAGGCGTTGAGGGTATAGGTTTCGCGATCCCCATCAACGACGCGGTTGCTATAGCAAACGAGCTCATCACCAATGGCTATGTCAGCGGCAAGGCCTATTTTGGCATCAGTGTTTCGACCGTATCCGCCAGCATCGCGGAGTATTACAACATGGTCGAGGGTGCGTATGTCAGCGTCGTTGACGAGAACAGCTGCGCCGGTACCGCGGGCTTGAAGGTTGGCGATATCATCACAAAAGTCGACGATACAGAGATCCTCAGTTCCTCCGATCTGGTAGCGGCCAAAAAGGAATATAAGGCCGGCGATACCGCCGTGCTGACCGTCTACAGGTCCGGCGAGTATATAGAACTCACGATCGTGTTCGACGAGGAAAAGCCCACCGTTCAGACGACTGAGCAGGAGAATGAAACTGAGAATGGTATTGAGGACCAGTATGGCAGCGAAAATCAACAGCCGTCCGGTGAAAACAGCTTCCCATTCTCCGAATTCTTTGGGTTCGGGAATTAAATATAGATGAACGCAGAAACAGTAATTTCTTCT
>CAZIHY010000012.1:0-31886 GCA_964539115.1 uncultured Oscillospiraceae bacterium
ATTTTGCTTAATTTAAGGTGGACATTTATTTTGTTTTAATGTATTATTTTATTATCCAGTCTAACCACCACTTCCCTGTATCAGGAGGAACAAAAATGGATTACCGTGACGAAGCTCCAAAAATAATTAAAGATTTTCTGGTATATCACGAGACTATAAAAGCTCATTCAAAAGCCACAGTAGATGAATATTACCTGGATCTACGTAATTTTTTCCGTTTTATTAAAATCGAACGCGGCCTCGCTCCCAGGAATTCTGATCTTGATAGTATCAATATCAGCGACATAGACAAAGATTTTGTTTCAGCTGTAACACTTGCTGAAGTCTATTCTTATCTCAGTTTCTTATCTCGCGACCGTGTCCGCAATCAGCGGAGTCATGTTGAGGAACATGGGATATCTGCTTCTAGTCGTGCGCGAAAAATTGCAACGATCAGAAGTTATTATAAATATCTAACTGTTAAAGCGAAGGTGATTGATGTAAACCCCGTGCAGGATCTGGACAGTCCCAAGGTTCCCAAAACCCTCCCCCGCTATCTTTCGCTTGAAGAATCGAAAGCTCTTCTTCAGGCTTGCGATGGAAAAAACAGGATTCGAGATTATTGTATAATCTGTATCTTTTTGAACTGTGGACTTCGTATCTCTGAAATCGTGGGTTTGAATCTCAACAGCATTGGAGATGACTACATAAGGGTCCATGGAAAAGGTAACAAAGAACGCGTTGTTTATTTGAATGACGCTGTAAAGTCAGCTATAGCGGACTATATGTCGGTTCGCAAAAACACGGCTGCCATCGATGAAAACGCATTTTTTCTATCCAACCGAAGAACCAGAATTACCCGAGAAACAGTGCACAGCATGGTTAAGAAGACACTAATCAAGGCTGGACTTGACAGCGAAAAATATTCCTCTCACAAGCTGCGTCATACCGCCGCTACCCTCATGCTCCAAAATGGCGTCGACGTCCGTACGCTTCAGGAGGTGTTGGGACATGAAAATCTCAATACTACTCAGATCTACACCCATGTTGATAATACGGAACTGCGTATTGCCGCTGAAGCTAATCCCTTGAGCGATTTTGAGCCGAACAAAAACTGAAATACTTCGTCTTATAATATTGATCCTTGCTTATTCCTGCCTAATGAAGTAAAATAACAAGGATGACTTTTCAGGGGGTATACTATGGTCTTTTCAAGCATACTTTTTATGTTTGCATATTTGCCTATAGTTTTGCTTGTATATTATATTGTTCCTGCAAAATGGAGAAACGTATGGCTGTTTGTAGTTAACCTGGTTTTCTATGGATGGGGCGAGCCGATATATATAGTGCTCATGCTCTTTTCAATATGTTTGAACTATTTTGCGGGATATTTTATAAATAAATTCCGTGATGATAAAAAGAAAGCCAAAACCGTGCTTGTTGTAAATACAGTAGTTAACCTTGGACTTCTTGTGTTCTTCAAGTATTTCGACATGATCCTTGCAACGCTTAGTTTGATTCCCGGCGTATCGCTTTCACCTATTGGACTTACCCTACCGATAGGTATTTCTTTCTATACCTTCCAAACAATGTCGTACCCAATTGACCTGTATAGAGACGATTGCGAGGTCCAAAAAAACTTCATCAGTTTTGGTACCTTTGTCGCTCTATTTCCTCAGCTTATCGCCGGTCCAATTGTGCGGTATAAGGATGTTGCCTCGCAGCTCAGATTTCGAGCTACTGGCGTCGACCAGTTTGCTTCCGGCATACAGCGCTTTATAATTGGCCTTGGAAAAAAGGTTCTTCTTGCCAACAATATTGGCCTATTGTGGGACTCATATGCCGCACAGGGCGTTGCCGAACTCACATTCGTGGGTTCCTGGCTGGGGGCTCTGGCTTTCGGAATACAGATTTATTTCGACTTTGCGGGATATTCAGACATGGCCATTGGTCTTGGCCGAATGTTGGGCTTTGAATTTCTTGAAAACTTCAACTATCCCTATATCTCCACAAATGCGACTGAATTTTGGCGCAGATGGCATATCAGCCTCGGCACGTGGTTTAGGGATTATCTCTATATCCCACTGGGTGGAAACCGCTGCAGTAAATATCGCCAGCTTCTCAATATTCTTATTGTATGGGCCGCAACCGGCATATGGCACGGAGCCAGCTGGACTTTCCTTATCTGGGGTCTGTATTACGGCGTTTTCATTGTTATCGAGAAAGTGTCATACGGTAAATGGCTTGAAAAGGGCTGGCATCGCTTGATCGGGCACATTTATTGCCTTGTTCTTGTTACTGCTGCGTGGCCCATGTTCCAACTTGCCAATCTCAAGCAGTGCGCTCCGTATTATAAGGCTATGTTTGGTGCGGGCTCAGCTGGTTTTATCAGCTCAGGTGATATTTATAATATTCGAAGCTATCTTATTATCATAATTATCGGCTTCATAGCTGCAACTCCCCTCGGCAAAAAAATATACGATAAGATCCCTGTCAACGTCCGGACGGTTCTGGTGCCGGTTATGGTTCTTGCGATCCTTGCCGTATCGACTGCATACCTTGTCGACGCAACATATAATCCTTTCCTTTATTTCCGTTTCTGAGGTGCTGGAATATGACTAAAACTGCATGCAGAATACTGATAATCGTGTTTTCATTGTTCATAATCGTGTTTTCTCTTTTGTTCATATTTATGCCTGAGAGAGAATTTTCCGAACAAGAGAACCGTTATCTCTCCTCTGCCCCCAAATTTACTCTTCAATCTCTGTTTTCCGGAGATTTTGCGCAAGATTTCGAGAAATATCTTTCAGACCAATTTCCGTTTCGTGATAACTGGATAACTTTTAAGGCAGCCTCAGAGCTCTCTTTCGGAAAAACACTCAACAACGGAGTATATTACTGTGGGAATGATACGCTTATTGAGGGTTTTGACACTCCTGACAGCGAGCTTCTTGAAACTAATATAGACGCTGTAAATAAACTTGTCGAAAGTGTTGATTGTGAGATATATTTCCAGCTCGTACCGACATCATCCGAAGTCTGGAGAAATAAGCTACCCGCTTATGCGCAGAGCGCAGATCAAATAGGGCTGATAAATTATTGTTATGCAAATACAAACGCCGTTTCAATAGACGTTGCTTCCAAACTTTCTGAGCACGCGGAGGAATACATATACTACCGCACGGATCATCATTGGACCACGCTTGGCGCATATTATGGCTATACTGCGTTTGCCGAAGTTATTGGGTTCTCCCCTTCTCCGCTGGATTCTTACAGCCGCGTGACGATGTCAGAGAGTTTTTACGGAACAACGTACTCCTCATCCGGATTCAGTTGGGTGACCCCAGACACCATCGAGGTTTTTGTGCCTGAAACTGCCTCAGTAAATGTTACTAACTATCCGAATGGCTCTCCTGTGGACGGCTACATGTATGATGAGAGTTTTCTTGAAAAAAAGGACAAATATTCTATGTTTTACGGCGGCAATACTCCTCTGCTGAAGATTGACACAGGTACAGAGGAAAAGGGCAGCCTGCTTGTGATACGGGACTCTTACGCCGACTGCTTTACTCCATTCCTTTATGACGCGTTTTCAACGATATATCAAATGGACCTTCGTTACTATAAAACAAGCTTGAAAGAATTTATCGAAGAGAATGAGATCGACACGATTCTCTTATGTTACAGTACTAAGTCCTTTGCAACGGATTCAAACTTATTCCTGCTCGGACAATAAAAACAAAAGCTGCACAGCTATAAACTGTGCAGCTTTTTTAATTATTAAAATCAAAGAGCGGCCTTAGCCTTTTCGCAGAGGGCGGTGAAGGCAGCAGGATCATGAATAGCGGTCTCAGAAAGCATCTTGCGATTCATGTTGATGCCGGCAAGCTTCAGGCCGTGCATAAAGGTGGAATAATTCATTCCGTTCATCTTGCAGCCTGCGCTGATACGCGTGATCCAAAGCTGGCGGAAATCCCTCTTTTTGCGCTTACGTCCAACGTATGCATAACGCAGGGACTTCATAACAGCCTGATTGGCCATCTTATAGTGATTGGACTTGCTTCCCCAATATCCCTTGGCCATGCCGAGGATCTTATTTCTTCTCTTGCGCGTCATCATCGCGCCTTTAACTCTAGCCATTGTTCAGTCCTCCTTATTTATACGGAATCATGCGCTTGATAGCGGAAACATTGGTAGTATCCGCATAGGTTCCGGAACGTAGGCCTCTCTTGCGCTTGGTATCTTTCTTAGTCAGGATATGGCTCTTGTAAGCGTGGGCACGCTTGACCTTACCGGTCTTGGTGAGATTAAATCTCTTTTTCGCGCCGCTGTGGGTCTTAAGTTTGGGCATGACTTGTATCTCCTTTATTGTTCTTTCTTCGAGTTATCTTTTTTGTTATTCTGAGTTTTAGGCGAAAGGAACATTGCCATGTTGCGTCCCTCCAGCTTGGGATTTTTATCAACGGAGGCAAATTCAGCACACTGGCTTGCAAAATTGGTCAGCAGTTCTTCGCCCAAATGGGTATGTGCCATTTCTCTGCCGCGGAATCTGATGGTTACTTTAAGCCTGTTGCCTTCCTTGAGAAATTTCTGTCCGTTGCGGAGCTTGACGTTAAAGTCATTTTCTCCGATGCTGGGAGACATGCGAATTTCCTTGACCTCAACGACATGCTGATTTTTCTTTGCTTCCTTGTCGCGCTTGGTCTGCTCAAAGCGGAACTTGCCGTAGTCCATAACCTTGCAGACAGGTGGATTTGAACCCGGAGCGATTTTAACGAGGTCAAGCTCCTTTTCAGCTGCGATGTTCAGAGCCTCTTGAGCAGACATAATTCCAAGCTGCTCTCCATTTTCACCTATCAGGCGAACCTCTTTGTCGCGGATATCCTCGTTAATCTGATGAGCAATGTTTGCTATGCTAAAGCACCCCCTTAAAATAACAAAACGCGGACACTCAGCGTCCGCGCATAAAAACATAGCTCTCCTCTTTAAGGAAAGTGGTTTTTATTGACCACGGCATGAATTTATATCAGCCGGGTGAGAACGGACGCACCGTTCTAGCTTTGTTTTAGCTTTATTATTATATCTTTACTATTGCCCTATGTCAAGAAAAATTTTGACTATTTTTTATTTTCGGTGTCAATGATACATTGGGAGGCGATATCAATGGAATTTTTCGAATATTTTCTTGTGTGTCTATTTGGCGCCAGTGGATACGGTGCTCTAGAAATTCTATGGCGCGGAAAGACCCACTGGTCAATGCTGCTGACCGGAGGAACTGCCTTTCTCTGTATTTATCTCATATCAAATTTCACAAAGGCCCCACTGGTTAAAAAAAGCTTTATGTGTGCTCTCGCAATAACATCAGTTGAATATACGACTGGTTTGCTGGTAAATGTCAAGCTTGGTTGGAATGTCTGGGACTATTCCTCCCTTCCCTTCCAATTAAACGGGCAAATATGCCTCCTATATTCTGCCCTGTGGCTGGCCCTGAGCCTCCCGGGGATATGGGTATCCCGGGAGGTTCACAAAAGCTTCCTGCAGCTTTCAGCGCATTATAAGCCCTGATCGATGGCAAGCTTTACAAGGCGGCTGGTACCGAGCCGGTCAGCACCCAGTCTGACAAAATCAAAGGCATCATCAAAAGAGCCTATTCCGCCGGCCGCTTTTATCTTTAGCTCCGGCGCTGAATATCTGCGCATCAGCTCAATGTCCTTACGTGTTGCTCCACCGCCGCCAAAGCCTGTCGACGTCTTTATATAATCTGCACCAGAACGTGAAACAATCTCGCACATCATCTTCTTTTCGTCATCTGTAAGCATGCAGGTTTCAATTATTACCTTCAGAATATTCTTTTCTCCAACGAAGGCCCGAACTTCACGTATCTCATCGTAAATATCACTCCAGCAGGCGTCTTTTACCATCCCAAGATTAATTACCATGTCAATTTCCCGAGCACCGTTTTTGACAGCGTCCGCCGCCTCAAAAGCCTTCACTCTGGCTGTAGAATATCCGTTTGGAAAACCGATAACTGTGCATACGGGCAACTTGCCCTCAAGATAGCGGCTTGCTCCGGAAACATGTGCAGGAGGAATGCAGACAGAGGCACAGCCGTATTTGACGCCCTCGTCACACAGCTTCTTTATCTCTACGCTGGAGCAATCCTGGCGAAGGAGCGTGTGGTCGCACATGGAAAGAATCTTCTTAAAATCCATAATCAAATTTCCTTTCAGTAATAAGTGTTGCCTTGTTCGAATAACATATATCACACAAAACTTTAAGAGGTGCGATATGGACGAGAACAACAGAACCGTACTGTGCGGAACCCCGCTGGCAAAACCCGAGTTTTCCCATGAATGCAGACAAGAGCGATTCTACTCATTCCCACTGGCAATTCGCCGAAGTTCCGGCATCAGCGACATCATAAACATTATTATATCGGAACAACTGCTCTCAAGTGAGGAAGTAACTGAAGGCGAAAAGCTCGAGCTTTCCGGAGAGGTACGCTCATACAACAACAAAAGCGGAGTTGGCAGTAAACTTATTATAACTATGTATGCCAAAACAATCAATGCAATTTTCGGCGAGGATCAAAATAGTGTCTCAATTCGCGGCACGATATGCAAAACTCCAACTTACAGAAAAACTCCGATGGGCCGCGAAATATGTGACCTGATGATTGCCGTTAACAGGAAATACGGCAGAAGCGACTATCTGCCATGCATAGCATGGGGAGCAAAGGCACGCGAAACCTCAGAATGGTCTGTTGGCGACATTGTGTATTTAAAAGGGCGACTGCAAAGCCGCAATTACATAAAGCGCACTGGCGATGATATCGAAGAAAAAACCGCATATGAAATATCAATAATCGAAATAGAGCGCGAACAGTAATAAATCAAGGCCGATCAGATGATCGGCCTTGATTATTGCATATCTAGATTTAAAAATCAAGTGTCGCAAAATAATCGTCTGGGGTTTCAGCACGCCTTATCATGCGCGATGAGCCATCCTCACAGAGCAGAATCTCCGCGCTTCTGAGCTTGCCATTATAATTATATCCCATGGAGTGGCCATGCGCTCCAGTGTCGTGGATAACAACTAGATCACCGATATCTATCTTCGGAAGCCAGCGGTCGATCGCAAACTTGTCGTTATTTTCACAGAGGCCTCCGGTAACATCATAGAGATGATCTGCGGGCGCATCTTCCTTGCCCATGACAGTTATATGATGGTATGCACCGTACATCGCAGGACGCATAAGGTCACATGCACAGGCATCAAGTCCGATATATTCCTTATGTATATGCTTATTATGCAGCACTCGTGAGACAAGACAGCCGTATGGCCCAAGCATAAATCTCCCCAGCTCCGTAAAAATCTTGACGTCGCCCATATCGGCCGGAACAAGAATCTGCTCGTAAACACGTCTGACACTCTCGCCGATAAGCGCAATATCAGCCGGCTGTTGGTCAGGCCTATATGGAATGCCAACTCCGCCAGAGAGATTTATGAATCCAATATGTACTCCGATCTCATTTTTCAGCTCCACAGCAAGCCTGAAAAGCTGCATAGCAAGCGTTGGATAATAATCATTGGTAGTTGTGTTGCTGGCAAGGAAGGCGTGAATTCCAAATTCCTTTACGCCTTTTTCCTTTAAGATCCTGAAGGCCTGGAACATTTGAGGCTTCGTAAGTCCGTATTTGGCGTCTCCCGGCGAGTCCATGATGGTGTTTGATATCTCGAAATATCCACCAGGATTAAAGCGGCAGGAAATCCTTTCAGGAATATGACCAATTGCCTTCTCAAGGAAGTTAATATGTGTGATATCATCAAGGTTTATCGTTCCACCGAGCTTGTTGCAAAGCTGGAAATCCTTTTCCGGCGTATCGTTGGACGAAAACATTATGTTGTCTCCGGTTATTCCGATCCTTTCACAGAGCATGAGCTCGGTGAGTGAAGAACAGTCCATACCACATCCCTCTTCAGAGAGTATCTTCATAATGGCAGGGTTAGGAGTCGCTTTGACTGCGAAATATTCTCTGAATCCCGCATTCCAAGCAAAAGCGTCTTTCAGCCGGCGTGCGTTCTCTCTTATCCCCTTTTCATCATACAGATGGAACGGAGTCGGAAATTTCTCTGTTATGGCTTCAAGCTGCGGAAGTGTTACAAATGTCCTTTTCTCATTCATGTGGATTATCCTTTCTTATGCAGTTTCTGAAACCGGCGGAAATGTAACGGTGATCGTAGTGCCGGCTTCAGCAGAACTTTTGAGTGTCATTTCGGCATTGTGGAAAGCTGCTGTGTGCTTTACGATGGACAGGCCCAACCCCGTACCTCCGGTTTCTTTGGAGTGGCTTTTGTCAACGCGGTAAAACCGCTCAAAAATACGTGCCTGATGTTCCTTTGAGATCCCAATGCCCGTGTCACTTACGGTGAGGATTGTCCCCTGCGGAGTCTCTTCAATTATTATTTCGACCTTGCCGTCCGGGTGGTTATATTTGATTGCATTATCACAGAGATTATAAATCATCTCCTCGAGAAGCTGCGGATTTCCGTTTACAAGCGCCTCGTCTCCGGTGACATAGACATGAACTCTGTAGTGTTCAGCCCTGCCCGCAAGTCTTTCAGCAGCGGAATTTGCCAGCGGCAGCAGCTGTACGTTTTTACGGGTTATTTCCTCACTCGTCTCATCCAGCTGAGACAATTTAATTATGTCTTCAATAAGCGCAATAAGGCGCTGTGCTTCATTATATATTTTCCCCGCAAAACGTGGTATGTCCTCGCTTCGCACAAGGCCGTCTTTAATTATCTCTGCGTATCCGGAAATGGACGTAAGCGGCGTTTTAAGTTCATGGGAAACATTTGCAGAAAACTCACGGCGCATCTGTTCAGCCGCGACCTTTTCAGTGACATCAAACATTAGCATGACGGCGCCTCTCGCAACGCCTTCTACAAATATCGGGCTCACGGCAAGCTCAAAGGCACCTCCGCCAATATCTATATGCTCGTCGCTTCCCTTGCCGCCGAGCGCCGCATGTATTGCAGCCTGGAACACAGGATCAGAAGATCCGACGAAAATGTGTTTGCCAATGAGTTCGTCCTTACCCCGTCCGAGAACTTCTGCCGCACTGCCGTTGAGCGTAACTATTACACCTTTGCTGTCAAGCAAAATGATGCCCTCATGCATAGATTCCACTATCAGGCGAAAGCTTATATCCCGCTCCTGAATATTTGTTGTTGCGGATTTTATCGTACTGCGCTGTTCTTCAAGTTGACGGAACAACGGAGAGAGCTCGTTATAGCTGCTGCGGTTAACCAACCTTTTTACGATTCCCTGCGCTGTGAAAAAGGAAATCACTGCACTGAGCAGTATAACAACAGCAATAGCTACAAGTCCCTGTATCCAACCGTTTCCACCTGTTGAAATCATCAGGGCAGCATAAACTACGGCTGCACATATGCTTGAAAGCAGCAACATATATTGAAATATTCTTCGCTGCATAAGCACCTCCCGAAATCAATCCCGCCTGGGGACGATCTCTATCCAATAGCCGTCCGGATCCTCGATAAAATAAATACCCATTTCTTTATTTTCAAAGCAAATACAGCCCATTTCCTCATGAAGTGCATGAAACTTATCATACTCATCCGTTCGGAATGCAAGGTGGAATTCGCTTTCGCCGAGGTCATAGGCCTCCTCCCGGTCCCTAAGCCATGTAAGCTCAAGTGAAAAACCAGTGATCCCATCGCTGAGATAAGAGAGAATAAAACTCCCGTCAGGTGCGGATGTCTCTCGCACCGCTTTCAATCCCAGGGCGCGAGCGTAGAACTCCTTGCTTTTTTCTAAATTCAATACGTTAAAATTAAAGTGGTCAAATATAATCATAAATGTTCTTCCTTTTTTGAATAAATGTATTGTACAATATATTTATTTGCTTGTAAATATACAACCCGAAAAAGATGACGGCTGTGCACCAGCCGCCATCTTTAATAAATACGATTTATTCTTCCCAATTGTGGTAAACATTCTGGACGTCGTCGTTGTCTTCGAACATCTCAAGCATTTTGTTCATATTCTTGATGTCATCCTCATTGGTAAGCTTGATATATCCGTTCTGCGGAATCATCTCTGCCTGGGCGGAAAGAAGCTTATATCCCGCCGCTGTCAGCGCTTCTGCGACCTTGCTGACATCGTCAGGCTCAGTCGTAACCTGAAATACCTGCTCATCAGGCTCAAAATCGCTCGCTCCCGCTTCAAGAGCATCCATCATAACAGTATCTTCGTCAAGCTTGCCATCCTCATTATCGATGACAATAATGCCCTTCTTGTCAAAAGACCAGGAAACACAGCCGGTCTGGCCCATGTTTCCACCGTATTTATCAAAATAATGGCGCATCTCGGCAGCAGTTCTGTTGCGGTTATCGGTCATTGTCTCAACAATAATCGCAACACCGCTGGGACCGTAACCTTCGTAGTTGATGCTTTCGTAATTATCAGTATTGCCCGCGCCAAGCGCTTTTTCAATAGTGCGTTTTATATTGTCGTTAGGCATGTTAGCGGCTTTCGCTTTAGTTATAACAGCCGCAAGGCGTGAATTATTATTCGGGTCTCCACTGCCGCCCTCTTTAACAGCAACGATCATTTCGCGTGCGATTTTTGTAAAGGCCTGCGCACGTTTAGCGTCCTGCGCACCCTTTGTTTTCTGAATATTATGCCATTTGGAATGTCCTGACATGGTCATCTCTCCTAAGTACTACTGCGATTTGGCTTAAAGTATATCACATCATTTTCGGCGTGGCAAGTCTTTTGCGTTCGAAACTTGGCTCATTTCCTGGTTTTATGGCTCTCTTGGGATTAGCAGCATTGCTATTTCCGCATCATCCCCCTCATGGCAATTGGCCTGCTCAATCAATTCCTGCGTTGAACAATATTTTTTCGCTGTCTGCCATATATCGTCACAGCTGGCCGCCGGTATCAGGATAAGCGAAGGACGTTCTGAAACGCATTCCCTCTCACAGAGCTGCGGCTCTTCCGGAACAGCGACCGTATGCTTTCTTGTTATGACCACTTCCATTTCTGTTGGTATTCTCAGTTCTATCCCCTCTGCAGCTGGACTTGCAAAAACCTCAGTTACGCAAGATGCATCGGCTGTGAAGCTCATATCTGACTCTGTCTCAGTTTCAAACTCTGCTGTCAGATTACACTTGATAGAGCGGAAACGCCCCTCCTCATCAATATACAGGCCAATTACTGCAATTCCCGCTGTAGCCTTGGAAAATGAGGTTATGTGTGCGTCGGCATATATTACTTCCCTTGCGGGCATGGGCGTTTTTATGATATCCCTTGCAGTTGAGCGAATTACCTGCCTTCTTATGATAATCGGCATTTCATCGAAGCGGCTTTCAAAAGAACATTCGCATTTATTGGAATACATGTCGGAGACTATCTCTTCAGTTTCAACACGGGAACAAACCGCCTGGACGACCATATGGAGCTCCATGCTTACAGAGCAATTCTGTTCTGAAGTTACCATAGGCTCATAATAAGATGCCGTCATCATAAGACGGTAAGAAACGTCTGGTTCCTCCCCAATATCCTCCATCTCCATCATCTGCGAAAAGTTCGTTGAAAAGCTGATCTGTTCCGGTTCCAAACCATCCCCACAGGCACACAATAGGTGTGTCTGGCACGTGCCGCGAATCACTAGTTTATTTCCCAGCGCTTTTATATCATCTATGCGAACTACAGACGATGGACTGAGTATCTCCCGTATTTCACGCGAGCCGGACGGCAGAATATATTCGTCCGAGATCACAAAAGTCTTTTCTCTAACGTCGGATATAAGGCTGAATTCAAGTTTTTCTCTTTTTATATGCAGTGCAGCTTCCGGCGGCGCTTCGACGTCCTCCACAAGTTCGAACATTCCCAGTGCATAACAGTCGATTGTCATAAGGACCTCTGCCCGCACGGTGATCTTTCGCGTATTTATCATTCTGGCTTCGATCGAAACGAGCTTTATATCCGCTGTTGTTCTGCACTCGGTGGTTATATCCGGTGACTCCGCCTCTGCCTCAAACGGCATTGTAAGGTGCAGGCAATTAAGGCCTGTCTCATTCTCCGGTGAATATACAACAGAAGCGGAAATTGAAGCTGAAAGGCCAACCTTTCCATCCTCCGTTGTCTTGCCTCGCAGCAGAACCGTCCCTGTTGCAAACAATATGTCGGATATGTCAGGCAATACATCGGGAACAACCGCTTCTGTTGAGCTATCACCGGTAAATTCGGTTGAAAACACCTTGCTGTATTTGCTGACGCTCCGCTTTTTCAGCATTGCCTCCATATGCATCTCTCCTTGCTGTCATTTTCCTTAAAACGTATGACAGTTTGAGGACAAATATGCACTCAGCAGCGCCGTATAAAATGAATTCCTCCAATTATAAGGACCAAAGCTGCGACAAACCACCAAAAACCTGATGGCAGCACCATTGCTAATATTATAAAAATGCCTGCGGCAATCGCTATAGCGCCAATAGTGCGCCCATTGCATTTCCAGCGCCTGTTCATAAAAACGCCCCCTTTTGCAGCATGTAGGCAAAGCTTCTCACTACATGATATGCAAAAGAAAGCGTTTTTGTTACTCATCTCGCTGCCAGTCTTTGATTTTGGCAGCCTGATCGTAGAGTTTCTTATAGCTATTATAACGGCTTTGACTGATAACGCCGTTGGCAACGGCCTGAACTATACCACAATCAGGCTCATTTATATGCGCGCAGTCAGAAAAACGGCAGGTACCTATGAAAGGCGCAAACTCCGGAAAAACATCTTGAAGCTCCTCTTTTCGCAGGGGCTCGAAATGCTCAACGTCAAACGATGCAAAGCCGGGCGTATCCACAACATATGTGTCCTCACCAAGCGCAAAGAGCTCAACATGCCTCGTCGTATGACGACCTCTGCCAAGCTTTTCACTAACTTCACCAACGTTTATCTTGAAGCCAGGATCAAGAGCATTCAAAATGCTGGATTTCCCCACGCCGGAGTTCCCAGAAAAAGCGCATACCTTACCTTTAAGCGTTCTGCGCAGTTCTCCGATCCCCGCACCTGTAACGGCACTGGTGCGAATTACTAGATATCCGGTCGTGGCATATATCTCATACAGAGCATCACCTCTGTTAAGATCAGCTTTATTTATACAGATTATCGGCTCACATCCGGCATTTTCAACAACAGCTGTCATTCTATCAATCAAAAATGGATCTGTAACTGGATTAACCGCAGCGGCAACTATAACAAGGTAATCAATATTGGCGCAGGCGGGTCGAACAAAACTGTTCTTTCTGGGGAATATTTCTGTTATAGTTCCATCACCGGAACCAGATGGCTCGTCAAATCGGACAATATCACCAACAAGCGGGCTGGTCTCCCTCTTGCGAAAGATACCGCGGGCTTTGCATCTGGTTTGTCCCTGTTCTGTCTTTACAAAGTAAAAACCGCTCAAGGCTTTGATTATCGTACCAACCGGCATCAGAATTATTCTCCTTCTTCACCGCCCGGAGTGACCGGATCAACCGGAGTTACTGGTTCATCCGGCGTCACCGGCTCAGTCGGCTGCTCCGTTGGGTTTTCGGTCTGCGCGGGTTCACTTGGCGTCTCTGTTTCCTCCGGAGGATTGGTTGCTGCAGGGCCGCTGGAGACCTGGATATAAACTTTTGCGTGGGCATTAACTTCAGTCCCAGCGTCAATGCTCTGCCATATTACAACGCCGACCGGTTCATTGCTGTTTACGGAGGATATCGAACCAAGCGTAAGTTTATTGGCTTCAATCGCCGTCTCTGCCTCTGCCTGTGTCATACCGACCAAATTCGGCATCTCAAAAGTGTTAAGAACTGGTCCGCCGCTGATCTGCAGGTAGACAGTGGAACCTATCGTAAGCGATTCGCCGGACTCGGGACTTGTAGACACAGCGTAATCCTGCGTAACGGTTTGAGACTCAACATACTCAGTCACGACTGTAAATCCCTTGGATTCAAGAAGGATAATAGCATCTCTATATTCGATATTATAAACATCAGGTACCTTGACCATTTCAATACCGGAACTGACAGTCAGATCAACGTCGACGCCGTTGGCCGAGAGCATAACGCTTCTATCTGAAACCGGGTTCTGGGACATGATAATTCCGGCATCAACAGTTGCACTGGGCTGATAAACGACTGTAAAATTGAACATTTTGTTGAAATCTTCGTTCGCCTCAATATCATCCCAATAATCACCGACAAAGTTCGGCATACTTATCCTCTGCGCATCCTCAAAAATGTCTTTCAGCCAGTAGTTCCACAAGAAAACAAAAACGGCAATCATAAAAGCAAGCACAATGAAGAACCCGCTCAGAAGGCTGACTTTCTTTGAGCGTGAGCGGCGGCGCACATAGCCGTCATAGCTTCTTTCCACGCCACGATTTATGGGCCTTACGTCCCTAATTATCATATCTGAAAAGTCATCTTCAATGTCAGCAAGTGAATTTTCCTCCACGATGGGTGCTAGCTCCTCGTCAGAGGGGGCCGCCGAAGAGGACTGCTTCCTAAAAGCTTCAAGGTCCTCCAGAAGTTCATCGGCGGATTGATACCGCTCATTGATGTTCGGATTCATCGCTTTTATTGTTATAGATTCCAGGGCTTCAGGGATATCCGAAACGATCTCACGCGGCGCTTCCGGAGATGAATTAATATGCTGTAATGCAATGGCAACCGGACTGTCACCGTCAAACGGCAGCTTTCCCGTCAGCATTTCATACATAACGATGCCCAGCGAATATAGGTCGCTCCGCGCATCGACAACCTCTCCCCTTGCTTGTTCCGGTGAGATATAATGAACAGAACCCAATGCCTCTGTAGTAAGCGTATTTTGGGAGTTGCCGAGCCTGGCAATGCCAAAATCCGCCACCTTTATTGAGCCGTCCTTATCGATCATAATGTTGTGCGGCTTAATGTCGCGATGAACGATCCCACGGCTATGAGCATGAGATAGCGCTTTTGCGATTTGGGTGGTGAAGTGCACGACTTCCTTCCAGCCAAGCACGCCCTTGCTGGTCATATATTGCTTGAGCGTGACGCCCTCAATGAGTTCCATGACAATATACTCGGGGTTGCTGTCACGGCTGACGTCATATACAGAGACAATGTTGGGATGACTCAGCATTCCGGCAGCCTTGGATTCAGTCTCAAAACGCCGCCGGAAATCCATATCGAATGCAAGATCATCCCGAAGGATCTTAACAGCGACATTTCTGTTCAGCTTATGGCACAGCGCTTTATAGACGACCGCCATTCCACCAGAGCCGATCACCTCAAGTATCTCATATCTATTATCGAGCAATTTGCCCAGATATTTATCCATACTGTTATCCATACAACAGCCTCCGAATGAGTTGAAATAAAGAAACCTTGCAGAGGTCACGAGCACTCAATTACGACGATTGTGACATTGTCCGGTGCGCCGCGGCTGAGTGCCTTTTTCATTAATGCATGACACAGGGTCCTGGGTTCACGGCTCTTACGGCACTGCTCGGACAGCTCCTCGTCAGTTATTATATTGCTCAGGCCATCAGAGCACAGAAGAATCCTCTCTTTTGCATGGAACTCCGAGACAAAAATGTCACATTTGACTTCAGCTCCAATTCCCAAAGCGCGCGTTATCAGATTTTTCTGCGGGTGCACTCTCGCTTCCTCAGATGTTATCTCACCAATCTGGACAAGCTCTTCCACCAGCGAGTGGTCACGGGTCATGCGTCTAAACCCCTCACTATCCCTTATATAGGCGCGGCTGTCTCCAATGTTGAAAACAGTTGCTTCGTTATCTCTGACAACTGCGCCAACCATTGTTGTACCCATACCGCGATATGACACATCTGAAAGTGAGCGCTGGTACACAACAGTATTTGCATATGCGGCGGCGCCTGCCACAAGCTTCTGTATATCGGCCTCTGAATCCGCCTTTAGCTTAGGCAGCAAGTACTCCATAAACACAGACGACGCACTTTCGCTGGCAATACGGCCTGCGTTTGCGCCGCCCATTCCGTCACATATAACGGCAGCGACAATTCCATTATCTAGTTTTTCAAGAACAAAACAGTCCTGGTTTTCTTTTCGGACCTTTCCCTTGTCCGTCTGGCCGTAAAATTTCATTTACCCTCCGCTTGAATAGAAGCCTCTCTCTTTCGTCTGAGCTGTCCGCAGGAAGCGTCAACATCGCTGCCAAGACGCCGTCTGACAGTTACATTCACGCCAGCATCCTCAAGGATCTTGACAAATGCTTTTATTGTATCTTTATCAGACGCGCGGAACTCGCGTTCCTCAACATTGTTGAGAGGGATAAGATTAACATGTCCGCCGATTTTAGCAACACGCTGGGCCAAAAGCTCTGCATGATATGGCGTGTCGTTGACGCCAGCAATCATAGCATATTCAAATGATATACGGCGTCCCGTCCGTTTATAATACCGTTCGCAATGCTCCATCAGACTGGCTACTCCCCTGCCGCGGTTTGCCGGCATGATACGGGAGCGGGTTTCGTCATCCGGTGCATGAAGCGAAACTGACAATGTTAATTGTAAATTATATTCACCGAGTATGTCAAATTTTTCTGTTATGCCACAGGTGGAAAGGGATATATGACGCATACCGATATTACGGCCGTCCGGATGGTTTATGAGCTTTAGAAACTTCATTACATTGTCGAAGTTGTCAAGCGGTTCGCCTATGCCCATCAAAACTATATTTGATATGGGTTTTCCCGATACTATCTCGGACCTGATCACTTCTTCGAGCATCTCCGAAGGTTCAAGGTTGCGCACAAGCCCTCCTATCGTTGACGCGCAGAAAGCGCAGCCCTGCCTGCACCCTACCTGAGAACTGATACACACGCTGTTGCCATATTTATAGCTCATAACGACGGTCTCAACGGCATTACCGTCTGGAAGTCCCCAAAGAAATTTCATTGTTCCGTCTATTTCAGAGACGTTTCGCTCAAGTTCGACAATACTGGTTATGTAAAAACGCTCCCCAAGCACTGCGCGCAGCGCCTTTGAAAGATCCGTCATCTCATCGAAACTGGTTACGCCCCGGGTGAGCCATGTAAATATCTGCTTTGCGCGGAACTTTTTCTCACCCAGTTCCAGCATTGCTGCCTCAAGCTCTTCGGGAAGCATTGACTTTATATCGATTTTTTTTGCATTCTCCGTCATTTCTTCCTCCCGAGCCGGCAAATGAAGAAGCCGTCGCAATCATATACATACGGCCAGAATGAGATCATGCCGTCAACCGGACGCTCAACAGGCACCGGAAGCTTATAGCTCTGCGGTTCAAACTCATTATTTTCAGATAAAAACTTGTTTATAACATCCTGATTTTCACTTTTCAGGACTGTGCAGGTTGAATAGATGAGGGTGCCCCCGGGCTTCACACCCCCGGCAGCAGACCTGATGATGTCAAGCTGTATTTCAGGAAGCCCAGCCACATCCTCCCGAGATTTATAGCGTATCTCAGGTTTTTTCCGTATGACGCCAAATCCGCTGCACGGAACATCTGCGATAACAACATCAAAAGCGCTTTCAAACTCAGAAAGCGGGTGTCTTGCGTCACACTCGCAAGTTGAAATAATGTCTATCCCGAGCCGCTGTGCTCCCTGTTCGATCCTAGAGAGTTTTTTTCCATGAATATCACATGAGGTCAACGAACCCTCGTTATTCATAATGATAGACGCTGCAAAGCTCTTCCCACCGGGGGCAGCACAGCAGTCCAAAACCTTCATTCCAGGCCGGACGCCGGATGCCATAACCGCAAGTCGCGCGGCAGTATCCTGAACGTAAAAAAGGCCATCCCTGAATTCGGAAAGTTCCTGAACTGCTCCGGTGCCGCGAAGAAGCAGACAATCCGGCATCCACGGGTGCTTTTGCGCTGTTATGCCTTTCTCTGATAAACTTTCCTGCAGTTTATCAGTCGTTATTTTCAGCGTATTGACCTGCGCCGTGATTGGTACAGGAGAGTTGTTTGCAATCAGCAGCGCTGTCGTTGCATCGTAGCCAATACTTTCGATCATCTCGCTCACAAACCACTCCGGATGGCTGTAACGTATAGCCAGATGCTTAGCCGTGCCGCGTCCCGGAACAGCGGGAAGCGATTCCTTATTTTCACTTATGCGCCTTAAAACCGCGTTGCACAAGCCGGATGCACGCTGGAGTCCCATACTCTTACACAGGGCCACTCCCTCATTTACAGCAGAAAAATCCGGTATACGATCAAGAAAAATAATCTGATATGCTGAAACCCGAAGAATATCCAAAAGCTTGGGCTCCAATCTCGCGGATTTTGTTGAGCAGTAATAGTCAATATAAAAATCCAATAGGCTTCGCTGCTGAAGCACACCATAGCACAGTTGACCTGCAAGTGCAGAGTCGAGCCTGTCAAGCCCGGCTTTGGCGGTCTCAGAGGACAACGCGGCATCTGACCAAGCACCTGACCTTCTTGCGCGCTCGAGCACACGCACGGCAACGGCACGGGGACTTTTTGAAACAGTGTCAGTTCTCGACATGGATTTTATGACCGACAAGATAAGCAGCAGCGCTCATCCGTTTTTTTCCTGCCTGCTGGAGCTCGGTTATCATAACAGTTTTTCCTTCGGCGCAAGCGATCTCGAGCCCCGCTTTGCCGGCAGAAACAATCTGTCCCGGAGCCTTATCCGTCTCAGTCTCCGTATATTCCGCAGCAAAAATACGAAAATCCGTTCCGGCAATGTTTGATGTTGCGACCGGCCAAGGCTGCAGACCATATATATGCTTGACTATTTCTCGAGGCATTTTGTTCCAGTCTATGGGCGACATTTCCTTGGAAAGCTGCTTTGTAAAGGTCGCCTCAGAGTGATTTTGGCGTATTCTTGGAGCAATGCCCGCTTCTATATCGTCTATAGTCTTGACAATAATCTCGCAGCCAAGCGTGCAAAGTCTGTCAAAAAGTTCTCCGCTTGTTTCAAATTCGCCTATCTCTGTAGAGGACTGGTAGATTATATCTCCTGCATCGAGCTCAGAGGCCATATACATCGTTGAAACTCCCGTTTCTCTGTCTCCGTTCAGGACTGACCACTGTATGGGCGCACTGCCGCGATATTTAGGCAGCAGCGACGCGTGGACGTTAACAGCCCCATATTTCGGAGTGTTCAGAAAGCTGTCCGGCAGCAATTTTCCATAGGCAACAACAACCAGCAGATCCGGCTCCAACGCTTGAAACTCCGCAAGCGCCCCGTCATTATTTCTGAGCTTTTCAGGCTGATAAACCGGTATCCCTGCTTCGGATGCAGTTAACTTAACCGGAGATGAGCTAAGCTTCATGCCCCTGTCGCGCATCTTATCGGGTTGTGTATACACGCCAACAACATTATATCCTCTGTCAATCAGCGTTTTCAGGTGGGCAGCAGCAAAATCCGGCGTTCCCATGAAAACTATTCTCATAAATTATTCTCCGTCCTCTTCATCATTGCCACCCGCATAGCTTTTCAGCTCTTCGTCAGACATGATATGGTCGCTCTTTTCAAGGAAAAGATGGCCGTCAAGATGATCTATTTCATGGCAAAAAGCACGGGCCGTAAGCCCCCGCCCTTCTACCTCAAAGCTGTTTCCGTCCCTATCCTGAGCACGCACTACAACATAGTCAGGGCGTGTGACGCAGCCGTAGACTCCCGGAACGCTCAAGCATCCCTCAGGGCCGGTCTGCTCGCCTTCGGCCTTGATTATCTCTGGGTTAATAAGCTCGATGATATATTCATCCTCTTCATCCTCGACATTGGTCTCAAGTACGAGTACGGCCCGGCGGAGAACTCCGACCTGCGGTGCAGCAAGGCCGACCCCACCTGAATCAATAAGGGTCTCGCACATATCATCGAGCAGTGTGTGCAGTCTGTCGTTGAAATCCGTTATAGGGCGGCTTGTTTTTTCAAGCGTAGGCTCGCCTTTCGTGAGTATATTTCTAAGTGCCATCCTTTTCCCTCACTATCTCTCTGTAATCTTCAGTCAATTGGATTTATATCCGCGTAAACGGAAACTCCCCTAAACTCTTTATTCGTGTTGCAAAACATTAATATTTTTGAAACAAGCTCTCGCCTTGACTTGTCCGCTTTACAGGAAAGTATCACACGATAGCGAAAGCGGTTGTTGACTCTAACAACAGGCATAGGAGCGGGCCCTAATATACGGCAGTCGTTCTCTCCTTCAAGCGTTGAGCAAAGGATCGAACGTATAGCGGAGCAGCATTTAAGCACTCGCGACTCATCAACACCGGATGCAGTAATAGAAAACATGTCCGCAAATGGTGGAGAATACTGGATTTTCCTGAGCGCTATCTCTGATTCATAAAAACTGTTATAGTCCTGAGATGCCGCCAAACGGATGATCTGATTTTCCGGAGTATAAGTCTGTATAACAGCTCTGCCGGTCTTTTCCCCGCGGCCAGATCTGCCAACGACCTGAGTTATCAGCGAAAAGGTTCTTTCATTAGCGCGATAATCCCCGGAATACAGGCTCTGATCTGCGGATATTACGCCAACAAGAGTGACTGAATCAAAGTTAAGCCCTTTTGCCACCATCTGCGTTCCGATCATGATCGGAATTTTTCCATCCCTGAAGCGGCTCAGAAGCAGCTCATGTGAGCCTGCCGGGGCAACAGTATCTGCATCCATACGGAGTATTTCGACGCCTGGAAAAAGCTCCGATAGCTCCTGAGCGACCTTCTGTGTGCCGGATCCAATGTAATTTAGCTTGCCACCGCATTGAGGGCAGGCGGCATCGACCCGTCTTGTGTGACCACAGTAGTGGCACATCAGTCTTTTTCCGGCGCTGTGATAGGTCAGGTTAACGCTGCAATTTGGGCATTCATAAGTATAGCCGCACTCGCTGCAGGTCACGAGCGTCGACGCTCCACGGCGGTTGAGAAAAAGAATGCTCTGTTCTCCCCGATCAAGATTTACTTCTATCTCTTCTTTTAGAACTGAACTTATATCCCCACCGTTTCCGCGGCGCAGCTCACGTTTCATGTCAACTATATGAACTTCTGGCAAGGCCATTTTGTTATATCGTGTTTTAAGCTCACAAAAGCGGTATATCCCTGTACCTGCGTTATACCGGCTGACGACATCTGGCGTTGCACTGCCCAAAAGCAGCAACGCGCCGCTTTTAAAACAGCGGTATTTTGCTATATCGCGTGCATGATACCGCGGAACATTCTCAGATTTATAGGTGTATTCCTGTTCCTCATCTATAATGATTATGCCCAGATCATGTATAGGAGCAAACACAGCGCTACGTGTTCCAATTACAACTCTTGCCTTGCCGTCACGGATGCGCTTCCATTCGTCGTATCGCTCGCCGACAGCAAGCAAACTGTGAAGAACAGCGATCTCATCTCCGAAATACGACGAAAAAGTTTGCAGCATCTGCGGCGTAAGAGATATTTCAGGGACCATTAGGATAGAACCTTTGTTCTTACGGAGCATATCCTCAATGAGGCGTATATACACCGTTGTTTTACCGCTTCCAGTCACGCCGTAAAGCAATGCTGCATTCGATTTTTTGTCCTCAGCGAGCTTTTTAAGTTCTTCAAAGGCAATTTCCTGTTCATCATTCAAAACAGGAAGTTCAGCCTTTTCTCCATGTGTGAAGCTGGGCCTTCTGAAAACCTCTACTTCCTCCATTTGCACGAGCTCCGCATTTTTTAGTGCATTCAAGCTCTGCATAGACGCTCCGGTAAAACTGCAAATTTCGCGCGCAGATACGCGCCCAACAGCAGACAACGTTTTCAGCAGCTCTGCCTGCTGAGGCGCGCGTCTGCTCTTCTGGACGGCAAGCTGCAAGGCTTCTTCCGCATCTATTGCAAGCGAAACCATTTTTACCGTCTTGTCAGTTGCCCGTCGCTTTCCGCTGTTTTTGAACCAAAATCCGGTCGGTAAAATACATTTAACGCTGTCATAAACCGTGCAGAAAAAGCGCTCCCGCATCCATATGGCAAGCTTTAACTGCTCTTCATCAAGAACCGGTTTATCGTCCAAGACTCTGTCTATGGATTTGAGATTTGCAGAATATCCATCCTCAACCGCAAGTACGATGCCTTCTGTACGCCGGTTTCCCCGGGAAAAGGGCACCATGACACGCACGCCGGGAACGACCTTGTCGGAGAGATTTTCCGGTATCCAGTAGGAATATGGACGGTCCACCCAATATGTTGCAGCTGAAACGGCAATTTTTGCAATACTGTTCATACTTGGACACACCTCTGCATCAAAACCGGGCGTGGACACCCTGCTTACTCAGTCCTCCTCTGGGACCTCAGCGACAAGATCGGAGGATTTTAGAGTCAGTTTTCCGGTATAAACCTCATTGATTGCTATGGATACGGGCTTTTCATCAAGAGTTTCCTCTTCAATCTCAGCCTCTGCAGATATATGTCTTGCCCTTCTGGCAACGAGATTCACAAGCTGGTATTTGCTGCCGACCTTATCAACAAGGTTGGACATAGGTGGATAGAGCATCATTTTAGCATTCCTCCAAAAATTTGATTCTATTAGCCGTTTTGCATTTTTCGGCCGTTATTATGCTGCAAATTTCATTTGCAGCGGTTTCCGGATCATCATTTATAACAATATAATCGTAATTCCCGACTGCCTTCAGTTCTTCGCGGGCACGTTCGATACGCCCCGCTATGCGCTCAGCGGTCTCCGTTCCCCTTCCTTCAAGACGCCTTCTAAGCTCATCAAAACTGGAAGCCGTAAGAAAAACGGTAATTGCCTCTGGCATGTGGGCTTTTACCTGTGCTGCCCCCTGAACTTCAATATCAAGGACAACATCGCAGCCTTCCGACAGCATTTTCTCAACGGCGCCGCGAGGAGTTCCATAGCAGTTTCCTACATAGCAGGCATATTCGAGCAACTGTCCGTTGTCTACCATCTGGCTAAACCGCTCCTTACTCACAAAATAATATTCCCTGCCATCCTGCTCCCCGGGCCTGGGGGACCTTGTCGTCGCCGAAACAGAAAAACGCATTCCATGGTTTTTTGCCATAGCTTTTGAAATAACTGTGCTTTTTCCTGCCCCAGACGGGCCGGAGATAACTATGAGTTTTCCGCTCTGCAGCTTATTCATTGTCGCCAGCCTCCGTTTCTGCTCCGCCCTTAGCAGTCCATTCGTCCTGCAACAGTCTCCGGCTGTATCGCAGAGAGAATGACGTGTCCGCTGTCCATAAGCAAAACAGCTCTTGTGCGGCGGCCGTATGATGCATCGACCAAAAGCCCCTTTTCGCGCACATCCTGGATTATTCTCTTGATGGGAGCGGAATCCGGACTGACGATAGCAATCAGGCGATCAGCTGAAACCATGTTGCCAAAACCGATGTTGATCAGCTTCAAAGCCCACTTTCCCCCTTATTCAATATTCTGTATCTGTTCGCGGATCTTTTCTATCTCCGCCTTGATGTCTACCACGATCTTTGAAATTGCGGCGTCTGAACATTTGCTTCCTATCGTATTTGCCTCGCGGTTAAATTCCTGAATAAGAAAGTCCATTTTTCTTCCGATCGGAGAGCCGGAAACCAACATCTCACGCATTTGAGAGATGTGGCTGCGTAATCTGACGGTCTCCTCATCTACTGCAACCTTGTCTGCAAATATCGCTGCTTCTGTAAGTATTCTCTGCTCATCCAAGGATTTATTCTCCAGCACCTCATTGAGCTTGGCAGTTAATTTCCTGCGGTATTCCTCAACCGTCTGCGGAGATCTCTCCTCAACAATTGAAACAAGCTTTTCAATTGTCTCAAGCCTGCCGCGGATATCCTCCTCCAGCTTAGCACCTTCGCGTGCACGCATCGCGTCGAACTCGGTGAGGGCTAGCTCTATAACCTCCGAAATCTCCTCAGATACGACAGACTTGTCCAACTCCTTCTTTTCGACTGAGAGGACCTCTGAAAACCGTCCTACGGTTACAGCATCCAGGCTGCAGGAAAGCGAAAAATCACTGCTGATGGACACAACTGCGTCAATATAGCTTTTTGCCAGCGTTTTGTTCACAACGACCTCAATAGAATCGCTTCCAGACGCGTCGATGGATACATAAACATCTATCTTTCCACGGGTTATATGTGAAGCAACGGCACTCTTTATTATTTCCTCGGCAAAGATATAATTCCGTGGCAGGCGCACAGAAACGTCCAGATACCGGTTATTGACGCTTTTCAGTTCAATACCAACAGAGATGCCGCCGTTCTCTCCCTTCGCGCCACCATACCCTGTCATGCTGTTTATCATTGTCACTACTCCTATCAGGCTATTTTTTTACAAATTTATTTAGATAGAGGAAAATAATACGGCTCATAGCAATGTCATATAGAATAAAAGCGGCGTTTGCAACTAACCACAATAAAGCTGCAGCCCATCCTGCACTTATAGGTAGTTCCAAGTCCGAAACCATAAGCTGTCCAAAAAGTAAAACAGCAACAGCCAATGCGGCGTTAAATACTAACAGCTTTGAAATCCACTCTGCAATTCGGCTCTTTATCCGCTCCATAGGACTCTTAGCTATGGGATACCAACCAAAAAACAGTAGATATGCAGCTGCGCAGCCCTTCATAGGGGACAAAAGAAGCGCTATTGCGCCGCTTAGTAAAAATGAGCCGATAGCAAACGGGATCCTGCAGCTAAGCACGACAGGGACCATGCACAGGCCTGCCAATGCCACAAGCGCTATTCTTCCTGTCGGCAATACAGCCGCCATGAGCAGTATGACAACGGCCAGTGCCGCGGTCATCGCGCTTATAGTTATTTTTTTAGTTTGTCCATTCATATCAGCAGCACGGTATCAAATCTCCGCCCATACATTCGCAGCAGCAGTCAGCTGCCAAAAGCGTTGTGCAGACATTACACATACTGTCTTCTCCGGAAGAATAGCTGCTTCCGCTCGGCCGATATGCATTTCCGCCCGAACGCATATATGTGACAGCCTGTCTGTATTCAGGATTGTTCGGCTCGATAGCAACCGCGTTTTGAAAATACCGGTTGGCTTCATCGAGCCATCCCTTGCGATAGCACACACTCCCCATAAGGAAATTCCACTCCGCTCCGCAACTGTTGATAGTGCTTAAAAGCCGCTCAGCTTCGGAGACATCTCCTTTGTTTAGGCATGTCCTGACTCTTGCATAAATCTCATTGTCGCTCCCGCTGCGATATGAATAGCTGCTGCTCTGATATGCGGCGCCGCCACCGGAAGCATTCCTGCGGTATGCTCCGCCGTTTTTGGTAAGCGTGTCATATGCCTCGTTAATTTCTTTCATTTTCTCCTGCGCAAGATCGGCAAGTGGATTGTCGTGGTAATTATCGGGATGATATTTTCTCGCAAGGTCATGATAGGCTTTTTTTATCTCTTCATCGCTGGCGTTCGGTGTAACGCCAAGAACTTTATAAGGATCGTTCATTCTTTATCTCCAGTAAATTTACTAGTCTCTGGCAACCTGCTTCGCAGCACTTCGGATGCGACCGCCGGCAGTCCAAGATAGATTATATTTGTAAGTATACCCGAATACTCAGTTTCAGAAAGCAACTGATAATCGCTTGCGATAAGGTTAATTGAATGCCTTATAGTGAGATCAAGGCTGCAGGCAGCTGTATCATCAAGCACAGGCTCGTCCAACGAAAACCTGTGTGAAACCGCATTATAGGAACCCCGTTCCAAATCGTCTGGAAGGTCGTCAATGGCATCGATGATATAAATAAGCCGTCCAATATGATAAAACAGGTAGCGCAGCACCCTGCCGCGTTCTTTGTCGGCAGAAACTGAAGCCGCTTCTGCCAGAATAAGCGCAAACTTGTCTGCCGTACGGTCAAGTGAATCACAGCCGCTGTCTTCCAGCAGTTCAAGCTCCCGCAGAAGCGCTTTGGCTGCGGCGGAGAATCCGGGTTTCTTCCCGCACGCTCTTTTGTAGCCGCGAAATAAACACAACATCGCCAGCCTTGAGACAATCGAACGCAGAACTCCTTCGTCCCTGACATTATCAGCGAGTTTAAGATAGCTGAAAATAATGCTCATGTCTGCAACGTCGTTGAACGCTGCAGAACCACAGCGGCACTTTCTCGCTTTGAATGGATGCGCAATACATCTGCGGCACTCATCATGGCCCTCATCGGCTCCGCTGAGCAGCATGGCCATGAATGTGAAATCAAAGTTCAGCGTAAAACGCGACGCAAATCCGCATCGCTTTTTCATACTGTGGCAAAGCCCGCAATAGGCCGCACGAAAAAGCTTATACTCGCTCTCAGTCAGTTTGTCTTTTATCGGTCGGATATAGCCAAACATCAGTTTATACCGATAATCTCAAACTCTATGGCTTTGCTCCTGCGATGCCTGTTCAGAAATACGACCATCGCCAATCCAACAAAGAACGACGCAAGACTTACAATTATCTCCACCGCTTCCGGTGCATTAAACGCAGATGCCAGAAAATATCCGATAAAGAAGGCTATAAGAGGCAGAAGATATACCAAAGCTGCCTTTCCTATCACTTGAGATGAACGGCTTTCGATTGTTACTTTGTCTCCAATGGATGCAGAAATACTGTTTACCGCTTTTACAGAAAGAGTGTTCCTGTAAGCACAGGTACCGCCGCAGGATTCGCACGCTCCACCGCACGCTGTCCCCCGCTGTACCGCAACGAGGGCATAGCCGTCCTCATATAACTCAGTTACAACTGCTTGCTGTGTCAAAACTTTGCTCCTTTTAAATCAGCTAGTCTTCGCCGTCATCCCTGCTTATGGATACATATATCGAATAATCGCCTACAACACCGGCCTCTGAATAATCAGCAATATATATCTTGACGGGAACCGTAAAATCTCCAACTGTGTCCGCATAGTCCTCCAGATCGGCTACTGCCCGGATATTATTTGCTGCGATTTTTTCAATAGTTTCCGCGTCAGCGCGCACCTTAATAGTAAGGCTCTTTGTGAAAATATCAGCCAATAATCCCTCAGGCAAATTTGTATAGGAGAAATTATTGATTATGAACTCCTTTGTTTCAAGACCGCGTATCTCAACAGTCACCTCAGCCTCTGTCGTACCAGTCTGGTTCTTAATGCCGTTGTCAAGGACAATAGAGTAGGTTTTTTCATAGATTCCGTCCACATCGGACAAGTCGATCTGGCCTAGAGATATCCTGTTAATCCCGGCGAGAATTTCCGCATCACCGACAATTGTGATAGCGGACGGCTCGATCGTAACGATGGCGTTCTCGCTGCTGGTTTCAGGCGCATAGATAAGATCTACAGACAGCGCAACTTCCTTTGACGCCTCAACCGGAAGGGTAACATTGACAGTCTCCGTCTCAAGAACGATAGAACTGTCGACTATCTCATTCCCATCAACGCCTATCAGGAGGTACTCAGCCGAAAACTGAAGTGTGCTGTCAACTTCATCACGATTTATCTCAATGTAGGCATAGTCGACCTGTTCAATAACTTTTTCAGGCCCGCTGATCCTGACGGTAAGAGGATCAGATATCGGTTGGGAAACGATATAACCTTCAGCGACGCTGCCGACAAATTTGCAAACAACATTTATCGTCTTTGTGCTTTGCTTATCGATGTAATACTCGATTATCGACGGCGTTCTGCTCAATATGGTTACGTCATTTGGATCAATAATGTCCGGAAAGCTGACAGAGAAAGTTGTTCTGTTGTTTACAGGCTCGGTTACGCTGCTTATATCTATGACCGCTTTTAGTTCGTCTGCATTGTCCTTGAGCTTAGAAATAACGCTTCTCTGCCCTTCGACCCTTATAGAAACGGTGCTATTACTGACCTGAGTGACAACGAGTTCCCTGGTATCTCTGATAGTATCTGCACCTGTGAAAACAAGCGGTATGTTTGTAAAAGTTTCCTCGATCGTCACCTTTTCAACAGAAGAGACATACAGCCACAGTGCAAAAGATGCAAAGAGCGCAATCACAAAATACAGTATCTTGCTGTCGAATATTCTTTTAATTCTCGACTTCTGCATCGTTCTTCACCTTTTTTCTCTTTGCTGTAAAGTGTGGAAATCTTCCTCTCGCACGTTGATCTTCGTCAATGATCTCATTTGTAAGCAGACGCTCAAATGTGTCGCTGGTCAAATGACGCTTGAGCATTCCGTCTACAGCGACAGAAATTGACCCAGTCTCCTCCGAGACGATCACAACGACCGCATCTGAACGCTCGCTCATTCCGATACCGGCACGGTGCCTCATTCCGAGATCGCGGCTCAGGTTTGTGCTGGATGACAGGGGCAACATGCACCCGGCGGCAGCGATGCGCTCATCTCTGATAATAACAGCGCCGTCGTGCAGCGGAGCTTTTGGATAAAATATATTCTTTAGAAGCTCGGCCGTTATATCGGCATTTATTATCGTTCCGGTATTTATCGGGTCATTCAGCGGATTATCACGCTCGAATATAATGAGCGCGCCGGTTTTTGTCTTGGCCAAGTCAACACAGGCAATAACCGTCTGCGTTATTACAGCTTCCATCCCCAGCGTAGAAATATCCTTGCCAAACAGAGATGAAAACGTACCGCTTCCGACTTTCTCAAGCGCGCGGCGGAGCTCCGGCTGAAACAGGATAACAAGCGCTACAAGCCCCAGCTCAACGGTCTTTTTTATCAAGAAGTTAACAACGATAAGGTTAAACTTTTCCGACACCCAGAGGGCCGCAAGCAGGATGACAATTCCAAGCGCGACCCTCGAGGAGTTTGTCTTTCTGATAAATATTATTATCTCGAAAATAATTAACGCAACAATCAGGATATCAATTATATCTGATATCCTCATAAGCTGAATAAAATTAATACTTTCAGACAGTATTTGTTTTATGCGTTCCATAGCACACTTCCTGTTTATCGCAGTGTTATATTGAGAAATCTGATTTACATAATTAATCAAGATATTATATCTCAATAATCTGATTTTGGCAACTAATTATTTGCCGTGCATAACTAAGATTTTATATATGCTATCAGGTTCGCAGACGCTTTGCGCACTTCCAGTTCCGTAGTAAAAGGAGATACGCTGAACCTTACGGTTCCTGTCTCTATTGTTCCCACCGTACGATGCGCCTCCGGTGCACAATGAAGCCCGCTTCTGACTGCGATACCGCGCTCAGACAGGAACGCAGCACAGTCCGTACAATCTTTCTTCTCGGGAAGAACTGAGAGGACCCCAGCCTGGCATGCGCTGTCTTCGCTTTTGAATACTGTAAGTCCGCCACACCTGGAAAGAGACGCAGCCAATATACCCGTCATGCGTTTTTCATGCGCTGAGATCCTGCCAAGCCCTATCCTGTTTATATATCTCACGCCTGCCAGCAGTCCCGCAATTCCAGTTACATTCAACGTTCCGGCCTCTAACCTGTCAGGCAGATAGTCCGGCATATTCGGAGAAATACTATCCGAGCCGCTTCCTCCCTGCATAAGGGCTGTACCCCCTTCCCCGCAGAGAAGTACGCCCGTCCCCTGCGGGCCCATGAGCCCCTTATGTCCCGGCATCGCTGCAAAGCTTGCACCTAAAGACGAAAAATCAAGCGGTAAAGTTCCGGCAGACTGGGACGCATCAATGATCAGCGGCTTGCCATTTGCGCGGCAAATACTGGAAATTTCTTCTATAGGAAGAATGAATCCAAACACATTTGAAACATGATTGCATATCACGACTTCTGCCCACGCGATATTTTCGGAAAAGGCACGTATGGCATCGTCTTGGTCAAAAAGCTTTGACCTTGCAATACGGACGTCCGCATTTCTGGCATAAAGCGGGCGCATAACCGAATTATGTTCATAGCCGGATACCAGGACCTTTGTCCCCTCGCGGACAAGAGAATTTATCGCAATGTTCAAACCATGGGTCGCATTCATTGTAAAAACAATATTGTCTGGTTCTGTTACTGAAAACATTTCCGCTATTGCACACCGGCAGTTAAATACAATTTCGGAAGCTCTCATTGCAGACCCATGCGCACTTCTCCCTGTACTGGCCGCCGTTCTCATAGCGCTGATCATTGCACGTGAGACATTTTGCGGTTTTTGCAACGAAGTTGCTGCACTGTCAAGATATATCATAAAAATAACCTCTTAAAAATCAATTTCACTTACTTCACCGCTATCCTTTTGCAGGAACACCCTTGTCGGTGATAATCCTGCTCTCTTCAAAACAGAGAGAGCTTCATTTAATCTTCGCTCTGAGACCTTGACGCAGTAAGCGCACCCGGCGTTCGAAACGCCTTGTGGCGCCTTGGCCACGACTGCGGTTATTCCCGCATTCTCCAGAGCGCGTGCTGACCGCTGTGCATATGTCAGCGACCGGCACATTATTAAATATCTAAGCATCAAAATACTATTACCTCCTGAGTCTATACTAGCGCAATAAGCGCACAAAGCCCCGCGCAAAACAAGCTTACTGTAAGCCAGTTTATGCGCGGGGCCTCATTATTGTTTTTGTATCACTCATTCAGCAGTACAACGGCGTGAGCGGCAATGCCAAGCTTTGCGCCGGTAAAGCCAAGCTTTTCTTCTGTTGTAGCTTTTATATTTAGCTTATTTTCCTGTATCTCAAGAATATGCGCAAGTTTTTGCCTCATAGCAGGTATATATGGCGTAAGCTTTGGAGCCTGCGCAATAACAGTGCAGTCAAGATTTGAAATTGAAAAGCCTGAGGAGACTATCCTTTTGTAAACAACTGAAAGCAGTATGCAGCTGTCTATATCCTCATACTGCGGGTCATTATCCGGAAACATCTGGCCGATATCGCCGAGCGCTGCAGCGCCCAGTATAGCGTCTATTATTGCATGGACAAGTACATCTGCGTCGGAGTGCCCAAGCAGACCGGACTCACAGGGGATCTCAATGCCGCCGAGTACCATGCGGCGTCCCTCCACAAGTCTATGAACATCATATCCGTGTCCTATTCGCATTCCTTTGCCTCCAGCCGTCTGAGTATCACCTCGGCAAGCTCAATATCACGAGGTGTTGTCAACTTTATATTATCGACTTCCCCTCTGACAATATGCACGGGCATTCCGATCTCCTCAACAGCGGAGCAATCGTCAGTAACTATAATCTCGTTTTCTATTGCAGAGGTCAGCGCACATTTTATTACGTCGGCCAAAAACACCTGCGGCGTCTGTACTGCGAAAACATTTTCTCTTACAGGAGTGGTCTCAACAACACCGTCTATTACAAGCTTGACAGTATCGTTAACCGGCACAGCGGGGGCCGCGGCGTCAAACTTATCAGCGCAGCGCACGACCTCTGTTATCAGTTCTCCGGTCACAAACGGTCTGGCCCCATCATGTATTCCTATAAGTTTTGATTCATCTGAAGCCTCCGTAACTCCGGCGAGCGCGGAATGTAACCTGTCGCTTCCTCCCATAAGAAACTTATTGGCCTTATCAATGCCATACTCGATACACAACGCAGCACATTTCTCAACAAGATCCTCACGGGTGACTACAATTATTTCGTCGACGTCCTCGCTTTTTTCAAATGCAAGAAGCGTCCTTGCAATAACCGGCATCCCGCCGATCTCTATAAACATTTTGTCCTTGCCCATACGGCTTGAATCACCCGCCGCTACAACGACCATTGAGCAAAACGGCCGCTTCATTTTTCTTATCTTATCGGACAGCATAGACATTTATTTTTCCCTCCGTCAGGCTATCGCGCCCTTTATCCGCGCTTCGACCTCTTCATAAGAACAATGTATAGAAAGAACGATTTCCGAAATCAGTATCTGTTTTGCGGAGTTAAGCATCTTTCTCTCCCCAGTGGACAGTCCTTTTTCCTTATCTCTCAGAAGCAAGCCTTTGATGA
>CAZIHY010000013.1:0-12354 GCA_964539115.1 uncultured Oscillospiraceae bacterium
TTTTTATTTTATCTCCACAATGACCGGCTCCTCCGCCGTCCATGTGTGCGAATACGCTGGCTGGAGCCATATCTCGTTCCAGTCGTAGTCTACAATAGGAAACTCCTCAAAAAAGCAGTCTTTTTCGCCGTAGCCTACACGCGCGGTATACTCTTCGCCGCCGTCGGTGATGCTCCAGCTCATGCAGTAACCCTCGTTCCCCTCAGGGTCGCGGTATGTGCCAATGAATACCTGATGCGCCCTGTTCTCCTCGTGCCGTTCCGCCCTGACGCTGACATACCAGCCGTTTTCCGTGCGCTCGGCGGAATATAGCTCCGTTCCCTCGGGCATCTTCTCAGCCTCGCAGTTTTCAAGGTCAACATGCACCCACTCCATGTCCTTGTAGAGCCATTTGGCGCCGGTGATGACCAGCTTCAGATGCTCCGATTCATAGAAATACGTGCTGTCCGCGCGGTAGGACGCCATCATCGGCGAGTCCTCCTTACCCGTTGCAAGCAGACCGTTCTTTGTTGTTTCAAACACCCGCCCGTCGTCGGTCTCGATATAAAAATAAAGCATTTCCAGCCACGCGGTGTTCTCCGGCACATCGTCCAGCTCAAGGCGCAGATGCGTCGGATATATCTCAACGCGTTCCACGACGATCGTCTGCCCGTCGATAACAAAGCTCTTGCCTACCTCGATAATGTTTGCCGTCTCTGTAAAGGTCGGGTCAAACTCGAGCAGAAATTCGAACTGCGCTATCGGCTCGCGCCCGGTCTCAACATATACTGTTTCACTCCCGGCATCCTCAGCCGGCGCATCCATAATGTCTCCGTGCCCGGAAGTCTCGAAAACGCTCAGTTCCATGATAAGGCTCTCCGGCACATCATCGGAAATAAGCTCGATGTATGCGCCTCTAAGCTCCCCCGCGGGTTTGCTGAATTCGTTTATACCTGAGACGCAGCTGCTTATCCACCCGCCGTCTGCCAGGCTGAAATCCGCCTCCGCGCCAAACTCCTCATATCCGCCGCCCTCGAGCGTGAAAAACACGTTGACCTGCTTCTGGTCGACGATCAGATACTCCACTCTCGCGGTAATGCCGTTTTCCGTCTGCTCCAGCTCGATCGGCTGGACATATTCGTTCTCGACGGCATCCGTCAACGACCGAGAAAACGTTACCGCTCTGGCCAATTCGCGCAGGCCGGGGACCCGCGAACAGGCATAGGCTACCGGCGAGCAGAAGTTGACGAGCAGCACAAAGCAGGCGAAAAATCCCGCCAGCCACCCGCCGGCTTTCGCAAACCCACGTCCTGCGTTTCTTCTCTTCGCCCGGCGCATTATGCCGTCAAATTCTGGTAAATTGTCTCCGGTCTGCGAAAGCAGGGCTTTGAATTCCTCGTTTCGGTTCATTCGTTTTCCTCCTCTCCAAGTTCAAGCTTCAGCAGCGCGAGAGCCCGGCGCTGCCTTGTGGAGGCCGTACCCTGCGGAATATCAAGTATTTCGGCGGTCTCCCTGAGCGTATATCCCGCGAAGAACCTGAGCGACACAACGTCACGCAGTTCCTTCGGTAGCCTCGCAATGGCTTCGCGAAGCGGCAGGGAGTCAAACTGCTCCGCCGCCGTCTCCGGGAGTTCCTCAAGACTGACATATTTTTTCCCGCTGCGCTTTTCGTTGTGACATTCGTTCACCAGTATGCGCATCATCCATGCGTCGAACAGCGCCTCGTCCCTGAGCTTGCCGCAGGAACGCAGCCCCTTGTAAACAGCCTCGCCCAGCGCGTCGGCGGCCAATGTCTCATTGCCCAGCCAGCCCAGCGCCGTGCGGTGGAGCTTTGTGTATATCTTCTCGCAGCGCAGGGCAAATTCCTTTTTATCCACTTCGGCCTCACCTTCTTTATCTCGGATCCGGATCTGTATATAAGACGCGGGAGAGCCCGCGTTTGATTTAAATATATTAATTTATTCCGCCTTTTCTAATACTGCAAGCCTCGTGTCATGATTTTGCAGCTTTGCCTCGTGCTCATCTGCTCTTCTCCAGAGCTTTTCGTGCGCCTGGCTGTTTTTCTGTGTCAGTTCTCCAAGATTTTTCTCGAGGAAGGCGCATATCCCGTTCAGCCTCGTTATAGAGGCGTTCAAACTGACCACGGGTTTTATGACCGCCGCTGCCAAGCCTACCAGCACGACGATAACGCCTACGACCTGCCATTCCGTCACGTACCCTCACCCACTCTCTCCAGCGACTGCCATTGTATTCCCTCAATATCCGCCCATGTCGAAAACGCCGCCTCTATCTCACCCCACGACGGGTAGTTATAGACATAGACAACCTCGATATGGCAGGGCAGGATACTCTCAATGCGCGTTTTCAATTCCTCGATACCGTCCGGGATACCCCGCCTATACGGAAAGCTTATCTCCGCAACGTCGGGTATACCGGTCTCATGCGCCTCGGCTGAAATACCGCAGCCCACGAGCGTCCGTGCGATGTCCACTCTGCTGAAGCTCGCTCCATCTATGCTGAGAAGGGCGCAGAGAGCGGCCCGCCGCTCTTCCGCGGTACCGCAGACCGGAACATATGGGATTATGCTCTCATATGCCGCGAGTCCCTCGTCCTCCGCTGTTACCACGACGCTCTCGCGCTCGATCTCCATAAAATCCTGACAAAGCTTGTCAAGACAGGCTCCGACTGCGTCCAGCTCGTCTGCGCCGCCGCCCTCATACAGCTCATAAATGCGCATCGGCGCGAGCAGGTTTTTCATATATTCGCCGTATCCCAAACCGTCACGCCTCCATTTCCGTTATTGTGAGCGTACCGAGCACGGGAAGCGCACCCGCGGCGGCCTGAACGTCGTCGGAGGGCGATAGGAGTTTATAGTTTCTAACGCCTTCAACAGAATATATCACGTTTGCGACCGCCGCCACAAGCAGGGCCTCTCCAAGCAGCTCGCCGCTGAAATATGCCCTTACAGCCGCTTCGACGCGTGAAGAAACGTCCGCGAAGGTATATCCCTCCCCCCGGCAGCAACTGCGCCGTGACGTCGACCGAAACAGGCTCGGGTGCGTAAACGTCGATATCGACGCATATCTCGCGGTCTGCGTCGAGTCTGTCGGCAACCGCCTGCACCAGCTCATCCGACGGCATACCGGCCCCGGACGAAATGATAACGTCTACCGTGCCGCGCCCCCTGTTTTTCGGCAGCACGACAACACCGGCAACTCCTTCACAGGAGCGCGCGGTTTTCTCATAATATGCCTTGTTCGCCCCGTTCGGCAGAGTACGATAGGTGGAAACGACCCTCTCTCTGAGGCTCTCGTCACCCTCCGCGTCCGATCCGTCGTAAAATCCCTCAGGATTTGTACAGGCGGCAACGCCTTTTGGCGCCAGCATCATGTAGCAAATGCTGCCTGCGGGCACGTTTCCTGCGCTTCCCGCCTCCTTCGCCTCTGCCTCCGCCTCGCAGAAGAGATCACCTGCCCCTATGGCGGCGCTCTGAGTGGTCACAAACTCGATTCCTGCCTCCGTCATACAGGAGGTGCCGGCGGCAACGGCAAGATCATTTTCGACCGCCTCATCTATCGAAAATCGGATTTTCCCCTTCGCCTTTACCGCACCTCGCCGCTCTATCCCCCGCATCTGCGCGTGATAGTCAAGGTGCTCGCCTTCAGCTGTCTGCGGAAACATCTGGCGTCTTACATATTCCTGCTGCACCGAGAGAGAGAATATCTGGTATGCAAAGGCTCGCAGCCTTATGGCCATATCTCCGCCGTCATTGAGCGCAAGCCCCGTACGCGACTGCACGTCTGACTTGAGTTCCTCATAAATTTCGTCCAATGTTCTCATTTTCAGTTCCTCCATTCGACCTCAAAGCCGCCGGATGCGCCTAAGAACGACATCGACAGGTGCAGCCCGTCCTCACCGGCGGAGGAAAGTTCCAGCCGCTCGAGTTGGATCTCAGGCTCGTCGGCAAGCGCCTCAGCGATATACTGCCTTGCGGCGGCCTCCCGCTGAGAAGCGTGCACATTTGGCAGCAGATGCAGCCTGCTTCCGAACTCCGGCATCAGCGCAAAGCCTCCGCGCCTAGCGCAGAGCTTCATCTCAACCCGCTGAGCCAGTTCTACGGCTCCGCTCACCGTCTCAAAACCTCCGGCACTGGAGGCAGCGTACTTTCCGTTTTGAAGTTTCAGTTCCATATCATCCGCCTCCGACAGCCGCGCCGTTAACAAGCAGCGCACCCGTGATATTGACAAGTCCCGCAAGCTCGATGCTGCCGTTCGGGCGTATGCGGATCTTCGCCGTCCCGGAGCTGATAACGACCTCACCGCTCTCGAGACCGTCCATCCCGCTCTGGACTACGCCCGCCACATAGTCCCCCTCGCCGCCGCATTTGAGAACGAGTACATCCTGTCCCGCCCTTGGTCTCCAGGAAAAACCTCCGGGGGCGATCGTTTTAAGGTTGCGCGCCTCACCGGCGTCGGCCACCCCCACATTTTCTCCGCCGATCGTAACAGTACCTATAAATGCCGCGTCATCTCCGGAACGGCCTCCCACTTTTTCAGAAAGCCACATATATCAAACCTCCTTCATCGTAATTACCGTCATCCCTCCATTTCCGTCCGCATACACCCGCGAACGCAGAACAGAAAAGCTGCCGCATATCCCGATCGGGCTGTCTTTTAGCTCTATAATGTCGCCCGGGAACGCCGCAAACAGCTGCGGCGTCTCGATCACGTTCAATATCTCCTCATCCCGGCTGCGCTCGATCTGATACTGACCGGTGTGCCTCATCGCGTCGTACCACGTCGCTTTCGGGACAGTTACTACTCTTCGACAAGCGCCGCCCCTATTCAGAAAATCGCTGTTTTCAACGACGCTGGTTATTCCCAGCGACTTATTGACGACTGTCGCCGTCGAGATAACGCCGTACCGCCTCTCCGCATAGCGTTGCGAGCATACGGAGCTTGTCCAGTCGAGTCCAAGCCTGTTGCCGATTTCTCCATCGAGCCTCAGAACACCTTTCTCGTCCATGCGCGGCCGTATTCCTCCGCCGAACCACGCGAAGTTTTCAATAACGCCCCATTGGCTCTGGCCGCTTGCCACCTTGAAGCTCTGCACTGCCGGAAACGTACCGGCCTTCACTTCGTTTATCCCCCACGGATAGACATGGTTTTCAAGGATAAGGCCAAGCGTAGCAGGATAATACTCCGCCGCGACTGCTTCGTTATCCAACAGCAGCGCCGCCATGGAGCGTCCCCGCAGAACGGCGGAAAACCCGTTTTCATCGGCGGTTATCTCAAACTCGTCCACCCGCCCGGTGAACACTCGCCTGCCTTCGTGCTCAGCCTCGAACGAAATGGCGCTCTTCAGCGGATCGAGCATAGTCTTGTCATACGCAAAACTGACCTCAAATGAATCGCAGGGAGTACCGAACCCGTAGGACATATCCCAGTCCAGCAGCACAGGAAGCTCATAACTCCCGCCATCGAAACCCGTAATGTAGCCTGTCATATCACACCACCCTTATCCTGTCTCCCGGATAGATCATGTTGGTGTTGCGCAGCTGTGGATTCAGCTCGATAAGCTCTGTCAGCGACAGTCCGTGCCGCTGCGCGATAGTGTAAAGACAGTCACCGTAAACTACGGAGTAATACTGCTCTTCCGCAGCCGGTGTCTCTTCCTCCTTCTGGGCCGACAGTATCTTGAGTTCCGTCTCATACCCGTCATAACACTCCCAGAACTCGAAGCTGTAGCTGACATAGTCCTCGCGCGGTTCCTGCAAGAGCTCGAGCGAGACAAAATAACACTGCGCCTCCTGCCACAACGGATGCACCAAAAGGCCCGGCTTCGTGCCATAAAACACTGTTGCCAGCTTCTTGAACTCGCCATAAGCTCCGGCCCCAGCAAATTCCCCTTCGCCTTTAAAAATCCGGTTGTCCCTCCCCATGTTCTGAAGGACGTACAGTCCGAACGGCACCGCATGTGAAACGACGCGCCGCTTGTATTCGATGCTGTATACCCTCGGGTTATGGGGCCAGATATAGTCCTTGAATCTCATAGGTGCAAGCTTCAAGGCACATCACCTCCGTTAGCGCGATTCGCGCTCAAAATCTCTCAAATCCGGAATCATATCTACGGCTGTCTCTCATAAAAAAGTCTGAGATACGCTGCATATCTGTACTCTCCCTCCCTGAAAAGCTCCTACCGGATGGGAAAGCGCTCCGCCTCTCGGTCACATCACGTTCCGCCGCAGGCTCTCGGCGCAGGGAGATCCAGGACGCGTCCTCCTCCGGATACGCGCCCCTTGCGTGTCCCGTCTCCGGCTCTACACCCTGCGGACGCGCGCTGTTTTGCATCGTCTCCAGCATATAGGCCCTCTCGCTATTCTGCGCGGCCGCCAATCCGTCTACGTTAACGGAAGATGCCCTTCCCTCGAGCCTCGCCACGATCTCCCCTGCAAGAAGCTCGATCTCAGCCCTGTCCATACCGGACACCAGCTCGCTTATCGTCAAGTGCCGTCACTCTCCTTCAGTTTGCTGAAACGTTCCTCGTCAAAAGCGGGGTTTTCCTCGCGCCCGACGGCCTGCATATCCAGAACCATGTTCACACCCGCAAAGATGAGGTCCTCGTCCCGCAGCTGCCTCGCCGCCTCACAACCCGGCAGAACGCGAAACTCCCGCAATACCAGCCAGCGCAGCCTCTCAACCGCCTCCTGCCTTATCAAACCGCTGTCTCCACTCTGTGGCTGGCGATAACGGTGATCTTCTCTGCGACCATCTCGGAAAGTTCGCCGCTCTCGGCGATCTCGCTCCATTCGCAGCCGGTGTAAACGATCCGCCTGTCGGGCTTGACGATAACGAGGGAAAAATCGTTCAGCTCGTGGAAATTGATCCCGTCGGATATGGCCTCGTCGGTCGCATACAGCCTTGTCAGCTCGATCTTATAGCTGCGCTGGCTTGCGATCGTCGCTACCGGCTCTGACTCGCCGAAGGCCTCGATGACCTGCTCGGAGCGCTTTGCAGCGGCCTTGTAGCTCTGCACTACGGCTATCTTTTTGCCATCCGCCTCGAGATATATGTCGCTGCTTGTGGGAAATCCTATAACACCCATAAAAATTTTCTCCCTTCCGTCAGACCGTGATGTGGGCGGTCAGGTTTATTCTGTTGAGCCCATGCGCAACTGTGAAATCAAAGCTGACCTCACACAGCGTCGGATCCTCCGCATTCGCCTTGGCCGAGACGTTCCCATAGCTGTCGATTATCTCGTGCGCCATCTTGTTTTCAAGCTCGATAATGACCTGCGTGCGTATGGCCCCGCGCGTCTGCACCGTATTTTTGCTGCGCGCAAACCGGCTCCTGAGCGCGGTGCGTATCGTGGGAATAACATCGTTGATAATGAGTATCGTCGTCAGTTCCCGCCAGGTGCTGTCGCTTGCGCCGTTTGTCATCGTCCTCGTCGTGATGCCGCGCACGACAAAGAATTCGCCGTTCACGTTTTCAATGGGCGTAACTCCCCCGCGCACAAGCGTGTCAATATCCGTATCGGAACAGGAAAACGCTAACCCGGCGGGGCCATAGAGCTGCGCCCCATTAAGCGGCAGCGCCGGGTCTGTTCCCGCGGATATCTGCCCGGCGAGCGCCGCGGATACGACCCCGGGAACCGTCTCTCCGTCTGCGTCAACTGCGCAGGGGCCTGCCAGCACCAGCTTTTCGCAGTTGAGGCTCTGCGCCAGTGCCGCAAGCTGTGCCGCGGTACCCTCCGCCTCTATGATACCAATGCGGTATTTTCCGCTCTCGGATGCCCCCTCCAGTGTGGCCTTCAGCGCCGTGTGTACGCCCTGCGAGTGACTGTCGCATACCATAACGCCGATATCGGCGTTTTCCATCAGCGCTGCGAAGGCGGTCTCATAATCCTCCGCCGACGGCTCGCTTCCAACAGCCGCGGCCGCAGCGCAGACCGATGGAGCGCCGTTCTGGAAAAGCACTTTTACCAGGGCGGCCAGGGCGCTTGCCGCTCCGAATACAGCAGCTGCCTCCGCGTAGGAGGAGATAGTCACCGCCTTCCCCTTCTCACCTGTCTCAGCCCTTGCCGTTATACCGACAGTACGCCCTCCACCGGACGCCGAAAGCGCGCTGGAAATGTCTATGGAGCTGTAAACTCCGGGTCTTTCGCTTGCAGACATCTATTTCAAAACTCCTCTCAAAGTAAAGTCAGAGAACTCTCCTGATTCCTCGTCAAGCTCGGCGGAAAAGTAGGCCGTTCCACGGAGCTCGGCGGGCAGGCGGTAAAGGCCTGTCTCCGCGTCTGGCTCCGTCTCGCCGTAGGAGAACTCCGCGCCGCGCAGTCCGCCGGGCAGGCTTCCCAGCGCGCCTCCGAGCATGTCCAGCATCTCAAGGTAGCCGGCGGCGCTCCTCGCAAAAATATCAACGGCAGCGGTTATTTCCGCACGAAATCCGAAAATCTCCCTGCCCTGCCGCAGGCCGAGATACTCCCCTGCTCCGGAGGACAGCATCCTGCCGCTGCGGATACCGACACATACAAGTTTATCTTCGCTCAAAAGCCCGTCGCGGTACTGAGCGGCGGCCGGTATCCCCTTGTCCCGCAAAGTCGTGATGACCGCGGAAACCACCTCGTCAAACACTGTTCTCCACCGCCCTTCCGCAAAATCTCAAAACGCCCTCCCAGTGGCAGATCTCATCCCCCAGCATCATCTTGTCAGCCCGCAAAAGCTCATAGCGGTCACCGCCGCAGACGATGTAAACACCCGTCTCACCCTCAGGAAAGGCGCTTCTCTCCGCTATCAGGAGAAATTCCGCGCGTTTAACTCCGCCCGCGCGCGTGCGGACATGCAGTTTAGACGTCGACTTCCGGCTGATGGGCTCGATCCGCCCGAAAAAGCTTCGCCCATCGGGACACTCGTTGGAATACAGCGTCAGGCTCCTTCCGAACCAGTGTATCTCCCGGCCTATCGCTTCTCTCATCCGCGCACCCCCATAAAGCAGAACCCGCTGTCCTCAAGCCAGGCGGAGAGCATGCTCTCCGCCTGATCCCGAAGAGTGGAGGCTGCGCTGCGTACAGAGCCCGCTCCCTTAAACGAAACGCTTACACTCCCGAGCGTGACGGCCGAAGCTCCGCCGCAGGCTCCCTCAAGCAGGATATACTGGGAAAGAGCGAGCACGCTGCATGCGCTGATGAATGTATCCCCTAACTCATCCGGACTGGTTTCCCGTCTGAGCCTCGATGTGAATTCCGCCTCCGCGCTCAGGCAAGCTGCGCGCAGTGCAGCGCTCTTCTCGTCGGGCAGCTCTCCGAGCATTGCGGCGCACCCGGCATATATCTCATCCGTATAGCTCACATGCTTCCACTCCCTTCAAAATCGCCGACGTCAGATGCTGAGCGTCCTGCTTGCCTCCGTATAGAGCTTGGCAAAGCCGGAAATGCTCGTAATGGCCGCGCGCTCGAGCTGTCTGTCGATAAGTCTGTCGTACTCAACGGAGACGTCGCCTGCCTGCACCATCTCAAGCGCGTAAGCCCTGTCGAGACCGATCATCATGCCGTCGGGAACGGCGCCGGTGCGGATTAGCTTCGCGCCGAGCGGGTTGCCGAGGTCGCCGGTACCCTGGAAGTTCAGTCCGGTCAGCGGATTCTGGAACTCCTCGCAGGCGAGTATCTTGACCATTGCGGAGGGGCTGACGAGCAGAGTGTTCATGGTATAGGGATCGAAGCTGTTCCAGAACTTTATAAGCTCGTTGTAGCTCAGCGTGCCGGCGGTGCCGCCGATGGTCGTGTCGCCGACGGAATATGCGGCCGCGGCGTTTCCGTTGCCGTCGCCGTTGCGGATAACGTCGATCGCGTCATCAAGATGCATACGCATGATCTGACCGCCGATCTGGCGCAGCATAACGGAAAACAGGTCGAGCCTCTGGAAGCGTATGGCCTCATATGAAGCCACCAGCATCCTTCCGCGCTTGCGCAGCTTGACGGTGTTCTCACGTACGCGGACTTCGGTCTGCGGTATGGATGCGCCCTCGCCGACAACGCGCAGGCTCTTCTCGTCCGCGCTCGCGGTGGAGTAGATGCTGCGGTAGTCAAGGCCGTCAAAATTTGTGATGGACGCGGTGATCGAGGGCAGAATGTTTCCCTCGTCCATACCGGCGCGGACACTGCGTGCGACGTATTCGGGGAACAGGACGGAGCTCTGGCTTGTCTGGAAAAACTTCTCGACCATGTCGCTGCCCGCGCCGCGCACCTTGATGTCAAATCGCTTGAGCTGGCGTTGGTATGCGTCAAGACCCTCAAGCGCCGTGCCCCTGTACTCTTCGCTGGGGTCGAGACTCTCGAGCACCTGCGCAAAGGTTTTTCCGCTCTGGGAATACATGCCCTTATCCAGCTTTATCTCGTTGTATTTGAAATTCATAACTGTTCTTTCCCTCCGAATCAAAGAATGAATCCAACGGTTTTCGCCGTTGTGTCGACCTCCACAACAAGGCAGTGAAGGCCGGCGCTGTCAACAGCGACAGTACCTCCGTCCGCTCCAACAATACCACACCAGCCAACCGAGGGTGCGGTATCTCCGGAATATGTACAGGTAACAAATCCGCCTGTCTGAATGACGGCATAATCGTCGTCAGCCGAAATGGCAATGCCCGCGGGCTTGCCGCCCGTACAAAGCCCGACCTCACCGCTTCCTGTCATGCCTGCGGCCTTTCCCGCTGCCGCGGGCGCCGTCGAATTGTTCTTAAACGTAACGGCGCTCTCTTTGTAGCCTTCAAATGAAATCTTCATTTTTTCTCCTCCTGGTCAAATTTTGTATTCTCCGCCGTCGAACTCAGCGGAACTCTTTTCCGCAGAAAGCTGTGCCTTCGGCGGCATTATCTCGCGGACGCGCCTTTCCAACGCCTTTTTAAGCTCTTCAAGCTCCCTTTCGCTCATATGCACGGAGGCCTCTTTCAGCGCGTTATAAAGCGCCTTATCGCAAATAAGGCTGAGCCGCAGCACCTCGGCGCGCATCTGTCCAAGATATTTCTCTCCAAGCTCCGCCATCGCCTTGAGCCTGCCCATTTCCTGCGAAAAGCCGCCCTTCTCCGCCAGCTCCGAAAGGCTGCCGCAGCCCTCAAAGCGCTTTATCACGCCAGCGTTTCGCTGCGCCGGCACTGCAACAAAGCTCCACTCATAAGCGTCTATCGCGCCGAGAAGCTCGGCATAGCAGAGCCTGCCGTCATACTCTCGGCCTTTCTCATGCGCACATGCGCCGGATCCGATAGGCTCTCCGCAGATGCTGCACCTGCTCTCTCTGACGGCGCAGCCTACGCTTGTCTCCTTTTTGATACCGCCGTTTATCTCGGCGATAAGCTCCCCATTTGCCTCGGTGCGCAGCATGTACGCATATCCCTTGAGATACATATACTCCGTCCCCGCAGCGGTTTTCCGCGCCGGTTCTGTCACAAGCTCGGTGCGGTAGATGCGAGCTTTCTGGTTCCCGCTGGACCAGTCGTGGTCGCAGATACCGGTCTTGCCGATAAACAACTCGCGAAGCTCCGCGAGCGTCCCTTCACTGAAGCGCTCAAAATCCCTGTCGACCTCGTTATCGCAGAGCAGTACGGAAAAGGTAAAAACCTCGTCCTCCGTCAGCTCCGTTTTTGCAAAGCGGTTGACGCTCTCGATTTCCGATCGGACGTCTGTCCGCTCGGCGTTTTTACCGTCCTTGGTAATGTTCAAAAACGGTTCCCTCCTTCCTGTAATGATTTATAGTCTCCTCCATCCGCCGCCCAACTACGTCTCCCCCGGAATGGAGTGCTCCCATTTCGCACGGAAGCTCAGCGATACGGGTTTCGGGCGATTAAGGAAAAATGAGTCTGCGGAGGCGCAGTTTTCGCCTCTCCCCACTGGCGAAAACGGAATGGAGCAGGCTCATTTTGACGCAGCCTGCGCCCTGTACAGCTCGGCGCGCGCCTGCTCCACGTCGTCCTGGAGGTTGATCTCATCCCAAACGACCTCAAACCCACAGTCATAGCCGTGCATACGCAGCCACAGCGAGCATATACGCTCCACAACGGGCGTCAGCGTGCGGCGAATGGCTGTCAGTTCACTGGTCATAAGGTCCGCCTGCTGCGCGCTCATCCTCTCGGTCGAGGACCAGTTTAGTCCCAGCATGAACGGCGGGATACCGGTCCTCGCCACCAGCTGCTCAAGTATCTGGCGCACCGGAGCCTCACTGTCCAATACCTGTCCGTCAGCGCCTATGACCTTGACGTCAACGTCCCCTACCGCGACAAAATCCCTCACGGAGCCGTCCTTTCCGCTCTGCATCGCGGCGCTCCACTCGCGCGCGATAAGCTCCGCCCGCTCCCTGGCATAGGCCTTATCGACTATGTCATTCTG
>CAZIHY010000013.1:12454-31455 GCA_964539115.1 uncultured Oscillospiraceae bacterium
GCGCGATAAGCTCCGCCCGCTCCCTGGCATAGGCCTTATCGACTATGTCATTCTGCGGCTTGTATGTGACGGCGAAACGTACATTACCCGCCCGCTCCCAGTTAACGCCTATGGAGTTGTAGATCTTCAGGAGGATGTCCGTCAAAAACGGCATACTGCACAGCATCGAAACGCCGTAGGGCGCGTCGGCCTCGGGGTTGAACGGCGTGAACAGCAGCAGCTCCTGATACGGCAGCTCCCGCACTAGCCCGCTGTCAGAGGCAGCACAAAGCTTGAAATCCATCGGGCTGTCGCCCTCTTTGATCTGCACGTCCGCCACATTTCCGCAGATAACGGCGGCGATGTCGCAGTCGCCATAGGTCACTATCTCGCCGACGGCACGCCCGCAGGTTATCATGGAGTCAAGATATGCGTCGATAAACGCGCCAAGACCCCGTTGGGCGCGTCCGGTGTTGACCGTGCGCAGAAATCCGGCAAGCTCCGTTCCTGCACGCGCGTCCTCGCATTTGACCGAACATCCCCCGGTCAGCCTGATGACCTTCATGATCGCCGCGTCAACGACGGGAACGGCCTCGCGTATGGCGCGGTAGAGCCTGATGTCCCCGCCGCCAAGCGGAACATATCCGTCCAGAGCGCCGAACGGGTGGCGCTGCGCCGAGCGCAGCTGAACTCTGGGGGCAGGTCTTTTTTTACTAGTAAAAAGCCTCAAAACCTCTCCTGCCTTTCAACAAATATAGCCTCGAACGCCTCGTCCGGAGGGCTCGCCACAGTCGCGGCGAAATAGCGGATGTCGTCCATGGCATGGTCATTTTGTTTGAGCGGCGCGTCGCGCCCTGCGCTTTTCTCATCCCAGGAATAGAGCGAGAACTCACGTATGGCGTCGCTGCACCCGCGGCAGATGACCAGTCTGCCGCTCTTGAGTAGGTCTGCGGTGAGCCTGATACCCGAAACGACGTCGTTGTTGGCCTTGACGACGGGCAGTCCCCGCCGCGCACAGGCCTCGATAAAGCTCGCGGCAGACGGGTCGATGACAACGGCGAAACGCTTCTGCCCCCGATAAGCTCAAGCAGTGCCGAAACATACTCCTCGTCGGTTTTCTGCATACCCTCCCTGCGCGAATCAAAGTAGTACTCCCTGATCCTGAACCAGCGCCCATCCGCTTTACCCCACAGCCCAAAGGACGCTGGGTTCGCCGTGCCATAGTCGCAGGATACTGCGAATTGCTCGAACGGCTCCTCCGGTATGTCCATGACGAAACTCTCGTCGAAGAAATCATAGACCCGTCCCTGTGCCGCGACCCATTCGCCGAGAATAAACCTCCGGTAGAACACGCCCGAATACATTTTCCTGTACCTGTCGCGCATCTCCTGCGAAAGGCTGGGATTGTCCTCCATCGTGAAATGAAGATACAGCGCGCGTCTTTCCTCCGCTCTGCGCACCCATTCAAGATAGAACCAGTGCTGCGGATTCTCGGGATTGCAGTTGAACCAGAGCTTGGAACCCTCGACCGAGCATCTCGCGCAGGCCTGTTCGATGAACGAGCGCGGCATGAGCGCCGCCTCGTACATGAGCACGCCCGCGAAGGTCGCTCCCTGTATAAGCGCCGCCGAACCCTCGTCCTTGCCGCCGAAGAGGAAGAACCTGTTTTCCCTTTCGCCGCAGCGAACAATGACAAGGTTCTGAGAGATCTTCTCCTCACAGCTAAAACCCAGCCTGCCCAGCAGTGGCAGCAGCGGAGCTATAAAGTTGCGCCGCAACGAAACGATCGTCTTGCCGCACAGTCCGAACTGCATTCCGCTGAAGCGCCGCATGGCCCAGCAAAAGAACGACAAACCCATGCACAGCGTCTTTCCGCTTCGGACGGCTCCGTCACAGATGATGGCGTCAAGTGTGCGGTACGGCGAAGAATCGCACCACCATACGAGCGTCTGCAATTGCTTTTTCGAAAGCTCTTCGATCACTTGGCCTCGCCAGTCTTTGCAGCCGCCTCGTCCATGGCACGAAACAACGCCGCCGCGCTCTCAACTCCGTCGTTCTTACCAATGTCAAGCAGCCCCGCGAGCAGGGACACCGCTTCCAGCCTGTTTATAAGCTTGACTTCAATAGTGCCGTTACTGCCTCGTTTGACCTCATACAGCAAGCTCAGGTCAAGACCGTCAACTGCGTTTTCTCCGCCCTCACCGGCAAAGATAAGCTTGACAGCGTCATTCGCCTTTCCCAAGGCGAGCTTTTTCAGCTCGCGGATGACGTCCTCGCTTTTCGGTATCTTACTCACTGTAATTGATCACCTCTTCACCCCTGGCTCCCGAAAAACGAAAAATCGCACGTTCCCGTGCAAATAAGATTTAAAAATAAAAAAGGCGAGTCTCTCGACTCGCCTTAAAAGCAATGATTAAAGTTGTGTTCAGCCTCCGAGATATGCCTTGCGTATCTCGTCGCTCTGTATAAGCTGCTGGCCGGTACCGGACAGTCCGATCTTGCCGGTCTCAAGGACATAAGCACGGTCCGCAACAGAGAGCGCCATCTGCGCGTTCTGTTCAACTAGAAGTATCGTCGTACCAGCCTTGTGCAGGTTTTTGATGATCTCAAAGATCTGCTCGACCAGAATGGGCGCAAGGCCCATGGAGGGCTCATCCATCATCAAAAGCTTCGGATGGCTCATGAGCGCACGTCCCATAGCCAGCATCTGCTGCTCGCCTCCGGAGAGCGTTCCGCCGATCTGCTTTCTGCGCTCCTTGAGGCGCGGAAACTGCTCAAAGACCATTTCCAGATCCTGAGCCATAGTGGAGCCGCCTTTTGTGTAAGCGCCCATCTCCAGGTTCTCTTGGACGGTCATCTGCAAAAATATCCTGCGTCCTTCGGGCACCTGCGCCAGACCGCGGTTAACGATCTTGTGCGGAGCAACACCGGAGATATTCTCTCCCATGAAGGTTATGGAGCCTGTCTTGGAGTGCAGCAGTCCGGAAACTGTGTTGAGCGTCGTGGATTTACCAGCGCCGTTGGCACCGATAAGCGTTACTATCTCGCCCTCGTTGACCTCAAATGAGATGCCCTTGATCGCATGGATAGCGCCGTAATAGACGTTGATGTCCTCAACTTTGAGTATCATTCTTCGGCGCCTCCCTTCTTTTTGCCGAGATAGGCTTCTATAACGACGGGGTTGTTCTGTATTTCGCTGGGTGTGCCCTTTGCGATGATCTTACCGAAGTTCAGAACACAGATTCCCTCGCAGATACCCATGACAAGATTCATGTCATGCTCTATGAGCATGATCGCGATCTGGAAAGTGTCGCGTATCTTGCGTATATTTTCCATAAGCTCCGCCGTCTCAGAGGGGTTCATACCTGCCGCCGGCTCGTCGAGCAGAAGAAGGCTGGGGTTTGTACCGAGCGCACGGACTATCTCCAATCTGCGCTGAGCGCCGTAAGGCAGAGAACCGGCCTTATGGTCCGCAAGATCCTGCATATCAAAGATGCTCAGAAGCTCCATCGCGCGCTCATGCGCGACCTTTTCCTGCTTCCAATAATTCGGAAGACGGAATATCCCGCTCCACATGCCGTATTTGATCTGGTTGTGCAGTCCGAGCTTGACGTTCTCCTCAACTGTGAGGTTCGAAAACAGGCGGATGTTCTGGAATGTTCTTGCAATACCAGCTCTGTTGACCTGGACGGTACTCATACCGTTAGTATCCTTGCCGTCGAGCAGTATCGTGCCGCGTGTCGGCTGGTATACCTTGGTCAAAAGGTTGAAGACCGTTGTCTTGCCGGCTCCGTTAGGCCCGATAAGTCCGGCAATTTCGGTGCGGCCGATGACCATGTTGAAGTCGTCGACAGCGGTCAGTCCGCCGAAGTCAATGCCCAAGTGGCTGGCTTCCAGGATAGGGCTCTTGTCCAGATCGCGTTCCGGTATAATGCTTTTGGAGGGCACCGGAACCATTTTGCTTTCTTTACGTCCGTTAGCCACTGACCTCGTCTCCTTTCCTCCGTCTCGGGATTATTTTTCCGAAAAGGTTCTTGACCTGCGGGCTGTTCGTCGCCAGCATGACAAGTATCAGTACTATCGCGTAAACGAGCATGCGGTAATCAGAGAACTGGCGCAGGGCCTCGGGCAGAATATACAGCACCGTGGCTGCGATAATGGAGCCCCATATGTTGCCCAGTCCGCCCAGAACCACATACACCAGCACGAGTATTGAGGTATTGAAGTCGAATTTGCTGGAAATAAGGCTGGAGTAATTAAGACCGTACAGCGCTCCGGCCGCGCCGGCAAGGGCGGCGGAGGTAACGAAGGCCATGAGTTTGTATTTTGTGATGTTTATGCCCACGCTCTCGGCGGCGATGCGGTTATCCCGCAGGGCCATGATAGCCCGTCCGGAACGGCTGCGCACCAGGTTGAGCACGATGATGAGGGTCAGCATGATCAGGATAAAGCCCGCGGTGAAGGTGGCGATTTTCTCCACACCGACGGCTCCCTGAGCGCCTTTTATGATGGCGACTCCCGTCTCGTCCATTCCCAGGCTGTCAACAGTTTTTGTTCCGTCCAGGTTGAAAGCGATGTGCAGGCCATGGGAATCATATCCCACGATCAGGCAGGTTATAAGGTCTCGGATGATCTCACCGAAAGCCAGCGTAACGATGGCCAGATAGTCACCGCGCAGGCGAAGCACCGGCACGCCGACTATAACGCCGGCGACAGCCGCGAATACTGCTCCCACCACTATGGCGACAATCAGGCGCAGGGTCGCGGAAGGTATCGCATTCTGCAGACTCATTGCGGCGATGACGCCGGAGAAGGCACCCACGCTCATAAAGCCCGCATGGCCAAGGCTAAGCTCGCCCAGGACGCCGACAGTCAGGTTCAGAGAAACAGCCATGACGATGTAACAGCATATGGGCACCAGCATTCCGCTGATAGAACGGTTAAGCATACCACGGGAGCTGGCCAGAGACACCAGAATGAAGGCCAGAATGACGCCTAAATATGTCGCAAAGTCGACCTTTGTTGTGGATTTGAGACTTCTAAGCTTTTTCATATCCGCCACCTCAAACTTTCTCGGGCACATACTTGCCCAGCAGTCCGGAAGGCTTCACCAGAAGCACCACGATAAGCACGGCGAACACGATAACGTTGGCAAGCTGAGTGGAGATATACGCCTTTGCAAGGGACTCAATGATACCCAGCAGGATGCCGCCCAGGAACGCTCCCGGGATGGAGCCTATACCGCCGAACACGGCCGCGGTGAATGCCTTGATACCGGGCATGGAGCCGGTGGTCGGCATCAGGGTGGGATAAGACGAGCACAGCAACACTCCGGCTATGGCGGCCAGAGCCGAGCCGATGGCAAAGGTCATGGAAATAGTACGGTTTACATTGATGCCCATGAGCTGGGCCGCACCCTTGTCCTCGGAGCAGGCGCGCATTGCCTTGCCGAGCTTGGTCTTGCTTGTAAACAGGGTCAGCGCAATCATGATTACGATACAGACAACGACAGTCAGCAGGGATATGTAAGGTATGGAGAGCTGCCCGTCAAAAAGCTTAAGGGAATCTGATACAACAGAGGTATAAACACGAGGGTTGGCGCCCCAGATAAGCAGTGCAGCGTTCTGCAGGAAGTAGGATACACCGATTGCGGTGATGAGCACCGCCAGCGAAGTAGCCTGGCGCAAAGGTCTGTATGCCAGACCCTCGATCACAACGCCCAGGACTGTACACACCACCATAGCCAACAGAATGGCCACGATGCTTGGAACACCCCAATAGGTCATTGCGCACAGGGAGATGTAGCCGCCCACCATGATAACGTCGCCATGAGCGAAGTTAAGCATCTTCGCGATGCCGTAAACCATGGTATACCCCAGGGCGATGATGGCATACACGCTTCCCAGGTTGATGCCGCTGATCAGGTAGGAGAGAAATTCCATAAATCGCACCTCTCTTTTAAATCTGTTCTATGGCAGAAACAGGAGCGACGGCGGAAAATTCGCCGCTTCTGTTTCTACCATAGAAATAGAGGGTGGCTGCCGGGTATTCCCGGCAGCCTGCCTCGCTTTACTTGGGTCTAATTTCTTAATAATGTGTTCAGGGAGTGACGTACACGCCATCCTTGATAACGACGGCCATAGGAGCCTTGGAAACTTCGCCGCTGGCAGACCAGGTCATGCCCTGGCCGGTCAGACCGTCAACGCTGAAGCCGTCTGCCGTGATGGCGGCAATAAGAGCCTCGCAGATATCCTCGGTGCTCATGTCGCTGGTGCAGCCGGCGGCCTTAAGAGCCTCATAGATAACGTAAACACAGTCATATCCGTCAGCGGCAAACTGGTTGGGGATCTCGCCGTAGAGATCCTGATACTTGGCAACGAAGCTCTGGGTGCGCTCGTCAGCAGCGTCCGCAGAGAAGGGGGTCAGCAGCATAACGCCCTCTGCCAGAGCGGTGTCAAAACCGGGCTGGGTCAGAATGCCGTCCATGCCGTCAACGCCGAAGAAGGTGGGAGCATAGCCCATCTGGTCGGCCTGGGTCAGGATGATGGAGGCGGGCTGATAGTACATGGGCAGGAAGATGAGGTTAGCCTCGGCTGCCTGAGCGGCAGTCAGCTGGACGGAGAAGTCGGTCTGGGTGGACTCATTGAAGGTGCCCTCGTATACGATCTCAACGCCGACATTTCCGGCCTCGGCAACAAAGGTGTCACGGATGCCCTGGGAGTAAGCGTCGTCGTTCTTATAGATAACAGCAACCTTGGAGCCGGGCATGTTATCAGCGATATAGTCGGCGGAGCCGGTGCCCTGGTTGGGGTCGGTGAAGCAGACCTGGAATACGTTGTCGTTGCCGTCGATGACGTCAGTGGAGGAAGCGGAGGGGGTCAGCTCGAACACGCGGTCGGCATAGGTCTCAGCGGCCACCGCGATGCAGGGGGTGGTGGTGACGGAACCAATGAGCACCTGCATACCCCAGTCCATAAGGGTGTTGTAGGCGTTGACGGAAGTCTCTGCCACGTGGGTGTCGTCCTCGGCCTTGAACGCGAACTGGATAGCGCCGCCCAGAGCGTTGATCTCGTCAACAGCGATCTGAGCACCGTTCATAGCAGCAATGCCGTAGATAGCTGCACCGCCGGTTAGGGGGCCGATGCCGCCGAGCTTGAAGGTTCCGGAAGCTCCGGTCTCAGTCGGTTCGTCAGCCGGCTCGTCAGCCGGCTCGTCGGCGGGCTCGTCGGCGGGTTCATCAGCAGGCTCATCTGCTGCGGGAGCGTCAGTTGCGGGAGTGTCAGTTGTATTCTCGTCTTCAGAAGTTCCGTTGCCGCAGGCGGCGAAGAAACAGAACATCATTGCAAGAGCAAGCATAACACAAAGCAGTCTTTTCATTGTTGTCTCTCCTTTGCAAAATCTAAAAAACTCCAAAACACTTCAATTTAGTCCTTTGAAGTGTTTTTATTCTAGTTTACGCTTTCCAAATTGTCAATCGGCGTAATCAACATTAATATTCTTATTAAAACCTTAATCTATCATGTTTTTTACCAAGAACTTGGTCTTTGTCTCTCGGTCATATGTCCACGCAAGGCAAACAAAGTCTCTTTCTTGCAATTTTTCATTATTAGATATATAATACCAGAGCTCACAGCAGCAGGTCAATAGGAGGTCAATACAATGCAGCTTCTCAATCTGGCGGTTAAACTTGCCATTATAGTTATTTCGGGCTTCGCCGTCCGCCGGTTGAAGATAGTGGACGGCAGCTTCGAGCGGCAGCTCTCCAAATTTGTGACCTCGCTGGCCCTGCCCTGTCTGATAATCGACTCGCTGAACGTGGAATACTCCGCCAGCGACCTGAAAAACGGCGCCATACTTCTCGCGGTATCCCTCGGCTGTCTGGCAGTCCTGTTCATTATCGGCTCCGTTATCTGCCGAATCCGCCGCCGTGACGCCGTCGGCAGGATGATAAAATTCGGAACGATGTTCCCGAACTTCACATTTGTCGGCATGCCGATAGTGGAGGCGCTTTACGGTCAGACGGGCCTGTTCTATTTTGTCCTGTTTACAGTCGTTGTACGTCTTTTTTATTATTCCTCCGCCGGCCCGATATTAAGCGGTAAGCGCTCCGGTAATATAAAGGAGTCGCTCAGGAACTTTTTCTCCGCCCCCGTGATCGCGGTGTTCATCGGCGTGTTTCTGTATTTGACTCAGCTTGAACTGCCGTATCCGCTCGCCTCCGCGATAGAGTCGATGTCAAAAATGACCTCCCCCCTCGGCATGGTGCTCTGCGGACTGATCCTCGGCGGTGCGGAGATCGGCGAGATGCTTCGCCATCCGTCATATTTTCTGCTCTCGCTCCTTCGTCTTGTCCTCGCCCCGGCCATCATTCTGGGCATATTGCTGCTGACGGGACTGGATGATATGATAATCCGCGTATCTGTGATCTACTGCGCGCTGCCCGCGGCGGCGCTGCTGCCCACCTTCACGCTGCGGTACGCCGACTCGGATCTTGCCGGCCGCGTCGCGTCGGCGAATGTGTTTCTCTCAACGGCGCTTTGCGTTGTGACTCTTCCCGTCTGGTCGCTGATACTGGACGCTGTACTCTGAGCCTGAAAAGTGGTGTTTTTCAATGACAACCTATAATGCCGGAGCCTGCGACGTCGCCGTGATCGGCGCGGGACACGCTGGGATAGAGGCCGCGCTCGCCTGCGCAAGGCTCGGGCTGGACACCGTATGCTTCACGGTTAATCTCGACTCTGTCGGCAACATGCCCTGCAACCCCGCTATCGGCGGCACCGGAAAGGGCCACCTTGTGCGCGAGATAGACGCGCTCGGGGGACAAATGGCGAAGTCGGCGGACGATGCCTGCATACAATACCGCATGCTCAACCGCGGCAAGGGCCCCGCCGTCCACTCACTCCGCGCGCAGGCGGACAGACGGAAATACCAGTCCGTCATGAAGCATATATTGGAACGGCAGCAAAACCTCCGCCTGCGCCAGGCAGAGGTCGTGGATATCGGCGTTGAAAACGGAAAGGTTGTCTCTGTCACGACCTGTACCGGCGCGGTGTTCGCCTGCCGCGCCGTTGTTGTCTGCACGGGCACATATCTGGCCGGCCGTACTATAATCGGAGATTTGACGCGGGTATCAGGCCCCGATGGCCTTGCCGCCGCGACGGAGCTCTCCCCCCGGCTTACAGAGCTGGGACTTTCCCTGCGCAGGTTCAAGACCGGCACGCCCCCGCGCGTCAACGCCCGCAGCGTCGATTTCTCGAAGATGGAGCTGCAGCCCGGCGACGAGGAGCCCGAGGGCTTCTCCTTCTCGACTGTCAGTCCACCGGAAAACCGCGCGGTCTGCTACCTGACCTATACGAATGCGGAGACCCACAGGATAATACGCGAAAACCTGCACCGTTCCCCGCTGTATTCGGGAGTTATCGAGGGCGTCGGCCCCCGCTACTGCCCGTCGATCGAGGACAAGATCGTCCGCTTTGCTGACAAGCCCCGCCACCAGCTCTTTGTCGAACCAATGGGCCTGGACACCGAAGAACTGTATATCCAGGGCTTTTCCTCCTCTCTGCCCGAGGATGTGCAGCTCGAGATGCTGCATACGATAGCGGGGCTGGAGCATGCGGAGGTTACCCGCACGGCCTACGCGATAGAATACGACTGCGTGGATCCGACGGAGCTGTATCCGACCCTGGAGTGCAAAAAGATCTGCGGGCTATACGGCGCGGGTCAGTTCAACGGCTCCTCCGGATACGAGGAGGCCGCAGCCCAGGGCCTCATCGCGGGAATTAACGCAGCTCTCAAGATAAAGGGTGAGGAACCGCTCATCCTCCGCCGCAGCGACGGGTATATCGGCACGCTCATAGACGACCTCGTGACCAAGGGCACGAACGAGCCTTACCGCATGATGACCTCCCGCTCGGAATACCGCCTCATTCTGCGTCAGGATAACGCGGACGAGCGGCTTTCAGCCATCGGCCGCCGCGTCGGTCTGGTCCCGGAGACGGAGTATCAGGCAGTGCTGGACAAATACGCCCTCGTTGAAACAGAGATGCGCCGGCTCGAACGTACACATATCGCTCCGTCGGATGAACTGGGCGAAATGCTCTCGGGTTATAACGAGCCTCTGCCGTCCTCGGGAGCAAGTCTTGCCGACCTTCTTCGCCGTCCGAGGATAAGCTACTCCGACCTGGCTCCCTTCGACCCGCAGCGACCCGCGCTGGCAAAGGCAGTAACGGAACAGGCGGAGATACGCATCAAGTACGAGGGATATATAAAGCGCCAGTTAAAGCAGGTCGAGGAGTTTTCAAAAATGGAATCACGCCGGCTGCCGGAGGATATAGATTACAGCGGCATAAACGGTCTGCGTCTGGAGGCCCGCCAGAAGCTTCAGAAAATACGCCCCGAAAATTTCGGACAGGCCAGCCGCATCTCGGGCGTATCTCCGGCTGATGTCGCGGCGCTGATGGTATATGTGGAGAGTATGAAAAATGGATAAAATAGTGCTCGGCCTCTCCGGAGGAGTCGATTCCTCAGTCGCCGCTCACCTTCTCAGGGACGCCGGCTGGGAAGTTTTCGGCCTGTACCTCGACATAGGCCAGCCCGGCGGCATAGAAGAGGCTCAAAAGGCCGCTGAATTTTCCGGGGTCCCTCTTCGCATTCTGGATATAAGCGTCGAGCTTGAGAAGAATGTCTGCGCCCCGTTTACGGAGTGCTACCTGCGCGGCGAGACGCCGAACCCCTGCATCATGTGCAACCCGAGCGTTAAATTCCGCGCCCTTCTCGACTATGCGGACGAGCTTGGCGGCGCATATATAGCGACGGGCCACTATGCCCGTGCGGAAAACGGCGCGCTCTATAGGGGCCTGCCTGCAAATGACCAGAGCTATATGCTCTGCCGGCTGACACGGCAGCAGGTAGCACGTCTCGTTCTCCCCCTCGGCAGCTATGAGAAATCGCAGGTCCGCTCCCTCGCGGAGGAACTCGGCGTCCCCGCGGCAAATAAACCGGACAGCATGGAGATATGCTTCATCCCCGACAAGGATTATATAGGCTGGATATCCCGCCGCGCGCCCGTCCCGCCGGAGGGGGACTTTGTTTTCCACGGCGAAAAGCTGGGCCGGCACGAGGGTATCCACCGCTACACAGTAGGCCAGCGCCGTCCCGGCCTGTTTGATGGCCGAAAGCTCTATGTCTCCGCCATCAACGCGGAGAAAAACGAGGTCGAGCTCGCGCTCTGGGAGGAACTGTTCAAAACCGAAGTCCTCGCGAGGGACGTAAACTGGTTCATCGACGTTCCGGAAAGCCCCATCCGCGGCAGCGTGAAGGTGCGCCATACGAAGTGGGAACAGCCCCCGTGCACGGTAACTCCACTGCCCGGCGGCGGAATGCGGGTCGAAACAGCCGAACCCGTCCGCGCACCCGCGCGCGGCCAGTCCGCCGTCGTATACGACGGCGACCGGGTCATATGCGGGGGATATATTGTATAATTTTTCTTGCTTTACCAAGGAGGCGCTCTTTGGCGATCGGCTTTCCCGGCCAACCGCCAGGCAGCGCCTCCTTTTACACAAGGCAGGCGCTGCCTGATGTCTGTTTTTACAAAAATAAAAACCGGGACTTTTGCCGCCCCGGTTTACTGAGATTGGTTATCCTGTGATTTTACATGCGATTTCAATATCAAGTTGATATATTGAGAAAGAGAGCGGTCATTTTCTTCCGAGAGAACACGCAGACGCTCAATTATATCCTCATCCAGAGTGATACTTATCTTTTTCTTTAACGGTTTCATATCGCCACCTCGCATATAGGATACCGCAAAAGGCGCATTTATATTGACTTCTCGCTTAAAGTAGTATAAAGTAGTATTATGCTCCGTATGGAGTATGCAAAAGGCGCCTGTATATCCAGATCGCCTCATAAATGGATAATATGGAAGAGGATATAACGCACACGCAGGGGAACGAGTATGGAAAATATAGTTTATGAAAAGGATTATTCAGAGGTATATGAGCAGCTCTCCAACGGCAAATCGGACAAATTAATGGGCCTAATTTGGAAAGATTTCCTTCAATGCGGCGTTATCGGCTCAATAAACAATACGTTGGATACTGTGCCGAAAGTCATTATCCCTGACGGGAAAAAACACTATGAGTATCTTCTTGTCCGGCTGGACGAACTGGCTAAAAATATCGGCGGAAAAATCAGGGGCGTGGTTGATTTTAAGATTTGGGAAGCCAGCATCACGCTCGACATACCCTATCTTGATTTTAATGATGCGGACGGCCGGAAGCTGCTGAGCGAAATTGCCGCGTACAGTAACGTGATAACCATATTGGGAACTGATAAAGAATATGTAAGGTTGGAAATTACGATAAATTATTTTGAGGATCTTATGAGCGGAAAGGAAAGCCCTGTTGGAAAATGAGTTTTCAAAGCAGCAGAAGCTCGTTGATCCGATGGATGAATACTCTCGCCGGAATAGAGAAGCTCATTCCGATAAAGAGCATGATGAATAGATCAAATCATAAATAACGGCCCCGCTGTGTTCTCCACAGCGGGGCCGTTATTTGATCCATCGGTCGGCCTTAGATCTCTGCAATATCCCCGGTCATAAAATACTGCGCCCTGTCTCCCATAATTCTCTTGAGTATCTCAAATCCGGGAGCGCCGGTACAGTGACAGGTCAATATCCGTCCGACGCCCAGCTCGAGCAGCGTCCTGCCCAGCGCTTCCGCCTCTTCGGGCGGACAGCCGAGCGTCGACACGCCGTCAGCCCCCATGAGGTGGAAACCGCCTATGAGCGCGGCGACCGGCCTGCCGGGCAGCTCCTGCATGACCTCGCGCACGACATTATCCGCGCCGCCGTGGCAGCAGCCGTTGATTATAACGAGCCCCTTTTCCGTCTCGAAAACAACGCTCTGTTCGTGCGAAAAATCGTCTGGCACAAGTTCCCCCTCGTACCTTCGGCACATAAACGTACGTCTGGCGCGCTCCTCCAGCCCCGGAGTGCTGTGCGCGACTATCCACACGCCCGGCTCGATCTGCCGGCTGCCCTTCACAAATTGCAGTCTGCCGCGGAACCTCTCGAGCAGCCCGACGGGTATCCCTATGTACTTGACCCCCGATGGCGCGGAGGACCAGCAGTCCTCCGCGCAGCCGTCCTGCAAATATAGCTTAGCATGTGTGTTGAGCTCGAAAAAACTGTTGAATCCGCCGGAGTGGTCAAAATGCGCGTGCGACAGGAAAGCGACGTCCACAGCCCGCAGATCAACGCCCAGCTTTTCGGCGTTACGGGCAAAATCCGCCGTCGCGCCGCTATCGAGAAGGTAACGCTTCTCGCCATATTCGGCAAACAGGGAAAGCCCGTGCTCCGCCATCAGTCCCTCATGGGCCATATTTTCCATAAGTACGGTTATTTTCACGTTTCTCCGCCTCCAACCGTCAGGCCGCAGAATTCCGCGCGAATAAGCTTTGCAAGCTCCCTTGGATCAAGCTCCACCTGAGCGCCTACTCTTCCCGCGCTGACGCATATGGTCTCCATCTCCGCGGCGGACTCGTCAATAACGGTCCTGAACTGCTTTTTCATCCCGACCGGCGAGCATCCGCCGTGCACATAGCCCGTCAGCGGCAAAAGCTCCTTCTGCTTGAGCATCGCAACGGACTTTGCTCCGACGGCCTTTGCCGCTTTCTTGAGATCGAGGCTCTCGGCAACGGGAATGACAAACACAAAATACGCCTTTTTGTCCGATACCGTGACGAGCGTCTTGAAAACCTTTTCCGCGTCCTCGCCGAGCAGTTCGGCGACAGACACGCCTTCTGTGACCTGCGGGTCATAGCTGTGCGGGATATAGGTGATCTTTTTCTGCTCAAGCGTACGCATAACGTTGGTCTTGTCGTTCATTTTGTTTCACCCGCCGAAAGCGCCGACAGGCGGAAGCTGTCGACATATTCGGTAATAACATTGTCCAGCCCGCTCCAGAATTCGATTGTGCAGCACTCGGCGCGTCTGGGACAGTCGTCGTTCTCAAGGCAGGCTATGGGCGCGAGGCTGCCCTCTGCCGCACGAAGTATATCTCCGACAATTATCTGTTCCGGCTCTGCTGCGAGGCGGTATCCCCCGCTGTTGCCGCGCACGCTGCGCACCAGGCCGGCACGAACCAGCATCGGTACGATCTGTTCCAGATACTTAACAGAGATGTTCTGACGCTGCGCAATATCGCGCAGAGGAACATAGCCTCCTCCCATGTTCTGCGCAAGGTCTATCATCAGCCGGAGCGCATAACGCCCTCTAGTAGAAATTTTCATATAAACAACGCCCCTTTTCAATATACCAATAATATTACAGGAAAACTCGGATTTCAATCAAAAAATGACGGTGGCTGCGGTAATTGTCTATTGCCGTTTCCTGTCATCGACTGTATAATTGTATATATTCAATAAAATAAAAAGGCAGGAGGACGATACTTTGGGCAAGCTTGAAAATAAAATCGCCATCATAACCGGCGGAAACGACGGTATCGGCGAAGCCACGGCGAGGCTCTTTGCGCAGGAGGGCGCGACAGTAGTCATTTTCGCGCGCCGCGAGGAGCGGAACCGCGCCGTCGCCGAATCCATAGCCGCAGACGGCGGCAAGGCTGAATACATAACAGGAGACGTCCGCAAGCCGGAGGATGTAAAGCGTCTGTTTGCAGAGGTCGCCGCGAAATACGGTCGGGTCGATGTGCTTGTAAACGACGCCGGCGTCGCTGACGAGCACGCCAGCGTTTCGACCTCAACGGACGAAAACTGGGATGACAACATCCGGACGAACCAGTCCGGCCCGTTCTACACGACCCGCGAGCTCATAAACCTGATGCTCGGCAAGGGCAAGGCCGTAATTGTAAACGTCGCCTCCATCGGCGGCACTTACTCTATGGCGGGCGCGCCCTATTCCTCCGCCAAGCTCGGCTGTCTGGCCCTCACCAAACACACCGCGCGTTACTACACTTCAAAGGGCATCCGCTGCAACGCCGTCTGCCCCGGTCCAACGGATACAAAGATGATACGCGACATGAAGCCGGGCAGCGGCGCGGACTATGCCGGTGCGGGCGGCCCTCCCCCTGCTGCGGAGGGCGGCGGCAGAGGTCCGATGGGCACCCCGCCGATAGGACAGGCAAAGGCGATCCTCTTCTTCGCCTGTGATGATTCCGAATGGGTCAGCGGCCAGTATATCTGCGTCGACAGCGCGATGTGCGTCTGAACGGGAGGTAGTGATATGAAAATGCTCAACAAAGTGGTTCTTGTAACAGGCGCCGCGAGCGCCGTCGGCAGCGCATTCTGCGGCCTTGCTGAAAAGGAGGGCGCGATCCTTATCAAAATGGACGGCTTCATCGAGGACGCCGGCCCCTGCAAGGCGCTCATAGAGGAGGCGGAGGGCAAATATGGACGGGTGGACGTCCTCATCAACTGCACGCCTGAGAGCAGTCCTCTGCTGCCAGCCGCTGCAACTCCGGACGAACTTTACGAAAAAACCGTCATGCAATGTCAAACCGGCGTGTTCTATATGTGCCGAGAGGCGTTCACGCTTTTCCGTGAGCAGGGCTTCGGTGCCTGTGTGAACGTGGGTTCCTTCCTCGGTCTCGGCGGCGCAGGCGGCGCGGCTTACGAGATGGCTCAGCACGGCCTTGTCGGACTGACGCGAAACATCGCCCTTCAATATGCCGGAGACCCCGCCATCCGCTGCAACGTCGTCTGCTCCGGCCTCCTGTCGGATCCCGACGGTACTCTTGATCCGGAGTACGCCGCGTTCGAGCAGCGCAAGAACAAGAGTTTCGTGCCGAACGTGGAGGCCGGGGAAGTTGCAAAGGCCGTTCTGTTCCTCGCAAGCGACGACTCTGCGCGCATCAACGGCCAATTCCTCCAGGTGGATGCCGGCAAATATTTTAAGGAAGTATAAAAACGGGCCAATACATGCCCTTATGCGAATGATGCATATCTATAATCCTTGACGCGGCCTTGCCGAAAATGTTAATATAATTAAAGATACGCATGCGAATGATGCATATTTTGTATATTTTTAACAAGAAAGGAATTGATCCTATGGATAATAAGCCGAAAGCTGAAATGGCGCCTCCCCCTTCGAGGCTCAATGTCAAGAACAAGCCCGGCTGGCCCGGCCCTGCCCCCGAAATAGATCCCTCCCTCATAACCGCGACCTATGAGGCGGACATTGTCGTCCTCGGCGCGGGCCACGCGGGCGTACAGTGCGCTCTTGCCGCGGCGGAGGGCGGCGCAAAGGTGATCGTCGTCGAAAAGCAGCCGGATGTCGAAAAGCTCCGCTGGATGGGCGAACAGATCGGAACCTATAACTCCAAATACTTCATTGACCGCGGCTTCGGCCCCTATGACGAGATGGAGATAATACAGGAGTATTTCCGCTGCGGCTGCCACAGGGTCAACCAGCGCCTGATATCCATGTACGTGCGCAATTCGGGCGAGATGCTCGACCACGTCCTGTCCCTGATCCCTGAGGACAGCACCATTCTCGACGAGGATCAGTGCAACATCCATCAGGCATATTATAACGAATACCCCGTCGTGACCGGCGGCAACAAGACATGGGCCGGCACTCTCCAGTTCCGCGGCAAGCTCATAACGGAGCGCGGCGTAAAGGTCAGAATAAACGGCAACTCCCGGCTCTCCGAGGTCGAAATGTTCTCTGTCAAGCGTTCTATCGAGCTGGGCGCTGAGTGGCACTGCGGCTGGAGCGGCGTTTGCCTTGAAAAGACCGGGGACCGTGTGACTGCCGTCATCGCGAAAAACAGCGACGGCGAATATGCCCGCTTTGTCGGAAAGCGCGGCGTGTGTGTGACCAACGGCAACACCTCAGATGTAGGACATAAAATGTGCGTCTGGGCGGGCGGCAAGATGGAGATTGCGCTGCGCGACACAACGATGCCGAACGATGCGTCGCCCTTCTTCGGCATGACAGCCTTCCTGACCCTCAATGCGCGCGGCGAGCGCTTCTGCAACGAGTCGGACACCTACTGTATCGGCCCGCAGATCAACCGCCAGCCCAAGGGTCTGGTCTCAACGGTATTCGACTCCAACTGGCTGGAATACCTCAAGGTAAACGGCATACAGCACAGCATGCCGGACATGGCCATGACCGCATATCTCGAGCAGACGACGGAGGACATCTCCCACGTTGTCGAGCACGGCGCGGAAGGCTACGACGTGCGCAACCTCTCAACCTCCGAGCGCGAGACGGGACATATGTGGGGCGCGAACACGCTTGAGGAGCTGGCCGATTACCTCGGCTACGAGGGAGAGGACAAGGCCCGCTGGCTCAAGAGCGTCGAGCGCTATAACGAGCTTTGCCGTGCCGGCTTCGACGAGGATTACGGCAAGGACAAAAAGGCCCTGATACCGATTGAGAAGCCTCCCTTCTACGGCGGCAGGATAATTAACGCAAGGCCTTCCGGCGACTCCGACGCGATGTGCCCGAGCGGCCTTACGACGGACAACGATATGAACGTCACGGATGAGGACGGAAACGTAATACCGGGCCTCTACGTCGCGGGCAACACCCTCGGCGGGCGCTATTTCCTGTACTATCCGACCCCCAGCGGAGGAAACATGATAGGCATGGCGATGACCCACGGCCGCATCCTCGGCAAGCTGCTGACCGGCCAGAGCTTCAGAAGATAAATATGAATAAAACAGGCGCCCGGTTGGGCGCCTGTTTTTTAACTTATAATCAGTCGATAACGTAGGGCATCAGGGCGACCTGACGGGCGCGCTTGATGGCCTCGGTGAGATTGCGCTGATGCTGAGCGCAGGTTCCGGTAGTGCGGCGGGGAAGGATCTTGCCGCGCTCGGAAACGAAGCGGCGGAGCTTTGCGGTGTCCTTATAGTCGATATAGGTGGCCTTATCGACGCAGAACTGGCAAACCTTCCTGCGCTTACGACTCTTGTTACGATCGAAAGCCAAGGCTTTTTCCTCCTGTAAATTTAATTAGAACGGGAGCTCTCCGTCTCCATCGTCAAGCTCTTCAAAGGCGCTGCCGCCGGAGGGCGCGCTGTTAAAGCCGGAATTATAGCTGTTATAATTGTTCTGGCTGTAACCGCCCTGCTGGTAGCTGTTCTGGCGGGGCTCCGCCGCGCGGTATGCGCCGGCGTTCTCGTCACGGCTGCGCTTGGTCTCGCCGAAATAGACATTGTCGGCGACGATCTCCGCCGTGGTGCGCTTCCCGCCTTCCTTGTCCGTCCAGTCGCGCATCTGCAAACGACCGCTGACAACTATCATGCTTCCCTTGTTGAAATACTTGGAGACGAACTCGCCCGTCTGCCGCCATGCGACGACACTGATGAAATCTGTCTGTTTTTCTCCGCCGTCCTTGGGCTGATAGTCGCGGTCCACCGCAACGCGGAAGGACGCGACAGCAACGCCGCTCTGCGTGTAACGCAGCTCGGGGTCAGCGGTCAGGCGGCCCATAATGGTGATGTGATTAAGCATTCTGCATCCCCCTTACTCTGCGCGCAGAGTAATCAGGCTGCGCATAACGCCGTCTGTAATGCCGAGGACACGGTCAAGCTCCGCGGGGAAATCCGGAGCGCTGGTGAACTTGACGAGGACGTAGTAACCCTCGGAAAGGTAGTTGATCTCGTATGCAAGCTTGCGCTTACCGATCTCCTCCATTTCGTCAAGTGTGCCGTTCTGCTCGACAAGCGCCTTGAATTTCTCAACAACAGCCGCAGTCTCTTCTTCACTGAAGTTGGGGTTGATGATATACATGAGCTCGTACTTTTCGCTTGTTTTTGCCATTTTTGCACCTCCTTCTGGACTTGTGGCCCCCACAATGGGAGCAAGGATAGCCCGTTTTCATGAACAGGCTTAGTTATTATACACTTATTTTCCGAAAAGTCAATATTTTCAGTGTTTTTTGTTTTATCCGGTTAACCTGCCGCCTCTGGTTCCAATAGCCTGCTCCATAAGATCACAGCCCGCAAAACAGCTTTTGGGAGAATAAGCAGGAATAGCGCATACCAAA